>JAQCJQ010000007.1 GCA_027593035.1 Bacteroidota bacterium | reverse complement strand
CGAACCGATGGTCGCGAAAACTTACTGGCCGCCGTGGAAATCGCCGCTGCGTCGCGATTGGGTGAGCCCATTGTGCAAGAAGTCGCCGTCTATTTTGGCTCATCCTTGTTCCGAGGAAACCGAACCCACAAGGCCAGCGCTGAGTCCATGCAAGCCATCATCAGTCCGAATTTCCAGTCGCTCGCAGAGGCGGGAGTCGACATCATTTACAATGATGCTCAAATGTTCCGTGATCCGACGGAGCACTTTGGCTTGTTGGATATCCTTGAGTCCAATGTGGCTTGGTTGCCCTTGTTTCCAGGGCAACCGGCGAATTTGATTCGACGCGTGACAGAATGGCCCGAATTGAAGGGATTGGTGTTGTCCACCTTTGGTTCAGGCAATGCGCCGTCCAATGCAGAATTGAAAGCCGCTTTATCCGAAGCCCATGACCGGGGTGTTGTCCTGGTCAATGTGAGCCAATGTGGTCACGGTGCCGTGCACCCTGAGCGTTATGCCACGGCGCATTTATTGCGGGATTGCGGTGTCATCCCTGGGGGGGACATGACCACAGAAGCAGCCCTCACCAAATTGATGGTGACCCTGGGAAGAGGATGGAAAGGAGAAGAAATGCGTGCGGCCATGCTCGGGAATATGCGCGGCGAACTGACCCGATTCAGCAGTCTGGTTTCCTGAGGTTCAATTCACTTTGCACGTTTCTCCCGAGATGGTGTGCACCCGGGTGATGGCAATTCGCGCGCGGGAAGCCCCTTTGACCTTGGACGGGGTGCGCAAAAACAATTTGGAATTCCCAGGTTGAATGGGGGCAATCAAATCGGTGGAATTGAACACTCCAGTGGTATGATGCAGCACGACTCCGGCATTGTCTTCAAAATCAACACGCCAAATCAGGTGATCAATGGTCTGTTGTTTCGTGTTTAGGAATTTCACGGAATACCCGACCAAATGTCCAAATGCAGTGGACGCTTTGACCTCTGTCACCTCCACTCCGCAGAGTCCGCTGTCTTGTCCTTGCATGGAGAGCGGGAGAAAACAAGCCAGGATCAAGACAAGAAAAGAGGGGATGTTGGTCAACATGGGGGCAATAGGGCGTTGAGGTCGTCGAAAGGGGCAAGTTAAAAACGAATGCGGATTGTATTTCTGAGACTTGTCAAGTGGTCTTGGTTTAGAACGTTGGTTTATGGTATTTTTGCACCCCCGTCGCTGAATAGGTGTTTGGGAATGGAGAGGTGGCCGAGTGGCTTAAGGCGCACGCTTGGAAAGCGTGTTTACTCGAGAGGGTAACCCGGGTTCGAATCCCGGTCTCTCCACAAAAACGGAGTCGAGCTCATCTAGAGTTTGGACTCCGTTTTTTTTTATGGAGATGCGGTACCTTGTGAGGAAACAAAAGGCCATGCAAGGACTCAATTCTAAAATGAGCGTTTGGATTGGAATGGCATCTGCCTCGACCATCCTGCTCGGTTGCGTCTTCAAGGCCTTCCATCTTCAGGGAGCGGCCTTCGTGTTCATCGCAGGCATGTCGCTTTTTTGCTTCGGCTTCATCCCGGTCTTGATGGTGGACCTCTTCAAGAAAGGGCGGATTGTTTTGGCAATGGGGAGCTTTTTTTTAAGCTCCTTGATTTTAGGAGCGCTCTTCAAAGTGATGCATTGGCCGGATGCCAATTTCCTCCTTTCTTGGAGTGTGAGCATCATCTTGTTTGGCATCTTGCCACTTCATTTTCTGAAAACTTACAGAACGAAAACGAGCGTGGTTTACCCGCAGGAAGCCAAGTTGAGGGATGTTTTCTTGGGGATCCTCGTCATGGCTTTCTTTGCCACGTGGTACTTGCTGCTCGACTTATCGAGGATCCCAAGCCCATACAGTTTGCCATTGTAAACACTTGGTTTGCAATCCAATGGCGTCGACTCAATCCAATTGAATTGTACCCTGGAGGGTGGTCACCGCTTCACCAATGAGGTGAACCCGATCACCGACTAATCGGCAATTCAAGAACCCGCCCCGTGCAGAGAGTTGTTGGGCAGTGAGTTCTGTTTTTCCGAATATTTCTGACCAATACGGCACCAACGAACAATGGGCAGACCCTGTCACGGGGTCTTCTAGAATGGTGGCTTGCGGTGTGAAGAATCGCGAAACGAAATCACACGATTCGCCCGGCGCAGTAACAATGACTCCGCCCGTCCCCAGATTAATCTGGTCGAATACAGGTCGATCGATTTGCATGCTGCGCACAGCGTGCTCATCGTCATAGACCAAGACGTAATCACACCCTTTCAGAACTTTTGTGGGTTTCCTGCTCAATGCGTTTTCAATCGCTTCGGGCAACAAACTCTCAACGGGAGGCCGATTGGGAAGGTCCATCCGATAGCCCGTGTCCTCTTTGATGACAAGAAGCGGACCACTCAAGGTGTCGAAATGCACTGTAAGCCAATCGGGATGCAGGTGATGGAGCACCGCATGACCCGCGGCGAGGGTGGCGTGACCGCACAGATCCATTTCGATGTCGGGCGTAAACCAGCGAAGTTGAAAGCGCCCTGCCTGCTCCACGATGAAGGCCGTTTCGGCCACGGCGTTTTCTGCGGCCATAGCCAGCATCTGGTCATCGGACAGCCAGGAATCGAGAAGAACAACACAGGCCGGGTTGCCTAAAAATAGTTGATTTGTGAAAGCGTCAATTTGAAAAAGGGTGAGATCCATGGGGGTAAATTACATTTTAATGTCCTTGTCCAATTGGAGAATGGCATGTTTTGTGAAGGGCTGTGTGAACTAGTTTTGCGCAAATTATTTACCATGAAGTTGTATCATTTTATTGTGGCAGGGGCTCTTTTAGCGAGCTGCTCTTCGGGCGGAAATCACGCGGATTATGCCTCCAACTTGGCGTTGGCTCAGTCCGCAATTGCGGCCCACGAAAACGAGGACATCGAGGCTTGGGTAGCTCACTTTTCGGACAGTTTGAAGCATGAATCACCTGTCTACGGAGCAGGGATCATCGACTTGGTTCAGCAAAAAGAGCAAATCGGTATGTACCACGCGGCGTTTGATGACATCAAATTCACGGATGCAATTTGGTTGCCAGGCGTGAATGATGAAACAGGTCGACCCGACGGGAGTGTTCGGTGTTATGGGAAGTGGACGAGCACGTTTGTTCCATCTGGAAAGACGGCCATCTTGAATGCTTACCATTACTTCAGTTTTACGGATGGTAAGATTAGCCAGTCGGGTGACTTCTTTGATTTTGGAGGCCTTATGGACGCTGTCGCTCCGGATGTGACCACGTTCCTCGCAACCCATGATGTGAAGGATGCGAGTGCTTGGATGGCCGCGTGGGTGCCCGGTGCAACTGATTATGAGACGTTCAAAGCAATGGGAGTCTCGGCTCGCTTGTTTCAATCGGCTAATCCTGCTAACGCCAACGGCACGGCCGTTCTTTTTGATGTGACGGATGTGCCTGCTTTCGAAGCATTCACGAGCGGTCCTGAAGGAGCAGCAAGTGCAGAGAATGCCGGTGTTAAGATGAATACCTTGGAATTTTACAGCGAACAAACCCCTTAATGGGAGTTGATTTGTTGGATGGAAAGGGGCTGCAGCGATGCGGCCCTTTTTGCTGTTATGTCGATTCGAATTGAAATCAGGCACAGCCCCGTCGGATTTGTAAGCAACTAGAAATAAATGCTTTAATTCCCAATGTGGGCTGGTTTTACGTCCTGTTTTTTTCGCTTGCTCAAAGCGAGAGTACTGCCTACATTTGCAATCGGTTGGCTTGCGATGTTGCAAGCGTCCGAGACCTTTGAGTAAATTTCACCAACCTGATTCACACATGAAGAAGTTGTTTGCCCTCCTCGCAATTGCAGGGCTGATTCTCGTAAATGTTCCCATGACTGCGTGGTCCCAAGAGGCCGCAACGGAACTTGCTGTAGACACATCCGCCACGGCAGCGGACATGGACTCCACTGCTGTTGGAGAAGCCATGATGGACTCAACTGTCATGGAAGAAGCGCCCGCAGTGGAAGCGGTTGCTGAACCGGTAGAGGAGACCCGTGAAGTCTTGAGCTTTCACCAGACGGTGAAGCGCTATTTCATTGAGGGTGGAGCAACTTTCATGGCTTTCGTCTTGATCTGTTTGATTCTCGGACTGGCTTTGAGCATCGAGCGCATCATTTACCTGAACATGGCCACAACCAATTCAGGAAAGTTGGTGGAAGAAATCGAAGAGGCGCTCGGAAAGGGTGGCGTAGACGGAGCCAAAGAGGTGTGCCGCAATACACGTGGACCGGTAGCGACCATCTTTTATCAAGGATTGGACCGTTCGGCAGGTAGTTACGAAGAAGTCGCGAAGGCCATTGAAGACTATGGTAGTGTTGAGATGTCCAAGTTGGAGCGCGGCTTGAGCTGGATCAGCTTGTTCATTGCACTGGCTCCGATGTTGGGCTTTATGGGAACTGTAATTGGAATGATCTCCGCTTTCGATAAGATCGCTGAGGCCAACACCATCAACGCATCGATCGTTGCAGGTGGTATCAAGGTCGCCTTGATCACAACCGTATCCGGTTTGATTGTTGCCATCATCTTGCAGATTTTTTACAATTACATTTTGTCGAAGATTGATAGCATTGTTTTGGACATGGAAGAGTCTTCTATGGACCTTGTGGACTTGCTGTACAAGCGTAAACTTCAAGGCAAATAATCTGAGCAATCATGGGAGATAAAGGACTACGTTTAGGCTTGTCCGGCCTCCGGATTGCGGTCATCGTTGCGGGCATTTTGCTCAGCTACTTGATCACCTCCCGAAGCGGATCGGATGAGACCTTTGTTGAAGGCCAAGAGCGTTATGGTGCCTTGTTGGATGGATTGTTTTACATCATCTACTTTGTCGGCATCGCTTGTGCTGCCGCAGCCATCACTTTCGGATTGATATTTTTCGTTTCGAACATCAAAGAAAAGATGGGCACCCTGGCAGGGGTCGTTGGATTCTTGATCTTGGGTTTGATCAGCTTTTATGTGCTGGCCGATGATACGGTGATGCGGGCTTATGAAGCCAGCGGCATCACAGTGACTGCCGGAGAAAGCATGTTTGCTGGAGGCGGATTGTATTTTGTGTACCTCCTCGGAGGACTTTCCATTCTGACCATCGTAGCTGCAGAAGTGCGCAGCGCGTTGAAATAACCAGACAATGGCTCGCCGAGAATTAGCAGAAATCAACGCAGGCTCGATGGCGGACATCGCGTTCCTCCTTCTGATTTTTTGGTTGGTCACCACCACCATTGACTCGGATGAAGGGATCAAGCGACAGCTGCCGCCTCCTGTTCCGCCAGACATTGATGTGCCCCAAGCCAAGGAACAGAACGTTTTCAACGTAAAGGTCAATTTCTTGGACTTGTTGCTTGTTGAGGGTGAACCGTTGGACATTGAGGATCTTAAAGACAAGGCCAAAGATTTTTTGATCGCTACAGGCGATGGAGTCATGTCCCACCCTGTGAGTGGAGATCTGATTGGTCGCAGCCGTGAGGTTGTGCTTGTGACGGGATCCAATGGCAAGACGAACGCGGCATTCCCGGAACGTGTTTGGGTTCGAAAAGCGGATGTGAAACAACGGATCGCGGAGTATGAGATGTTCGTTGCGACCGCTACGGATGAAAACCGTCGGAAGAATTACTCCAAGGTGCTTGAGAATTGGCGGGAAAAACTGGCGACGATTGATCTCCTCGGGGGAGATTATAAAGAGCTGCCATCGTCTGCCTTGATTTCAATGCAAAACGACAACAACACGACTTACAATACCTACCTGCAAGTTCAAAACGAACTTCAATCGGCAGTGAATGAGTTGAGAGATGAGTTAGCCGTGGCGAAGTTTGGCCGGACCTACAGAGAGCTTGAAGACTTGTACGACCGGAATGCGGATGACAAGGTGTTGCTAAGTAAAATCGTTGCCGTGCGTTCGGTGTATCCTCAAAGGATCTCGGAGGCAGAGCCGCGCGAAGGATCAACCTACTACTGATATGAGCAAGTTTAGGAAAGGAGCGAAAAGGGGCATGGCCACCATCTCGACAGCGTCACTTCCCGACATCGTCTTCATGTTGCTGTTCTTCTTCATGGTAGCGACGGTTTTGAGGACGGAAGATGAAAAGGTGCGGTTGATTCGGCCGGAAGCTTCCGAACTGTATAAGATTGAAAAGAAGCACTTGATTCGCTACGTCAACATCGGGATTCCCATGGACAAGCGATATGGAACGGAACCCATCATGCAGTTGAATGATGCCTTCTCATCGCCGGAGATGATCCAGGATTGGGTCATTACGGAGCGCTTGACTTTGGCGGAATCGGAGCAAAGCAAGATGTGGGTTTCGTTGAAGGTCGATCAAGACACGAAGATGGGCATTGTAACGGATGTAAAGCAGGAGTTGCGCAAGGCGTCAGCCTTGAAGGTGTTGTACTCTGCCACAAGTCGTGAACGAACCGGGACGATTGAGGAGTAAGCTTGAATCGGACTCCATAAAAAAAAACCTCAGCTGGGATTCAGTTTGAGGTTTTTTTATGCGCTGTTGGCTCGAACGGGTTGTCGCTCGAAGCCATCAGGAATCAGTCAGTAAGCGATAGCGAGGCGTGCCATGTCAGTATTTTGTCGGCTAGGACTTGGCTGAGTTTGAAGTAGCTCTCAACGCTCCATCCAGCAACATGGGGGCTGAGGATGACCTGTTCATGTGTGAGCAAGCGTTCCAATGCTTCGGGCCGATCGGACAGTCCTTCCAGACTGCGACGTTCGAATTCGAGGACGTCCAAAGCCGCCCCCTGCAAGCGTTGGGAATCCAAGGCGTCCAGCAGATGCGCCGTGTTAACGATGCCTCCTCGAGCGGTATTGATGAGTACAATGGGGCGCTTGAATCGAAGCAGCCAATCGCGTTTAACAAGTTGATGGGTTTCTTCGGTCAATGGTAAATGGAGGCTCACAACATCCGCATGTTCCCAAACCTGTTCCATGGTCCATTCGTGCACGTTTTCCTCACCGCTGAATCCTTGCACGTATTTGTCGTACGCAACCACTCGGCAGTTCATTCCGCTGAGCTTTCGAGCGAAGCTGCGGCCCATGTGTCCGAATCCGATGATGGCAACCGTCTTTCCGCTAAGTTCCATTCCACGATGCGCTTCGCGTTCCCAAAGATGCTGGCGGACACTGCGGTCGGCCAGACGCAACCTGTGAAATAGCATGAGCAGTTGCCCCAAGGCATGTTCCCCAACGGCATCGGCATTGCCTTCAGGCGAATTGAAGACTTGAATTCCGTGGTTTTGCGCGTAGAGTACGTCAATGTTCTCAAGGCCAGCGCCACTTCGGGCAACGAATTTCAGGGCAGGAATTGCAGCAAAAAGTGTGGGGTCCAGTTGGATGCGTGCTCGCAGAACGATTCCGGAATACGTCGCTAGAGCGCCGTCGAGGATTTGTTGTCGCGTGAGTTCTTCCAGATGATTGCAGACCCATCCAGCGGTTTCCAATCGTTCTTGAAGCACGGGGTGAACAGCATCCAAAAAGGCAACGCGCTCTATCATGTCTCCGTCAAATCATGCCAACAATGAGGGTACCAACGGCGAAATAAATCATCAGACCAATGATGTCATTGACGGTGGTGATGAAGGGGCCTGTGGCCAATGCGGGGTCGATTTTGTAGCGGTTGAGCATCAGCGGAACGAAGGTTCCAAACAAGGCGGCGAAGATGATGACACAAATCAGAGAAAGGCTCACCGTGATGCTCAAGGATGTGCCAAATCCCAGTAGGAGGCTAGAGGCCAAAATCAATAGGCCGCAGATTAGACCATTGATGATGCCAACGCCCAATTCCTTGGACAGTCGGGACAACATGTTTTGAGTCCCCATGTTGCTGGAAGCCAATCCCTGCACCACGATGGCTGCTGATTGCACGCCTACATTGCCACCCATCGCGGCAATCAGTGGAATGAATAGGGCCATTTCCGCATTTTTCTGGATGTCAAAAGCGCCAATGACATAAGCCCCTCCGATCCCGCCGACCAATCCGATCAGGAGCCAAGGTAGCCGGGCCCGTGTCAACGTCCATACGCTGTCGCGGGATTCCACGTCTTCCGAGATGCCGCTGGCCAACTGGTAGTCCCTTTCGGCATCCTCGATCATCGCGTCGACGGCGTCATCAATGGTAATGCGGCCGATGAGCTCATGTTCATGATTGACGACAGGAAGCGCCACCAAATCATAGCGTTCCATCAGCTTCGTCGCTTTCTCAGAGGATTCATGCACTTGGATGGTGATGATGTCCGCTGTTTCCTGAATCTCATTGATTTTAGTGCGCGTGCTCTCGGCATTCAATAACAAATGCTTTAAGCTAAGACGACCGGTCAATCGGCCCTCTGGATCCACGACGTAAATCGTGTAGACTTGTTCCAATTCTTCGGCTTGACGGCGGATTTCGCGGATCGCGCGATTGACCGTCCATTCGGCCTGGACTTTGACCAATTCCTTGGCCATCATCGCACCAGCAGTGCCCTCCTCATAGTTGAGCAAATCTCGGATGTCCGAAGCTTGCTTGTTGTCCTCCAACATTTGGATGACCTCTTCCGCCTTGGATTCGGGCAATTCGGACATGATGTCGGCGGCGTCATCCGAGTCCAAATTTTCAAGCACTTCTTCGGCGATTTCGCCCGCTGTCATGCCGCTCAGGAGTTCATGCCGATTTTCCTCGTCCAGCGCAATCAGGACATCCGCCTTCAGCTCGTTCTCCAGCAGACGGTAGAGATAATGAGCGTCTTCGACGCGCAAATTCTCGATGACTTCTGCGATGTCGGCTGCACGAAAATCTACCAATTGAGCAAGCAAGTCGCGGTCAAGTCCCGCCTCAATTTGCTCGTGCAGTATTTGAAAAAATTGTTTATCTAGATGCAGCATGACCAGAGGGATTGTGCAGCAATGCAGCACAAAGGTACGGGTAAGATTGGACCTGTAAGATTACAAGTGCGCAGGACTCAACTCAATTTCTTCCTTTTGGAGGCGAAAAAGTATTGGATCAGCGTGCTGCATTCATCTTGCAAGACTCCGCCATCCACCACCGTTTTGGGATGCAAGAGGCGTTGGTCGGAATGGGAATGCCATCGTTGGAAGCCTCTTTTCTCATCCGACGCACCATATACGATGCGCCCAACACGCGTCCAAAAGGCGGCGCCCGCACACATGGGGCAAGGCTCCAACGTCACGAAAAGCGTGCATTGATCCAGGTGCTTGCCCCCGAGAAACTCAGAGGCTGCAGTGAAGGCTTGCATTTCGGCGTGTGCGGTGAAGTCATGCAGTCGCTCGCACAGGTTGTGTCCTCGAGCGATGACTTGGTTGCGCGCGACGATCACCGCGCCAACGGGCACCTCATCCTGTTCAAAAGCGTGCTGCGCTTCAGCCAATGCCAAGCGCATGAAATGTTCGTCGTTCAAAGGTTGTTCCATTGCTCTTTAAAAGTCAGGATGTCGTGGTGTGGACCCAGTTGTTCAAGGTCTCCAATGCGCGCATGTTGGCCGGTTGTGAAGGGATGGCACCTTGAATTTCAGGAATTCGACCCTCCTCCAAGTCCAATTGAGTGCAAATAGCGAAGCCGAAGGATTGGGCCCAATGTTCAGCCAGGTAGATCTGTTCTGATTGACCGGGAGTGGGCACCAATATGGCTCGGACTCCCAGTGCCGCCAAGTCCAAAAGAGACGAGTATCCCGATCGACAAATGACCGTGTCGGCACTTTGCAATGCCCCCGCCAATTGCTCGGCCGAAGGGTTGGGCCACGTCGTAACTCCTTGGTCTTCTTGGACGATGCCGTCGGGGTTTCCTGAAATGATCAGCCCTCCGAGTCCGTCGTGGGACATCCACTTTTTCAAAGCACACTCCATCAGACTCCGCTGCGGTTCGGGTCCACTCACCATTCCCACTCGTTTCCAGTTTTGCGGTGTGCCACTTTGGGGCAATCGACTCAATACGCCAATCCGTTGCAGATGCGAAGGCATGCCAGTCGGGGCTCCCAATTTTCCGCTCAATCCGGGCAAGTCATCGATGTCCGGAGTCCAAAGCGCATCGAAGTGGCGAGCCTGTTTCCGCACAAACGCGTCGACGGCCCACTGGCCAATCGATTGAACGGGAAGGTGCCATTGGTGCGAAATCAGAGCGCACGGCACGCGGGGCGTGTTCACCCCGTAACAGTTGTCACTGACCACGTGGGTGATGTCATGGGCCGCAACGAATTGTTCAGTCCACTGCCTTTCAGTACGAATGTTGCGTAAAAACCCGGGCATTTGCAGGGCTATTTTCAATCGATTGCCACGCTTGGCGTACAGAATTTCCTGGTTGGGTTTCTCATGAAAGAACACGCGGACTTGGGCGCATTGGGTGCGTAAGAACTGCAAGGCGGTCCCGTTCGATGCCACATGAACAGTCCATCCGTTGCGTCCGGCTTCCTCGATCAAGGGGAGAGAACGCGTAGCGTGTCCCATGCCCCAATTGAGCACCGTGAATAAAAGGCGAGGTGATGTGGAATCCGTTTGGCTCATCGCCGTGTAAGTTCCGTAATTTTGGCCAATCTATGGGCAAAGGAAAATTGGTCAAATGGCAGGAGCTCGCAACCTTTGAAAGGGTTTTTGAGCCAACGTTGCAGGAAGCTGTGGACGGAATGGATTTTGAGTTGAAAGGCTCTTGGTCCGAGAAGGTGTTTGGGAATGACCATCCCATCGTCCTTGAATTGGGATGTGGCAAAGGGGAGTACACCATCGCTCAAGCACGTCGAGATCCCAGCCGCAATTACATCGGCGTGGACATCAAGGGCCAGCGGGTTTGGAGAGGAGCGAAAACCGCGCATGAGGAAGACCTGATGCATGTGGCTTTCTTGCGGACGCGGATTGAATTTGTCGATCGTTATTTCGGTCCCAATGAGGTCAGTGAAATTTGGCTGACATTCAGTGATCCCCAGCCAAAGGATGAAAAGGGCACAAAGCGCATTACCTCCTCCATCTTCATTGAGCAGCGCTATCGGAAGTTTCTGAAGCCCGGCAGCTTGATTCACGTCAAAAGTGATAGTCCGTTGTTGTACCAGCTCACGAAGGAGGGATATGAGGAGGCGGGCTATGAGATCTTGTATGCGAGTGACGATGTTTATGGCGAATTGGTTCACCGGGTGCCGGATGACCTGCGCAGCTTGCTGGAAGTGAAGACGTTTTATGAGCAAATGTGGTTGGAAGAGGGCCGAAAGATTCACTACCTCCAAATTCGCATCTGAATGCCCCAACAGGACGTCAAGGTGGATGTTTTTCAGCGGGATGTGTTTGAACTCACACGGGCCATTCCCTTTGGTCGAGTCACTTCGTACGGAGCCATTGCCAGGAGCATTGGTGCCGCGGGCGCATCGCGTCGCGTGGGCTGGGTGCTGAATACGAGCTTCGAGGCGGTCCCTCCGGTGCCCGCTCATCGTGTGGTGAATCGAAAGGGATTGCTCACGGGGCGCATGCATTTCCCGGAAGGGCATTCCATGGAGGCCCAACTGGAGGCGGAGGGCATCGAGGTAACGGACCACGGTGTCGTGAATTTTGAAGCAGTTTTTTGGGACCCGCAAGTTGAATGGTTGGATTGAAAGCAAACGGATGAAGAGCATAACGAAGGAAGTGGTGTTGGAAGCCTTGCGGCTGGTAGTGGACCCGGAATTGGGTAAGGACTTGGTGGCCTTGGACTTTGTGACCGCCATTGAAATCACCGACTCCGGTGTCGCGGTGGAGGTAAAATCCTCCAATCCAGCCATGCACGCGCGCACGCGGTTGCAAGAAGCAGTGGAGTTTGCCTTGGAACGCGCTGTGGGAGCTGAAGTTGAGGTCGAAGTGACCGTCTCCACCTTGAAAAAGGACGAGCGCACTTCCGAAACGCGTAAAGTGCTTCCTGGGGTTCAACAAATCATCGCGATTGCTTCGGGCAAAGGCGGTGTGGGAAAAAGCACGGTGGCGGCCAATTTGGCCGTGGGGCTGGCCCAACTAGGATACAAAGTGGGATTGTGTGATGCGGATATCTATGGTCCCAGTGTTCCCACGATGTTTGATGTCACCAAAGAAAAACCTGAGCCAATCGAGGTGGGAGAGCGCACGCTCATTCAGCCGATTGAACAATATGGTGTCAAGGTTCTCTCCATCGGTTTTTTTGCGGATCCCGATCAAGCCATCGTATGGCGTGGTCCCATGGCAAGTCGCGCCTTGACCCAGCTCTTTACTGACACCCATTGGGGTGAGTTGGATTTCATGCTGATCGATTTGCCGCCAGGAACGGGTGACATTCACCTTTCTTTGGTGCAGGAAGTGCCGCTGACAGGCGCGGTGGTGGTGAGCACGCCTCAGGAAGTGGCGTTGGCCGATGCCCGGAAAGGCGTGGGAATGTTCCGGTTGGAAAGCGTGCAAGTGCCTGTGCTCGGAATCATTGAGAACATGGCGTATTTCTCGCCGCCCGATGCCCCCGAAAAGCGGTATGACATCTTTGGAACAGACGGAGCGAAGCGGTTATCGGCATCCTTGGATGTTCCCTTCTTGGGGGAATTGCCCTTGATGCAAACAATTCGAGAAGCGGGCGATGCCGGTCGACCGGCCATGCTTCAAGGAGATTCACCGGCTGCTGCGGCTTTCCGCCTCATCTTGTCTAACTTGCTGAAGCAATTGGGGAAAAACGTCGAATGAATACAGACCGCACGTCAATGGAAAATCTGGAAGGCCGTATACAACGCGCCCTCACGGATTTGCGCCCCTACCTGGAGGCGGATGGCGGCGATATCCAGTTGGTTGAAATTACCAAAGACTTGTGTGTCAAGGTAGAGTTGCATGGAGCTTGTGCCGATTGCCAAATGATCCACATGACCATGAAAGGCGGTGTGGAGCAGGCGATCCGTCAAGCAGCTCCTGAAATTTCGAAAGTAGAAGCCATCAATTGGCCTTCCGCTTGACACCCAATTTCAAGAGAACATCCGGTGCATTCCTCTTGTTGCTTCCTTACTTTCGCGCTATCAAAATTCCCACGCAGGGAGTTCTGAACGGGTTTACACATTGCCATGATCCAAACGGACATTCTCATTATCGGAGCCGGGCCCTGCGGCTTGTTCACAGTATTTGAAGCAGGACTGCTGAAGTTGCGTTGTCATCTCATTGATGCTTTGCCACAAGCAGGGGGGCAATGCTCGGAGATTTATCCGAAAAAACCGATTTATGACATCCCGGCTTACCCTTCGATTTTGGCGGGTGACTTGGTCGATAAGTTGATGGAGCAAGCGGCTCCCTTCCAGCCTGGATTTACGTTGGGTGAAAGGGCGGAGAGCATCGAAAAGGACAGCGAGGATCAATTCATTTTGACGACCAATCGGGGCACGAAACACCGCGCTCCCATCATCGCCATTGCCGGCGGTTTGGGTTGCTTTGAACCCCGAAAACCACCAGTTCCCGGATTGGCAGCGCTGGAAGATCACGGTGTAGAGTACATCATCAAGGATCCCGAATTATATCGCGGGAAACGGGTGGTGATCAGCGGTGGAGGAGACTCGGCCTTGGATTGGGCCATTTTCTTGGCGGATGGCGTGGCCTCCGAAGTGACGCTGATTCACCGCCGGCAAGAGTTTCGGGGCCATCTCGATAGCGTTCAAAAAGCGATGGACATGGCCGCGACGGGGAAGATTCAATTGTTGACTGATTCTGAAGTGACCGAAGCGCATGGCGATGGGGCATTGAAGACTTTGGTTGTCAAGCACAAGACCGAAGGTGAGCTCACATTGGAGACCGACCATTGGGTTCCACTATTCGGCCTGAGTCCCAAGTTGGGGCCAATTGCGGATTGGAATTTGAACATCAACAAGAATGCGGTCGAGGTCAACACCTTCGACTACAGCACCAACATCCCTGGGATTTATGCCATTGGCGACATCAACAGCTACCCTGGTAAGTTGAAGTTGATCTTGTGTGGATTCCATGAAGCGACGTTGATGGTTCAGAGTGCCTTCAAACGCATCTATCCGGATAAGAACTTGGTTTTAAAATACACCACGGTCAACGGAATCAACGGTTTTTAAGCGAGCGAAATGGATCACATCATTGAAGTCAATGTCATCGATCGGGATGGCCAACTCCACAAGCTGGAGGCCCCCACGGACATGGGGATGAACATGATGGAGTTGTGCAAGAGCGCCGAACTTCCGGTGGAAGGAACGTGTGGGGGCATGGCCATGTGTGCGAGCTGCCACATGTATGTGGAGAGCCAGCATGTGATTCCTTCGAAATCAGACGACGAGGAGGACATGCTCGATGAAGCATTTTTTGTGGAGGACAACAGCCGCTTGGGTTGTCAAATCCATTTGGCAGACGATCTGGACGGGCTGACAGTACGGCTGGCTCCTGTTGGCCAGTAAGTCCTAACGGGCGGTCGGTTCGATGGCGACTGTGGGGTTCATGGGCGCGTCGCTTTGAATCCATTGTTGAACCAGCGCCGACTTGCCAATGGCTTGCAAGCTATCCATGTGACGTTCAGCGTGAGCATCGGAACAAATCATCTTGACCAGGCCTTTTTCGATCAGTGTTTTGGCGACCTGATAGGTCTCAGGGCCATACGCTCCGGCGAGAGAAGCCCCATTGACCGTGATCCAAACACCGCGGTCGTGGAGACTCTCAATTTCACGGAGTTCTCGATGCCAATAAGGATAACGTTCGGCGTGAGCTAAAACGGGGGTGTAGCCGGCCATTTGCAAATCAAATAGCGCTTGGTGGTGGTTGATCGGCGGCTCGTGGAAGCCAAATTCAAACAAGACACACCGAATCGCTCGTCCATTTTCATCGAGTGCAGGAAACCACAGCAGGTCATTGGCGGCGACGCAGTCCTCAAAGTGTCCATCGAGAAAGTACTCGGCGGCGAGATGGATTCGGAATCCAGGCCATCGCTCACCGACCGCTTCTTGCAATTGCAGGAATGGCGCTGTCAAGGTGTGCTTCGAGTTGGGGTAGATGTCCGAATGGATGTGCGAGGTCAACACAGCCCGCTGGTATCCCAAGCCTACCAGGCGCTCGATCATCTTGAGGGATTGCTCCAGATTTTCAGAGCCATCATCCACGCCCGGAACGATGTGAGAATGCACATCGGTGATGAGGTGCTCGCCCAATCGCATGGCGGGTTGGTTGAACTCAGGTTGAGCCGATTTTCCTGGAGAAGACCGGAAGCGATTCCACCAACTCATCAGCGGTTGCCGTACATGGTTTCGTAATACTGTTGGTAGTTTCCTGAAGTCACCGAATCCATCCACTCCGCGTTGTCCAAATACCAACGGACCGTTTCCTTCAAGCCGTCTTCAAATTGGATGGACGGTTGCCACCCCAATTCCGACTCGATGCGGGAAGCGTCAATGGCATACCGCATATCGTGTCCAGCACGGTCCGTCACAAAGGTGATCAAGGCCAGCGAGGTGCCTTCCGGGCGCCCCATGGCAGCATCCACTTCTCGGATCAAGGCGTGCACCAAATCGATGTTGCGCCACTCATTCAATCCACCAATGTTGTAAGTTCGTCCGGATGTTCCGTTGTGCAGGATGGTATCGATGGCCGACGCGTGGTCTTCCACCCACAACCAATCCCGGATGTTCAAGCCTTCTCCGTAAACCGGCAAAGGACGTTGATCTCGGACATTCCGAATCATCAATGGAATGAGCTTCTCGGGAAATTGATGGGCGCCATAATTGTTGGAACAATTGGAGATGACGATGGGCAATCCGTAGGTGTGATGCCATGCGCGCACCAGGTGGTCGCTCGAAGCTTTGGAAGAACTGTATGGACTGCGTGGGTCGTAAGGCGTTTCTTCCGAAAACACCCCCTCCGCTCCCAAAGACCCATAGACTTCATCGGTCGAAACGTGGTAAAAACAGCGGTTGCTCGCATCCTTGCCATCCCCTAGCCAAGCATTTTTAGCGGCGTGTAACAAAGTCGCCGTGCCGATGATGTTCGTCTCCAGAAAGGCCATGGGATTTTCAATGCTGCGGTCCACATGGCTCTCAGCGGCCAAATGCACTACGGCATCGAAATCGTGTTGATCAAAAAGTTGCTGGATCAAGGCCGTGTCACCGATGTCGCCTTTGATGAAAGCGTAGCGCTCATTCGATTCGAGATCGCGTAAGTTCTCCAAGTTGCCCGCATATGTCAGCAAGTCCAAGTTGACCACGTGCATGTCGGCATGCTCTTTGAGCAGCCTGCGAATGACATGGGATCCGATGAATCCGGCTCCCCCGGTCACCAATACGGTCTTGAATTGCTTCATCGGTCAGGTGTTAGAGACTCCAGTAGCTTAGCCGCTGAATGTGATTGCGGAACAGACCCTTCAAATCGACCAGCACGCCTTTGTCATCGCGCATCAGGGCTTCGAAGTCGGCTTCTTTGAAATTCCGATACGGTTCGTGGTTCACCGCGACGATCACGGCGTCGTAGCCATTGGCTTTCGGTTCGCTGACGAGGTCGAGATCGTACTCGTGCTTCACTTGAGCGGGATTGGCCATCGGGTCCACGACGTCCACGGCAATGTTGTAGCTCTCCAGTTCTCGGATCACGTCCACCACCTTGGTGTTGCGGATGTCCGATACGTCCTCCTTGAAGGTGAGTCCCATCACCAGCACCTTCGATTCGAGGGGATTCTTGCCGAGTTCGAGCATGCGTTTGACGGTTTGTTTGCCGACGTGGGCGCCCATGGCGTCATTGACATAGCGTCCGGAATTGATCACCCGCGCATGGTATCCCAACTTACTCGACTTCCACGTCAAGTAATACGGGTCAATGCCAATGCAATGCCCGCCGACGAGACCCGGTGAGAATTTGAGGAAATTCCATTTCGTGCCGGCCGCTTCCAATACCTCATAGGTGTTGATGCCAATCCGATCGAAAATGATGCTCAATTCGTTGATCAGGGCAATGTTGACGTCGCGCTGGGTGTTCTCAATGATTTTAGAGGCTTCGGCCACCTTGATGCTGGAGGCGCGGTGGGTACCGGCCTTCACGACGAGGTCATACGTTTTCGCGATGGCGTCGGTGCTTTCTTCATCCGATCCTGAAACGACCTTGACGATGGTTTCGATGGTGTTCACCTTGTCTCCTGGATTGATGCGTTCGGGACTATAGCCCACCTTGAAGTCGGTGCCGAATTTGAGCCCGCTGACCGCTTCCAAAACAGGAACGCAATCTTCTTCGGTACATCCAGGGTAAACCGTGGATTCATAGACGACATAATCACCGGCCTTCAGAGCCTGTCCGACCGTCCGGGAGGCACCGAGCAATGGGGTGAGATCCGGTTGATTGGATGGGTTGATCGGTGTGGGCACTGCCACGATGTGGAAGTGCGCCTTCTTGAGGTCTTCGGGATTGGCACTGAAAGTGATGTCACAGCCGTCGAAATCAGCCGCCTCCAATTCTTCCGAGGGGTCGATCCGTTGTTTCATCATTTCAATCCGCTCGGTATTGATGTCGAATCCAATGACGCGAACATGCTTGGCAAAAGCCAATGCAATGGGCAATCCGACATAGCCCAATCCCACCACGCTCATCGTCGCCTCTTTGTTGATCAATTTATCATACATGGTCATGGTCAAATGCTTTCGGGGTGTTCAACTTGAACGGTTTCAACCCCTTTAGGGTCAGTCGTTAAACGATACGCCTCGCCTCCTTCAGGGCAGGTGGCGATACCGTCGGAGTCAAAGTGCAACCGGTGTCCATGGACCGACATCCATCCGGCTTGCTGCGCTGGATTGCCAATGAATAGGGCGAATGGAGGAACAGTCTTGGTCACCACGGCACCAGCGCCGATGAAGGCGTAGGTTCCGATGTCGTTGCCACACACGATGGTGGCGTTGGCCCCGATGGACGCGCCCTTTCCGACGTGGGTACGAGCATACTGTCCTTTGCGCACGATGGCACTCCGTGGATTGATGATGTTGGTGAAGACGCAGCTCGGTCCGAGAAAAACATCGTCATCGCAAGTCACGCCTTCATAAATGGAGACGTTGTTTTGCACCTTGACGTTGTTGCCTAAAATGACGCCGGGAGAGACGACCACGTTTTGTCCAATGTTGCAGCGCTCGCCCAATGTGGCTCCGTTCATGATGTGGCTGAAATGCCACACTTTGCAGTCCAACCCGACAGCAGCGCCGGGGTCAATGACAGCCGATTTATGTGCGAAATAAGTTGCCATCAATTCTTGGAATACGCTTCGAAATCCTTGTGCTCTGACTTGAATAGCTCCTCTTCCGTCAACGTCAAGAAATACGCGTAAGTGCGTTTGAGTCCTTCGCTGCGGTCAATCTGGGGTTCCCATCCCAGCACTTCACGGGCTCGGGCAATGTCCGGCTGGCGCTTCTTGGGGTCATTTTCAGGCAGATCGCGGTACACCACCTTTTGGTCTGTGCCCGTTAGCAAGATGATCTCTTCCGCAAATTGACTGATGGTGATTTCATCGGGGTTGCCAATGTTCACCGGTCGGGTTTCATCGGAGAAATGCAAACGGAAAATGCCCTCCACCAAATCGTCAACGTAACAAAAACTTCGGGTTTGGGAGCCCGTTCCAAAAATGGTCAGGTCCTCTCCCCGCAACGCTTGTCCAATGAAGGCCGGCAAAACGCGGCCGTCATTCAATCGCATGCGCGGTCCATAGGTGTTGAAAATCCGCACAATCCGCGTTTCCACTCCATGGTAACGATGGTAGGCCATGGTCATGGATTCCTGGAATCGCTTGGCTTCGTCATAGACGCCACGAGGTCCGATGGTGTTGACATTACCGAAGTACTCCTCATGCTGCGGATGCACCTCGGGATCGCCATAAATTTCACTGGTGGAAGCGATGGTGACCCGGGCTCCTTTGTGCTTGGCCAAACCCAGACAATTGTGGATCCCCAAAGATCCAACTTTCAAGGTCTGGATCGGAATCCGGAGGTAGTCAATGGGCGATGCGGGCGACGCAAAATGCAGGATGTGATCGAGCTGGCCTTCCACTTCAATGTGCACTGAGACATCGTGGTTGTGGAAGGTAAAGTGCTCATGGTCCATCAGATGGTTGATGTTCTTCAGGTCCCCCGTGATGAGGTTGTCCATGGCCAACACTTGGAATCCTTCTCGGATGAAGCGGTCACACAGGTGAGATCCTAGAAATCCTGCTGCACCGGTGATGAGAACACGCTGCATTAGTGACTCGTTAAAGGGTGAACCGTGGAACGACCGATGCTCTTGTAATGGAAGTTGTGCTTTTGCATGGTGTCCAAATCGTACAAGTTCCGTCCGTCAAAGATGACGTGACCGGTCATGCTCTTTTTCATTTGGGCAAAATCTGGATTGCGGAAAACCTGCCATTCTGTGCATATGAGCAACGCATCACATCCTTCCAGTGCTCCCATGGCCGAGTCATTGTATTCGATTTGATCGCCGAGCACTTTTCGCACATTGTCCATGGCTTCCGGATCAAAGGCCACGATGCTTGCTCCCGCTGCGGTCAGTTTGTCGATCATGTACAAGGCAGGCGCTTCTCGTATGTCATCTGTTTCGGGCTTGAAGGCCAAGCCCCACAAGGCAACTTTCTTTCCTTTCAAGTCGCCTTTAAAATAATCCCGCATCGGATTGAACAAGGCTGTCTTCTGGGTTTCATTGACGCGCATTACACTATCAAGAATGGCGAAGTCAAATCCGTTTTCTGCACCGCTTTTGTGCAGTGCCTGGACATCTTTCGGGAAGCAACTTCCACCGTAACCAATGCCGGGGAAGAGGAAGCGCGAACCAATCCGGGTGTCCGTGCCCATGCCGCGTCGCACCTTGTCGACATCGGCTCCGACGAGCTCGCAAAAGTTGGCCACTTCATTCATGAACGTAATCTTCGTCGCCAAGAATGAGTTGGCTGCGTATTTCGTCAATTCGGCGCTTTTTTCATCCATGAACAGGATGGGGTTGCCTTGGCGGACAAATGGCTTGTACAATTCCTCCATCAGCTGCTGAGCGCGTGCGCTAGAGCATCCAATGACGACGCGATCGGGCTTCATGAAATCGTCTACAGCGAAACCTTCTCTTAAGAATTCAGGGTTGGAAACAACATCAAAATCAACCCGTGCATTGGCGGCGACAACGGATCGGACCTGTTCCGCTGTTCCAACGGGCACGGTGCTTTTGTCGATGATAACTTTATAGCCCTCCATGAGATGTCCCAGCTGCTCGGCAACTCCCAAGACATAGCTTAAATCAGCGGAGCCTTCTTCTCCAGGTGGCGTTGGTAGCGCCAAAAAAATCAACGAAGCATCTTGGATGGCACTTTTCAGGTCTGTGGTAAAAGTGAGTCGACCCGCTTTGATATTGCGTTCAAACAATACATCCAGATGGGGCTCGTAAATCGGGATTTTCCCCGCTTGCATGGATTCTACTTTAACCTGGTCGATGTCGACACAAGTCACATCGTTGCCAGTTTCTGCGAAGCACGTTCCCGTAACCAACCCGACATATCCTGTTCCGACGACGGCAATCTTCATGTGTGTGATTCTTTTGAGTCAAGTCGACTTACTGCAATCCAAATTTAATCAAAGTGGCGCAGATAAAGTTTTGCTGTGACTGAGTGAGTTCAGTGTGCATGGGCAATGAAATGACCCGAGCGGAAAGGGCCTCCGAAATGGGGTGCGCGTCGAGGTCAAAATTGAAGGGAGCAAAGGCCGCTTGTCGGTGCCCGGGAACCGGGTAGTACACGCCCGTTGGTATGCCGTGGGCCTGCATGTGCGCAACCAAGTCATCCCGTCGATTCGGGTCGACCTGCAGGGTGTACTGGTGAAAGACGTGGGAGCTGCGCGTGTCACGCACTGGAATTTGAATGCCGGGCGTGTCGTTGAGCAGGGCGTCGTAACGCGCTGCTGCCTGCTGTCGCGCGGCACAATACGCATCGAGGTATTGAAGTTTGACCCGTAAGATGGCCGCTTGCAGACCGTCGAGGCGCGAATTCAAACCGACCACATCGTGGTGATAACGTTTGGACATCCCGTGGTTGGCGATCTGCTGGAGCTTCCGAGCGATGGTTTCATCGTTGGTCATGATGGCCCCGCCGTCGCCCATGCAGCCCAAGTTCTTAGAGGGGAAGAAACTGGTGGTGCCCATCAAACCCAACGTACCCGATTGAGGCGCGTCTTTTCGCTCGCCCTCCGCACCATACCAGCGAGCCGAAATGGCTTGGGCGTTGTCTTCAATCAGGGGGATTCCTGTTTTCTCCGAAAGGGCGAGTAAGGCATCCATGTCCGCCATTTGACCGAACAAGTGCACCGGGACAATGGCTTTGGTTCGCGAAGTGATCGCGGCAGCGACCTGTTCCGCCTGGATGTTGAAGGTGTCGGAATGGACATCAACCAGCACGGGGGTAGCGCCCAGTAAGGCCACCACTTCGATGGTGGAAATGAAGGTGAATCCCGTTGTGATCACTTCATCGCCGGGACCGATACCGAGTGCCATCAGGGCAATTTGCAGGGCGTCCGTTCCGTTGCCACAGGGAATGACAAACCGCGAACCGGTGTGTGCTTGGAGTTCCTCCGAAAAAGCTTGGACTTCGGGTCCCTTGACAAACGCCCCCGTTTGCATGACGCGCTGCATGGCGTCTTGGAGCTCGTTTTCGATCGCGGCGTGTTGGCCGATCAAATCAACCATGTGGATGGGTTCCATGGGGTGCAGTCAGGGTGAGCCACGAAGGTACAAACGGGTCAGGGAATTGCGAGCGACCGGATTCCCAACAAATGCAAGGCTTCCCTTGGTAACTTGCGGCATGTTTCGAATGATTCCAGGCCGGGTGTGCCGACCCGATGTGCACGCAGCGAGCAGGCCCATTTTACTCTGCTTTTTGGCGTGTCTTTTGATGGTTCAAAACGCCTCGGCACAATCGCGTTCAGTGCGTGATAGCGCCTTGTTTTCTCCTCATTTCCACTTGCACGGTGGAATGGGTGTGTGTGCGGCTGATTTGGGCGATCGATTCGGTCAAGGAGGGCAGGTGGGAGTGGGGCTGCATGTCAAGTTTCCGTCCGGATTCTACACCGGTTTGCAGGCTGATTTTGGTTTTGGGATGAAACTATTGGAGCAAGGCGTTTTGACCAATTTGTTGAATCCAGCGGGTCAATTGATTGACAACGAGGGGCAGGTAGCGTTGCTGGCGTTGTCTGGGCGCAGTGGATTGGTGACGTTGGATGCGGGAAGGCTCTTTCCGCTGCGCAGGACCAATGCCAACTCGGGGGTGCTGATCAACTTTGGCCTGGGTTCGGTGCACCACCGCGTGCATTTTGAAAACACAGAGAATCCCATCACCCAATTGGATGAACCCTATTTGTCAGGGTACGATCGCCTCACATGGGGTATAGCCTTCAAGCAGTTTGTCGGGTATTGGCACATGTCGGACAATGGTCTGGTCAATTATTTCGCGGGCGTCCAACTTTGGGAAGCGAAAACTTGGCCGCAGCGCCCCATGAATTTTGACACCCAGACCACGGACGATTCTCCGCGATTGGATCTGTATGGCGGCATTCAAGTGGGGTGGATTTTCCATTTCTACAAACGCACTGCGGTCGAACATTGGAATTGATGCAGGCGATGCACTCTTTCTTCCTGGTCCTTTATGGCGGGCTATTGAGATTGGCCTCGGCCTTTGGGCACAAGAAAGCCAAGGGCTGGTTGGCGATGCGCAGCCAAGGGTGGTCTGTGTTGGCTGAGGCCACCAGCGTGCTTCCTCCCGAAGAACAATGGCATGCGGTTCATTGCGCTTCCGCGGGTGAATTTGAACAGGCTCGCCCGGTGATGGAAGCCTATCGAAAGGCCAATCCGTCGGCCCGTTTCTTGCTCACGTTCTTCAGCCCTTCTGGCTGGATTGCGTTTCAAAAACGGCGTCCGACCTGGTGGACGGATCGGGATTGTGTGGCGCCATCCCCCTTGGATCGTCCGAGTCACGTGCGGAGATTCGTGGCTGCGGTGACTCGAACGGGGGAATTAGCCCCGAGCATCGCCTGGCTTGCCCTTGCGAAGTATGAGGTCTGGCCGAATTGGTTGGCAGCGTTGCAAAAGCATCAGATTCCATGCGTGGTGTTTGCGGCGCACGCGGTGGAGGGTCGGTGGCCCTTTCGTGTTGGAGGGGGGTGGCACCGGAAGGCTTGGGAGAAGTTGGATGCCATCTGGGTGCAACACCAGCAATCGGAAGAAACACTGAGTCGTTGGGGGATTCTAGGTGCGAAAGTCCTGGGCGACCCGCGATTTGACCGTGTATTGCAAACGGTTCAGGAGTCCGCCGATCATTTCGATGCGGGATTGAAAAACTGGGTGGGTCAACGCCAGTGCTTGGTTGTCGGGAGTGCCTGGAACCCTGAAATCGAAGCCATGTTGGCAGTCAGTTGGACCGAAAACTGGTGCGTCATCGTCGTGCCTCACGAGTGGACAGAAGACTCGATTGCTGGGCAAAAAGAAGCATGGAAAAAACGGGGGCATGAAGCTGTTGTTTGGAGCGATCACCGATCGGAGGCGAACCCCAGTGCCGCGTTGCCTCCTGCCAAAGTACTGCTGGTGGATGCCATTGGATTTCTCACCGGCATCTATGCCGTCGCCAACGCGGCGGTCGTCGGCGGCGGTTTTGGTGCGGGGATCCACAACACGCTCGAGCCCGCGGCGCACGGTGTGTCCGTATGGGTAGGTCCAAATTGCAGTCGTTTTCTAGAAGCTCAACTCTTGCAGGCCAGCGGAGCACTGCACGTTGTGGATTCGGAAGCTGCCCTGACCCTCGCAGTGCAACAGGCGCTTGGTGATTCGAAGGCATTGAGACATCAGGGACTTCAGGCCCAGTCGTTTGCTATGGCCCATGCCGGGGCCGCTCAGCGCATAGCTGAGGGCTTGCTGTCGTTGTGATCTTCAAAAGCAAAAAACCCCTTCAACCTTCGCGATTTAATGCCGTAATTTGCGCCGTGGTTCGCCACATGCCTGGATGGTGGAATTGGTAGACACGACAGACTTAAAATCTGTTGACCTTAGGGTCGTGCGGGTTCAAGTCCCGCTCCGGGTACCAAACGGGAGATTGCAGCGATGCGGTCTCCCGTTTTTGGTTTGACACACTTGGTGAACAAGCGCATGAGCAGAGTTTTGCGACCTCAAATCGGATTCTCAGCGCACGGCCTCAGGGATTAAAATTTCACCCAACGATTGACCTCGACACCTGAATCGGTGGAAGTTGAAAGGGTGTAGATTCCAGGAGCAAGTTGACTGATGTTGACGGTAACGTGCGTGTCAAGCGCGTGGTTCGTTGTCGCTTCCACGACTTGACCCTGATGATCATAGATCTGCCAGCCTAGAATTCGATTTGAGCTCGTCCTGATGTGAAGGATGTCCTTTGCGGGGTTGGGGTATACATCAACCACCGTGTTCGTGTCGATTTCTTCCACCTCGTTGGTCACCTCGAAAACTGCGGTGAAGCTGAGTTCGCTGCTATAGGTTTCACCCGTCCAATAGGGGTTTGTCTGGTCGTCGACATCGCTGTCGACCCCCCACAAAACGAAGTTGTATCCTGGATTCGCTTCAGCAGTGAGCTCAATGGGAATCCCCTTGTAATAGATGCCTTCCCAAGGGTAATCCGTCGGAGTGATGGTGTTGAGATGGATGACGCCCGCATTCTCCGGGTACACGTCAAGGAGCACGTCAAACTGTCCATCGAGCTCGAGTGCATCCTGGATCTGGTCTTGAATCACGCCCGCTTTGCATTCTATATCATCCCTCAACAGATTGTGGCGGTCGTAGAACTGATCCATTTCTTGTGCAACCTCATTGGGATTGCCCCATCGCTGATATTCTTGTTGCATCTCAAGAGCCCACTCGTTGAAGTAATTCTGCTCGATGGAGAGCAGCCTTTCTGATCGGTAGAGTGTGTTGTTGAGGTCTGCGAAACGATTGATAAAATAAACCCGGTAATCTTCGTTGTCCATGCTCCGGTTCCAGGCCCCTACGAAGAGGTTGTCCTCCCCTTGGCCCAGGATGTGATCCAGTCCGTTATCCTGACAACCGGACCATCCATTCGGTTGTAGGCTCAACTCCAGGTCGATCGTTGCAAATCTCCACCTCAGGTCTGAAGCGTCCGATCGGTACGCTTTGATGTTGTTGTAGGGCCAATCGAAATTACCAATCCATCCCTGACTGATGATGTAATCAGAGTAATTCTCAAGATCATAGATCGCGTTCGCTTCTTGCATAAAATCTTCGGAAGCGGGATCAAGGCTTTGGAAGTCTTCCCAACTGTTCAAATAGTCTTGGGCTTGTCCTTCGGTCGCCCTGAGCGCGAGATCATACCAATAGCTCACAGAAATCACGTCGACCGATTCTGGAACTTGGAAGTCGTCGTATTCCTCCCAGAATTCTGCATCCAACTTCTCCCTCATTTCGTACAGACCGAAATAGGCTCCATTGATGTAAACGGATACGGGACGCATGGCGGAGTGGTAGCAATGCGTTCCGCTCGTGAGCGCATCCACTAAATAGGCGTCCTTGTAAGGGAGTGTTAACCATTGGTTGCTTCCATTCCGGAAATAAAGACGCGAGTAGGTGTCTCGTTCTTGCCGATTGGAGAGCAGACTCAATTCAACTGGAGGTTCTTCGAATGCGCTTTTGGCGAGCTCTAACCGAAAGGAGTGTTGAGGATGTGATCTGCTTCCCCCTGCTCCTCCATCAATTTGCATGGCCGCATCGCGGTCGAAGACGAACGCGTGTGCCGAAGTCGAGTCGTAGTAGGTTATTTGCGCAAATTTCTCCCAATCCTCACCCCAGTGATCAAATATGCCCTCTTCGCCATAAAGGCTCGAGTTATCGACCTGAATGGATAAGATGGGGGTGATGTGGGAAACGTTTAACAGGTAAGATTCCGACGCAATCGAACTGGGAACGAAGTTGTCTTTGAAGGCTCTCGCTCGGATGGATGAGGATTGATAAATTGCTATCGCCTCACCGAGATAGATTTCTGAGTCTTGGTTCGGTTCATCTCCGTTCGTCGTGAAACGAATTTGCGTTTCTGCATCTCCCGTATTGAAAATCTCCACACTGAGTGTTGTGCTGTAAACGCCTCCTATTTCTGAGATCAACGGAGCGCTGCACATCCCGTCAGGATGGGTGCTGTTTCCATTGGATGCTCCCGGTGATGGGAGGGTGAGCACATCCGATGAGAGGCTGCCGTCAGGAAGAGAACCGAGGCTGGTCAGGGTTGAAGGACAGTCAACATAGAGTTGGTCTAGAACTTCTTGAGCAGGTGATGACAGGTAAACCGTCTCTCCTTGGGAATCTATTTTAAAATTGGTATGGAACTCCACGCCGTCGTCATTCACAAATGCCGTCGAAACGCCATCGTCGAGGGTGTGCTTGATTTTGATGCTGATATACGTGTAGTTTTCGCTGGGGGTGCTTTCTACATCCCAAGCCATATTGCTTATGGGTCCAGCGGATAGTCCAGCGGTTAGAAGTTCATCCGCAGTGAAAAGCATCTGATTTCTTGCGCTCCAATACCAGTTTCCGTAGGGGGCAGGATAGCATGTATTGCAATTCTGAATGTTGTCATTTCCAACGATGCTCGCATTGAATCGTGTATTGGGTCTTTGATAGTAAACACCACCTCCAATTGCGTCACAGGATGCGTCACTGTTGTCGTTGTACTTAACAATCGTAGATGGAAAGGTGGTCGCTGTTTGGTTGAATATGGAATTTGAGGTGTAGCCTTGGTTGTAATAAGAGCATACATCAATGAGGATGTTCGATGACCCGTCCCATTCGAAAGGCGCATCGAAATCGTGGGAATTCCATCCCGGTTCGGGCGTGTAGTTTTCAATCAAGGCTACACTTTGAAATACCTGATTGACCTGCCGATCCTTTCCGCTACAAAAGACGAGGAGAAATTCTCCTGGTTGAATTTCATGCGCTGAAAAGGTCCATTTCTGCAGATCCAGTTCGTCGTCAGTGAGAGAATAGCCTTCGAGGTTAACCGCGGCAGTCCCTGAGTTATAAATTTCTATCCAATCTTCAGATTCGTCATCCTCATCGAGGATGGAGTTGAAATTCTTATTCGAACCTTCATTGATCACGAGTTGTGCGTTCAGAGCGCCACCGACAAGGATGAAATAAAATAGGGCGATATTTTTCATTGAAGGCAAACGTGTTTTTTTAACTTCCTGAATATAGCCCTCCTTCGCTAATTGTGTGAAGTTTAACATTTTGGTTCACGGGGGGATTGCAGCGATGCGGTCTCCCGTTTTTGGTTTTAGGGGTGAACGGCTTCAGGCATTCGGTATTGCTAATGCATCGGTGCTCAGCGATATCGGGAGTTGAGTTGAATCGCGAAAGGCGCGATGAATGGAGTGTGATTTCAGTTGTGGTATCAGCGAATCCATCGCATTTCGCCGAGTTTTCCCGATATTGATGGATATGAAATCCGTGATCGTGTTTTTGAGTTGCTCTCTTGCTTTGTTTGGGTGCAAACCCATCCAAGAGAAAATCTTGGGGACGTATGACATTGACGTTGATAGCGGATGTTCCAATTGCGAAGAAAACGGACCGGAATTGATGGTGTTTGAGGACGCGGATATCGCCGACGGAATCCCAGGATATTACACGTTTGAATTTCAGAACGGTGAAGCACATTCTGGGACGTATAGCTTTTTACATGTGGACACGACCATTGCAGTCATACTCTACCCGGACAGCGCGTCATTTCAGTACACTCCTATTTTAGGTACAATGCAGCAGACCGAATACAGGGTGGCCGGCAATCGAATCAAAGAGAAATGCAACGGTGTTTTCAGAAACTGCGTTTGGATTCGAAGGGACTGAAATCACGGGATTCCTAGCCGTTAGCCACGGGGTTTCCCGCTTCGAAGTAGCAGGTGAAGAGCGAGCCCCAAAGGCATCATCATCACGCCAAAAAAGACGGCAATTCGAGTTGACCAAGGCCGCGCAGCGCGCTTGAGGCTGTCTTGCCAAATCCACCGCGTCACAGCAATATCGCCGGCTACCACGTGTGCCCACAGAGCGGTAATTCCCGCCTTTGTCCCCATCCCCTCGGCCAGCCCCGCCAAAAACCCATCGGGGTGAGATCCGCTGTTCATGAAGTCTGCGAGGCCTTGTGGATTCAGACCCATGACGAGAAACCAAATCGCGATGGGGCCGATGAAGTGCCAGGGGCCGACGCATTGGTTTGGGACCAAGAGCACACGGCACAACTGAGCAGTCTGGAAAAAAGAGTCACGCTACTCAATCAGGCGTTGGCTCAACAAAATGAAGCGGCAAAACAAGCGAGTGAAGCCCGGGCTCAATCATTGGATCGAGAAAGCCAAGGCTTGGTGACGCCGTTTGAACGCATTCAGCTGGAGCGACAGCATTTGCGCGCCCATTCCAGTGTGTACTCCCTTCAAAGCCATTTGCTTTTGCTGGAAATGATGCGCGCGTTGGAATCTGGAGCCCAATGGGCTCGTGACTGATTCAGTCTTCGACGATCTCGACCGAGAACGTGTCGCCTTGTGCGATTTGAGTTACGAGGTCCAAGCCTTCCGTTACCTTGCCAAAACACGTGTGCTGGCGATCAAGGTGTGAGGTGGTTTCTCGGCTGTGAACCAAGAAGAACTGAGATCCGCCTGTGTTTCGACCCGCGTGGGCCATGGACAATACGCCCTTGTCGTGGAACTGGTTCTCACCGTTCAATTCGCAATCGATGTTGTAACCGGGTCCACCGCTTCCGATGCCTTGTGGACAGCCACCTTGGGCGACAAATCCGGGAATGACCCTATGGAACTTCAAGCCGTTGTAAAAGCCTTCTTTAGCGAGTTTGACAAAATTGGCCACCGTGTTGGGAGCGTCTTTCGCAAATAATTCCACCTTCAAGGTGCCTTGGTCTGTCGTAATTGTTGCGTGCATGGTTCTTGGGATTCAGTCAATCTTCATCTATTGGAAGCGCGGCAAAGCTACCACGAATAAAAAAAGCCTCCCACAACGGGAGGCTTTTTCATTGAGCGAGAAACGAGATTCGAACTCGCGACCCCAACCTTGGCAAGGTTGTGCTCTACCACTGAGCTATTCTCGCAGACGTTGGCTTGCTTTCAAACCAAGGGACGGCAAATTTACGGAAGTGTAAGGCAGGAGCAAAGCTTGTATGCAAAAAAAATTGTGTAGCAATGTGAACTCGCAGAGCGAGCCGAACGAAATTCGCGCCATGAATTATTTAGCCCATTTGGTCATTGGCGGTCCCGACCCCCATTTGATGGTGGGCAATTTCATGGGCGATGCCATCAAGGGCCGTGCCCACAGCTTGCTTCCTGATGCCATTGCAGAGGGCGTGATGATGCATCGATGGATTGATTCAGAGGCCGATGCGCATCCGGCTTCGATCGCATCTCGGGCTGACCTGCGCCCGGTATTGGGGCGGATGTCCGCCGTCGGATTGGATTTGCTTCATGATCACTTTCTCGCCCAAAACTTTGAAGCGGTACTTCCCGCATGGCCGCTAGGGCAGTTTGTGGGTCATGTGGAAACCATCCTGAGTGAGCGTCAATTGGAAATGCCCGAGCGATCCCAGCGGTTTCTGAATGCCATGGTACAGCACCGTTGGCTCATGGGGTATGGTGACCGGGAGGAAATGATCAAGGTGTGCGCTTCGATGGATGCTCGATTGGCTTGGGAATCAAATCTAGATCAGCTCTTTGAGGCGGTGGACGTCATTGGAGCATCGGTCTTGGAGGAGCGGTTTTTGGAGTTGATGACCG
Source organism: Bacteroidota bacterium (assembly GCA_027593035.1). Taxonomy (GTDB): domain Bacteria; phylum Bacteroidota; class Bacteroidia; order Flavobacteriales_D; family Sanyastnellaceae; genus UA16. The sequence goes on along the minus strand of JAQCJQ010000007.1, from coordinate 13,717 downwards.
ATTTGATGGCACGGCGTTCAGCCAAATGGCCATCTTGGTAAAGGCGTTGTGCAATTGGCGCGGGATATCCGTAACTTCGGGCCATGCTTGAAATGACGTACAACAGCACCCGCGATGACCTCTCCATTCCGGAGTACGGGAGAACCATTCATCAGATGGTCAGTCATCTTAAATCATTGGCCGATCGCGAAGAACGCAATCGGTGTGCGGTCGCGATTGTGAGTATCATGGGGTCCATTGTCGCCCAGGAGGGAGACAAGGACGACGCCGAGAAAAAACTTTGGGGACAGCTGTTCTACATGGCGGATTACGACTTGGATGTGGATTGTCCATATGAGCGCCCAACGAGAGAATCCCGAGAAGAAAAGCCCGGTCGTCTAACGTATCCCGGCGCGACTTCGCGGTTGGGTCACTACGGTGCGATGACGCGGGAGTTGATCGAAAAAGCGAAGGCGTATGAAGAAGGCGAGGAGAAGGCCGCGTTGGTCTTGACCATTGCCAACCTCATGAAGCGTCATTTTTTGACCTGGAATCGCAGTACGGTTGAAAATGCCTTGATCCGCGAGCAGCTGAAAGAGATGAGTGAAGGCCAATTGATTTTGGCGGAGGACATTGAATTGGTGAGTTCCGCCGAAATCTTGAAGAGCAAGCGCAAGACAAGCGATGCCCTCGACCGCTGGAAGGGTAAGAAAAAGAAGCGCTAATTTTCTTGGGTTCTTGTCCGTGACTTCCTGTCGAAAAGTTTTGACGGAAGCCTGCATCTGTGTTTTGTCATGCCGTTATTTCGAAGAGCTGCTAGCTCCTTGAAGGAATGATCTTGAAGGAAGGCGCCTTTGTTCGAAAGCGCAAAGACAGAGAATAAACACAAGAGAAGAGTCCCAATATGGCCAGTTTTATCATTCAAGGAGGAAAAAAGTTGTCTGGAGAGGTCATTCCTCAAGGGGCCAAGAACGAGGCGTTGCAGATTTTGTGTGCCGTATTGCTAACGGCTGAGCCCGTCAACATTTCCAATTTACCCGATATCGTCGATGTCAATAAGTTGATTGATTTGCTTTCGAGCATGGGCGTGAAAACGCAAAAGCAGGGCCCGGGAGCTTTTCGTTTCCAGGCAGATGATGTCAACTTGGATTACTTCAAAACGAAGGAGTTCAGCGAAAAAGGAGGGTCGTTGCGCGGGTCAACCATGGTGCTCGGTCCGTTGCTCGCTCGATTTGGACAAGGCGCCATTCCCAAACCCGGAGGAGATAAGATTGGACGCCGCCGAATGGACACGCACTTCATCGGATTCGAAGCCTTGGGAGCGACGTTCACCTATGACGCGAAAAGCGGATTCTTCGAAGCATCAGCGGGCGACGGCTTGATTGGGACGTCCATGCTGTTGGACGAAGCGTCCGTTACCGGCACGGCCAACATCGTCATGGCGGCTTGCATGGCCAAAGGCACGACCACGATCTACAACGCGGCGTGCGAGCCCTATTTGCAGCAGTTGTGCAAGATGATCAACCGCATGGGCGGTCAGATCAGTGGCATTGGATCGAACTTGTTGATCATTGAAGGAGTTGAAAAACTTGGAGGAACAGACCATCGGTGCCTTCCTGACATGATTGAAATCGGGAGTTTCATCGGTTTGGCGGCCATGACCCGCAGCAGCATCACCATCAAGGATGTGGCGTATGACGAGTTGGGTATGATCCCAAGGGTGTTCAAACGCATGGGCATTGCCTTGGAACGTCGGGGGGATGACTTGTTCGTCCCGGCGCAGGAGAGTTACGAAATTGACACGTTCATCGATGGCTCGATTCTGACCGTCGCGGACGCCCCTTGGCCCGGATTTACGCCCGATTTGCTGTCCATCATTCTGGTCACAGCAACGCAGGCTCGAGGAAGCGTGTTGATTCATCAGAAGATGTTTGAAAGCCGCTTGTTCTTCACGGACAAACTCATCGATATGGGGGCTCAAATCATCCTCTGTGATCCGCACCGAGCTACGGTCATCGGTATGGATCACAAGAGTCCTTTGCGCGGTGTCACGATGACATCCCCAGATATTCGCGCCGGTGTTTCGCTCCTCATTGCGGCTTTATCAGCGGAAGGGGAATCCATTATTCACAACATCGGTCAGATCGATCGAGGCTATCAGGACATCGAAGGGAGGCTTAAAGCTTTGGGCGCAAGCATTGAAAGGGTGGAATGAAGTTGTAAATTGCCTCCATGTTGACATGGAAAATAGGATTGGGTGCAGCGGCGATAGCTGCCGGCGTGTGGATCAGTGCTGTCGTAGAAATGGAAGCGCCTTCGCGCAGGGGATCGACTGAAATCATCGACCAAAAAGTGGTTCCGAGTGGACGTGTGGGAACGGGTATCGGAGACACCGCGCCTGAAATTGCGCTGAACAACCCCAAGGGCAAGTCCATGAAGTTGAGTGAGCTGCGTGGGAACCTGGTCTTGATTGACTTTTGGGCTTCCTGGTGTGGTCCATGCAGAAGGGAGAATCCCAATGTAGTCAACGCCTACAATAAGTACAAAAAAGCCAAGTTCAAATCGGCCGACGGTTTTGACGTGTACAGCGTGTCATTGGACAGCGATGTAGCACGCTGGGAGGCGGCGATTGATGCGGATGGTTTGGTTTGGAAGAACCACGTTTCGGATTTGAAGCGTTGGAACAGTGAGGCAGCAGCCGTGTATGGAGTGAATTCCATTCCAATGAGCTATTTAGTGGATGAGAACGGGGTGATCATCGGGAAGAATTTACGCGGCATGGAGCTACACCGACAAATTGACCGACACGTAGCACGTCTCTAATCCGATCAACACTGACAGGTTGTCCGCATCTTGCTTGTGGCACTGGATTTGAGAGGATGGATTCAAATCAAGGAATATGGACTTAGAACCAAAAAACGCGTCTGCAGGAGACGAAGCTGACACCGCAGCGACGTCGGCTTCCGAAGGGACTGCCACCGAGGAGAACGCAACGGAAACTGCCGTGCCGGTCGAGGAGGCCGATCCAAACGCAGAACCCGTATCAGAAGAGCAGACGGATTGGCAGGATCGCTATTTGCGTTTGTATGCCGAGTTTGATAATTATCGAAAACGCACCATGCGGGAGCGGGTGGAGTTGATCCGCACCGCATCCCGTGATTCCATTGAGAAGATGTTGCCCGTCTTGGATGATTTTGTCCGAGCCGAGGTTGCTTCAAGCGCATCAGAAGATGCAGCGGCCCTCAAAGAAGGCCAGCAGTTGATTCACAACAAATTCAGACAATTGATGGAGTCGCAGGGCGTCACAGTGATGGCGGTCAATGCCGGGGATGTTTTTGATGTGGATTTCCATGAAGCCATTACGCGCATTCCCTCGCCTGAATTGTCAGGCAAGGTCGTGGATGTGGTGGAGTCAGGATACCTGCTCAATGAAACGGTCATCCGGTATGCCAAAGTGGTGGTAGGAGAATAATCAGTAGAAAGGAGACAGATGGCAAAGCGCGATTACTATGAGATTTTGGGAGTAGGCCGTCAAGCCTCTGATTCAGATATCAAAAAGGCCTATCGGAAACTGGCCCTGAAGCACCATCCGGATAAAAACCCGGATGACGCGAGTGCGGAAGAAAAATTCAAGGAAGCGGCGGAAGCATACGAAGTCCTTCAAGACGACCAAAAACGAGCCAAGTATGATCGTTTTGGCCACGATGGATTGAAAGGAGGTCCCGGTGGCGGCGGATTTGGTGGCATGAATATGGACGACATCTTCAGCCAGTTCGGTGATGTTTTCGGAGGTGCGTTTGGCGGGAATTCTGGTGGAGGTGGCGGAGGTCGTCGTCGTCGCATGAAGGGATCCAATCTTCGCATTAAGGTGAAGATGACCTTGGAAGAAATCGCTTCTGGCGTGGAGAAGAAGGTCAAAGTGCTGAAGCAAGTGCAAGCGGAAGGGGCGGAATACAGTGATTGCCAAACGTGTGGAGGAACAGGGCAGGTGCGTCGAATTCAAAACACCATTCTGGGCCAAATGCAGACGGCGTCAACCTGTCCGCAGTGTCAGGGTAGCGGCCAGTCGGTGAAGAAACGCCCGCAAGGGTCCGATGAATGGGGCATGGTTCGAAAGGAATCGGTTGTGGCCATCCAAATTCCAGCGGGCGTTGAAGATGGCATGCAGCTCAACGTTCGTGGTGAAGGAAACGGTGCGCCGATGGGTGGTGTGGCAGGGGATTTGTTGGTGGTGATTGAAGCCATTCCCCATGCGTATTTGCAGCGCAACGGAAAAAACATCCATTACGATTTGTACATCCCCTTCACGGATGCCGCCTTGGGAGCGAGTGCGGAAGTGCCGATCATCGATGGGAAAGCGAAGATCAAAATTGAACCCGGCACGCAAAGTGGGCGCATCGTCCGATTGCGCGGAAAGGGCTTGCCCTCGGTGGACAGTTACGGGAGCGGGGACATGCTGATCAACATCAACGTCTGGACGCCAAAAAAACTCACGGACGAAGAGAAATCACTGCTGGAACAATTGCGCGATTCGAGCAATTTCGAACCGGATGCGGACCACCAAGAGAAAGGATTTTTTGAGAAGGTGCGGGATATGTTCACCTAAAGCCTCATCTTCGAGAGTACGATGCAACGCAAGCCCGCCCTGGCCATATCACAAGTCGCGAAATCATTTCGGGATCATCATGCTCTGAAAGGGGTGAATGTCCAAGTGAATGAGGGGAGGATCTTTGGGTTGTTGGGGCCCAATGGTGCCGGCAAGACCACACTCATTCGTATGCTGACGGGCATTACCGCTCCGGACTCGGGATCCATCTCATTTTTCGGATCTCCCCTGACGCGTGAGCACATTGCTCAGATTGGCTATTTACCTGAAGAACGCGGTCTTTACAAATCCATGCGGGTAGGAGAACAAGCGTTGTACTTCGCTCGCTTGCGTGGCATGCAGCGACAGGAGGCGGAATCCCGGTTGCGCATGTGGTTTGAGAAGTTGGAAGTGGAGGGTTGGTGGAACCGTGAAGTGGCGGATTTAAGCAAGGGAATGGCCCAGAAAGTCCAGTTCATCATTGCCGTTTTGCACCAACCGCGTTTGCTCATTTTGGATGAGCCTTTCAGTGGGTTTGACCCGATCAATGCCCAACGCGTCCGCGATGCGGTGGTCGAATTGAAGGAGCAACAAGGAACCACCATATTGCTTTCCACCCATGACATGGGAAGTGTAGAAGAATTGTGCGATGAGGTCGCCTTGTTGAATCGTGGGGAAGTGCTTTTGGACGGTCCGGTGGAGTCGTTGCGTGAACAAGCGCGAGACGGTCGATTTACCTTGCGTTTTCGAGGCACCGTGATGGAATTTACAGTCGCCATCGGTGCCAGTGCCGAACTGATTGAAGTGCTACATCCTGAAGCAACCGTGGGGGAGCATGAGGTGATGATGCGGCTTGCACCGGACACCGATATCGCCTCGTGGCTGCATTGGATTTCGGGCCAAGTGTCCGTTTTGGCCTGCACACCGTGGCAGCCGTCCATGCGGGATGTGTTCATCCAAACGGTCGAACAGCGCGAATCCAAACTGAACGCGTTATGAGCGCATTGAGGCACATCATCTATCGGGAATGGATTACCCGCGTTCGACGGAAGGCCTTCATCCTCGGAACACTCGCTGTGCCGCTCTTATTCATGGGCAGCATGGCCATTGGATATTGGTTGGAACAAGGCGAATCGGAAAATTCCCGTGTGCTGGTGGTGGATGTGGCAGGCATGGTGAGTCAATGGGATGAACGCGTTGAGTCGTGGGTGCCAATTTGTCCCGATTGTTTTCCCGAACGGGAATCGTTGACGTATCGTTTTGCGACGGAAGGCCTAGATGATGAAACGTTCATAGCCTCAGACTTCGATGTCATGGTGGTTTTTGATGATGCTGTTCTTCAGCATCACACGGCCATGTATTATTACGAACATGTGCCGGGATTTGACCTCCAAAATCACTTGAAAACTGATTTATCCCAAGCGTTGGAGCGGTTCAAGGTCAAAGAAACCCAAGACCTGGACTTCGCGACATACCAACGGCTCAAAACCCAGATATCCTTAGTCGGTGAAGATATCATTACACGCGATGGCCACGCGGTTGGGCGGAGTTTGATTGGGTTCGTTTTCAGCCTTTTTCTCTTCATGCAAATCCTGATCTATGGCATGCATGTCATGCGTGGAGTGATTGAAGAAAAGGTCAATCGCATTGTGGAGGTTGTTATCAGTGTGGTGAAGCCCTCGGTGCTGATGACCGGCAAGGTCATCGGAATTGGTCTGGTCGGACTGACCCAATTCGTAGCGCTCTCCTTGTTGATTTGGCTCATCACTTTGGCGGGAAGCGCCTGGTTGGAGCACGCGGAGGTGCTCAAGTCATCATCGGATGCTTTGGTGGGGTTGGATCTTCAGACATGGATCGCAGGACAATCGGAATTGAATTTCTTGCTGGATGTCAATTGGTCAGTGATGCTCGCGTCCACGGCCTTGTTTTACGTGGTCGGATTTGCGCTGTACGCAGCGAGTTTTGCGGCCATCGGCGCGGCCGTTGAGCAAGAAGCGGACGCCCAGTACTTCTTAATTCCGGCGATGGCGCCGCTTTTGGCCTCCTATTTCTTAGCCGTCATGGCCATTGAAAACCCGGAAGGCACACTGGCGGTTGTAGCTTCTTTTGTGCCTTTTACGGCTCCTGTAGTCATGTTGATTCGCATTCCCTTGGGGGTCGCGTGGTGGGAAATTGCCATCTCCTGGTTGGGAGTGGCCCTTACGGCATGGCTGCTATTGAAAATGGCCGGGCGGATATACCGGGTGGGCATTCTGATGCACGGCAAGAGGCCGACTTGGAGAGCATTGTTCAAATGGTTCCGCCATGCGGAATAATCGCTCGGACTTTCGGAATTCCATTCGAATCAAGTAGGCATGGAATCCCCGCCAGTCACTCCCGAATTGAGTCGCCGTATTGCGGTCGTTGATTGCGGTTCCAATACGTTTTCCATGATTATCGTGGACGCTCATGACCAGCGTTGGGATGTGCAGTTCCTTATGCGTCATGCGGTCTTTTTGGGACAAGGCGGATTCAAACAAGCTTCCATTTTACCGGATCGATTTGCGAAAGGCATTGATGCGCTGCGCATCATGCACCAGGCCACGGTGAATTATGCGGTGGATGAAGTGCGTGTCGTTGCGACGAGCGTGCTGCGGGATGCGCTCAATGGAAAGGAGTTTTGTGCCAAGGCCGAGGAGATGACGGGCTGGAAAATGCAAATCATATCCGGTGATGAAGAAGCGCAATGGATCCACCAAGGTGTCTCTTTCACGACCACGGAATTGCAAGAGCGGCATTTGATCATGGACATTGGTGGGGGAAGTTTGGAGTTCATTGTAGCTGAAATGGGGGCGTCGGACGGAATATCTGAGATTCTGTGGAAACAGAGTTTTGATGCAGGAGTGGCTCGATTGGAAGATTTCGGTAAACCCGAGGATCCTTTGAGTCAAAAAGGAGCAGAGCGTTATCAGCCTTTTTTGGACTACACCTTGGCTCCGCTTCAGGAAGCGTTGAAGAAATTCGCACCAACCATCTTGGTGGGGTCCAGTGGGTCATTTGATACCTTTTTGGACCTGGTCAATGGAGGAGTGGAGCCGGCGTATGTCACTCCCGATTGCTCTGAATGGGGCCATCCTCATGCCCAGGTCATTGACCGCAAGATTCTGGAGGAATTGCACGGTCTGTTGATGGTGTCCGATTTGCAAAAGCGCCTGGTAATGCCAGGCATGGCACCTCCGCGAGCTCGCATGATGCCATTGGCCAGTTTGCTCATTCAACACGTGCTGTCTTGGATGCCTCCGAATGCCACGGTCATGCGTTCAGCGTATGCACTCCGCGAAGGAGTTTTATGCGATGCGCTGGATCATTGACCCCCGTTGCTTTTTTTGGCAGCATCTTTGCAACACCAGTCCTGTTCGAAACGACAGAACCATCAAGGCAATTGACCCATGGCGAAAATTCTTATCATCGATGATGAGGCTCCCATCCGAGCGAGTCTCCGTGAAATCTTGGAATACGAAGGTTATCAAGTTCAGGAAGCTGAAAATGGCATGGAAGGGGTGCGTCTAGCCACCAAATTTGCCTACGATGTCATTTTTTGCGACATCAAAATGCCGGAGATGGACGGAATGGAAGTCCTGGATGCGTTGTCCGAAAAATTGATCAAAACCTGTGTGGTGATGATCAGCGGCCATGGCACGGTGGAAGCAGCCGTGCAGTCTTTGAAAAAGGGCGCTTACGATTTCATCCAAAAACCATTGGATTTGAATCGCATTCTTTTGACCGTTCGCCATGCTTTAGAGCAGGGGGAGCTGGTGAAGGAAACAGAGCGATTGAACCGCAAGATTCAGACAGAGCGCTCGACAGCCATCGTCGGGAACTCATCGGCCATCGTTGAAATTGTTGAAATGATCTGCACTGTCGCCCCGACGGATGCCCGGGTTTTGATTACAGGCGGCAATGGCACCGGAAAGGAATTGGTTGCGCGGCAGCTGCACGAACTGAGTACCCGGCATGACGCGCCTTTCATTGAGGTCAATTGCGCTGCCATTCCATCGGAGTTGATTGAAAGCGAATTGTTCGGTCATGAAAAAGGATCGTTCACCAGTGCCATCAAACAACGAAAAGGAAAGTTCGAACAGGCTGAGGGCGGAACGCTCTTCTTGGACGAGATTGGCGATATGAGTCCATCGGCTCAAGCGAAGGTGTTGCGGGCGTTGCAAGAGAATAAGATCATTCGAGTTGGAGGGGAAAAGGAAATTCCGGTCAACGTGAGGATCGTTGCCGCGACGAACAAGGATCTGCGATCAGAAATTCAATCAGGCCAGTTTCGTGAAGACTTGTTTCATCGATTGGCTGTGATTCTTCTTCATGTACCTGCGCTGAATGAGCGCCGTTCGGATATCCCCGTATTGGTGCAGCACTTTCTTGAAGGAATCTGTGAGCAGCATGGTAAGGTGTTGATGGAAGTCACCTCGGAAGCGATGAAGCACCTTGAGCAGGCGAATTGGACGGGCAACATCCGTGAATTGCGCAATGTGGTCGAACGCATGGTCATTTTGACGCCAAAAGGAGAAAAGATTTCAGGAAAATTGGTCAAGCAGTTTGGGGGATTATCCGAATGAAATAGGACATTCGTCCACATATTTCCAGTTATAAGTTGTTGGTTTTGAGTATCTCTGGAGTTGTTTAGAGGCAACCTTTACGAAGAGCCTTCGTCAGTAGTGTGAACGCAACTTTTTATACCATGAGCGCTATAACTGTTTTTGGATACGAATTCAGCGGAGCCTTTCTGCTTGTTTCGATTTTTTTCACCCTGATTTCGCTGGGGGCGAATTGGAGGTTATTTCTAAAATGTGAACAGCCGGGATGGGCTGCATTTGTCCCCGGATACAACGTAGTGATTGCCATGCGCATCATTGGTCGACCCATGTCCCATGCGCTTTTGTTTTTGATCCCGGGGTTCAATGTGTATTTCGCGTTGCGTACGATGATTGAGTTGGCTCAATCTTTTGGGAAACGAACGAGTCTCGATTATTTCTTGGTCGTCTTCTTCAATGTTTTCTACATGCTAAATTTGAGCTTGGCGTATCAAGAAGAGTATGTCGGGCCGGTTTATGGGGAGACAGCTGATAAGAAGAATGCCTTAGACTTTTCTGCAGCTTGATCGGTTGCCTCAAACGGGACTGCATAAAAAAAGCGCCCTGGAGCGCTTTTTTTATGCCATAGAACGGCTCATTCGCTGACCAGCTTCCTTGCTGATTCAAGCGCTTCTTCCAATCCCTCCGGTTTTTTTCCGCCTGCTGTAGCGAAGAAAGGCTGTCCGCCGCCGCCACCTTGAATGGATTGCGCCAATTCCCGAACGATGGTACTGGCATTGAGCTTCCGTTCTGACACGAGTTCATCACTGAGTGCGACGGACAAGGTGGGTTTGCCGCCGATACGGGAGCCAAAGACCCCAAAGAAAGGGGCATACTCGTGCTTCAGTTGAAAGGCAATGTCTTTGATCGCTCCCGTCTCCAAAGGCAATTCACCCACGTAGACGTAGATGCCATCCACCATTTTCAACTCTTGAATCACCTGCGCTTTCAAGTTCTGCGCAGCTTCATGGCGAAACGCGTCCAGTTCTTTTTGGAGTTCCGTTTGCTTGTTGAGCAACTCTTCCACCGCCTTGTTCAAATCGGGGGGTGATTTCAAAGCCTCTTTGATTGACTTCAAAGCCTGCTGCTCCTGTCGAGCCAAAAGCACGGAGGACATTCCGGTGGTCGCTTCGATGCGCCGAATTCCCGATGCCACGGCCGTTTCTTGGGTGATTCGGAACAGTCCGAGTGCTCCTGTAGCTGAGGCATGTGTGCCTCCGCACAACTCACGTGAGTTCCCAAACTCAATCATGCGAACGTGTTCGCCGTATTTCTCTCCGAACAGCATCATAGCCCCTCGTTTTTTGGCTTCCTCTAAGGGAAGATCCCGGTGCTCGCTCAAAGCAAAGTTGGATTGAATGCGCTGATTCACCAAGGATTCAATTTCCTGCAATTCGTCTTCAGTCACTTTGGAGAAATGCGAGAAATCAAAGCGCAAAGCTTGGGCTTTGACCAGAGAGCCTTTCTGTTCAACGTGAGTTCCGAGGACTTCGCGGAGGGCTTCGTGCAGCAAATGAGTGGCGGTGTGATTGCGTTGGGTATCGAGTCGCGTGGCAGTCTTTACCTGCGCGCGGAATGCTCCGTCCATTGCAGTTGGCAATTCATTGACGAAATGGACGATCAGGTTGTTTTCCTTTTTGGTGTCAAAAACCTGAATCGACTTTCCTTCATTTGAAGTCAAGGTGCCGGAATCGCCCACTTGCCCACCGCCTTCTGGATAGAACGGAGTTTGATCCAAGACGACCTGGTAGAATTTTTTGTTCTTGGAAGTGACTTGTCGGTAGCGAAGAATGCGGACATCAGCCTCCATTTGATCGTATCCAACAAAAGGACCTGCTTCCCCGGGATGCACTTCGATCCAGTCATCCGTGCTAATCTTTCCGGCAGCTCGGCTTCGTTCTTTGGAGGCGAGCAAGGCTTTTTCAAATCCAGCTTCATCCACCTGGTACCCAGCTTCACCCGCGATCAATGCCGTTAAATCCAAGGGGAATCCGAACGTATCGTTCAATTCAAATACCACGTCACCAGGCAGCGTTTTCTCAGATTTATGCGCCTTGAGCAAGCCTTCCAATCGATCGATCCCTTTGGATAGAGTGCGCAAAAAAGACTCTTCTTCTTCGAGGATGACTTTATCAATCAGTGCTTTCTGAGCGTTCAATTCCGGAAAGGCGTCACCCATTTGTTGCGCCAATGTTGGCACCAATTGGTGCATGAATGGCTCGGACAAATCCAAGAATGAGTAGCCGTAGCGAATGGCCCGTCTTAAGATTCTGCGGATGACATAACCGGCACCTGTATTGGACGGGAGCTGTCCGTCGGCGATGCTGAATGCGACTGCTCGAATGTGATCCGAAATCACACGAAAAGCAATGTCCGTTTTGCTGTTCGTTCGTCCATAGACCTTCCCAGAGATGGCTTCCAAACGATTCAGCAAAGGGGAAAATACATCCGTGTCGTAGTTGGATTGCTTGTTTTGAAGCGCCATCGCCAAGCGTTCAAAGCCCATTCCAGTGTCAATGTGTTCAGCGGGGAGTGGCTGCAATGACCCGTCTGCCATGCGGTTGTATTGCATGAACACGAGATTCCAGATTTCGACGACCTGAGGATGATCGGCATTGACCAAATCCCGGCCGGGTATTTTCTCAATGTCAGCGGCATCCCTTAAATCCACGTGGATCTCAGAGCAAGGGCCGCATGGCCCCGATTCGCCCATTTCCCAGAAATTGTCCTTTTTGCTTGCCTTCAGAATCCGATCCTCGGGTACGTGTTTGCTCCAAAGATCAATGGCCTCTTGATCCTCATCCAATCCGTCTTGTTCATCCCCTTCGAACACGGTGATGTACAATTTAGCCGGGTCCAATTTGTAGACATCTGTGAGCAGTTCCCATGCCCAATCGATGGCTTCTTTTTTGAAATAATCTCCGAAGGACCAATTTCCAAGCATCTCGAACATGGTGTGGTGGTAGGTGTCCACCCCCACTTCTTCCAAGTCATTGTGTTTACCGCTTACCCTTAAACATTTCTGCGTGTCGGCAATGCGCGCATGCACAATAGAACTGTTTCCCATGAATAAATCCTTGAACGGATTCATGCCGGCATTGTTGAACATCAACGTCGGATCGTCCTTGATCACCATCGGGGCCGAAGGAACAATTTCATGCCCTTTGGAAGCGAAAAAGTCGAGAAAGTGTTGTCGAATCAGTTGGGATTCCATGTGATTAGATTGCTAGCTGTGGTTCAATCGAACGGAGTTTTCCGTGCAAAAATCTGTAAAAGGTCCGCTTCGTTTTCGTTGAAGTGTGAAATTACGTCGCACCTTTGTTCAAATGGCGAAGCGCTTTCATAAGTTTCGATTCAATGAGCGAACCCTCCAAATGGAGGAGTTGCCCTTTGCTTTACGGGATTATTTGCTCTATGGATTCAAAAAAGTCCTGTTTTTTTCCTGCATTGCTGGAGGGAGCGTTTTTGTGTTCGACCAATATTTCGATAGTCCTGCGGATCGTGTGCGAGAGAGGGAGCTGCATTTTTTGGAATCTGAGGTGGATCGCCTTGCCGGAAATTTGAATAACATGGGCGTAATCCTCGAGGACATATCACGCCGTGATGATGCCATCTACCGGGCCATCTTTGGTACGGAACCGTATCCACAGCATTTGCGCAATCCGGGGATAGGCGGCTCTGATCGGACCCGCGATCTGCGCGGGTACACCCACTCTGAAGCTGTGATTTCATTGGAGGAGACGGTGGCTGAGCTCCAGCGGAAGTTGGTTGCGCAGAGCCGTTCTTTTGATGACGTGCTCGAATTGGCACAAAACCGAACGGAGATGTTGAAGTCGATTCCGGCAATCCAGCCCGTTCGAAATGAAGACTTGCGGCGCATGGCCAGTGGTTTTGGATACCGGATTCATCCGATATACAAAGTGCGAAAGATGCACCATGGCATGGACTTCGCATCGCCCACAGGCACGGAGATTTTCGCAACAGGTGATGGCAAAGTCATCCTATCGAAAAGACTTTACAACGGCTTTGGTCGTCATGTGATCATCAAACACGGTTTCGGATATGAGACGCTATATGCCCACATGAGCCAGACGCTGGTGAAAAAGGGACAGAAAGTGAAACGCGGCGAAGTGATTGGATTGGTGGGGTCTACCGGCACATCGAGTGCTCCCCACTTGCATTATGAAGTCCATAAAGATGGCAAAAGAGTCAATCCTGCGCAGTATTTCTTCAATGACCTCAGCCCAGAACAGTATGAGGAAATGCTCGAGAAAGCGGATGATTCGAACCAATCATTTGATTGAATTTTGGTAGTCCTACGAAGTTGATTTACATTGGGAATCATCAAGTTACAAGCTGAAATCGTCAATTATGCCATTGAACAAGCCCATTGAAAAGCGTTACCACTCCATTACGGAGGTGGCCAAGGAGCTCGGCGTAAACGCTTCTCAACTGCGGTATTGGGAAAAGGAATTCACCGTGCTAAAGCCACGGACGAATGCCCGAGGAAAGCGGTTTTACACGGCCTCAGACA
>JAQCJQ010000087.1 GCA_027593035.1 Bacteroidota bacterium | reverse complement strand
GCTCTTGAACATCTTCTTGGCTGTTGTGGGGTTGTTGGTCATCGAAGCCATTCTGCAATACCGCGTCACGTATCTCGCCAATTGGGTGGCTCAATCCGTAAGCTTGGACCTGCGGGCCAAACTCTTCGCGCACATCGCTCGTTTTCGGTTGCGTTATTTTGATAAAACTCCGGTAGGCACGCTAGTCACGCGTCATGTCAGTGATGTCGACGGCATCGCCAACGTGTTTTCCAATGGCATCCTCAATGCCGTTGGTGATATTTTGTCTCTTTTCGTGGTGATCGCAACGATGTTTTACATCGATTGGCAATTGACGCTCTTTGCGTTGGCGCCCATCCCTGTTCTGCTGGTGGCTACGCGCATTTTCCAGAAAGTCATCAAAAAGGCTTTTGTCGATGTACGGAACCAAGTGGCCCGGATGAATGAGTTCGTTCAGGAGCATGTTACAGGAATGCACATTGTGCAATCCTTCAATCGCGAGAAGCGGGAGGCCTTGAAATTTGCGGAGATCAATGCGGGACACCGGGAAGCCAACATTCGATCGATCTGGGCGTTTAGCGTTTTCTTTCCACTGGTCGAAATGTTGTCAGCCACCAGTGTGGCTTTGCTCCTGTGGTGGGGACTGAGTGACGCCATGGAAGAGCGACTGACCCTGGGGGTCTTGCTCCAGTTCATTTTGTACGTCTTCATGCTGTATCGACCCATCAGGCAATTGGCGGATCGCTTCAATGTCCTTCAAATGGGCATTGTCAACTCCGACCGTGTGTTCAAGTTGCTAGCGAAGGATGAACGAATTCCGGATGAAGGAACAACGAAAGCCTGGAAGCTGAAAGGAGAGATTCGCTTCGAGTCCGTCTGGTTTGCGTATGAGGAAGAGCAATGGGTTTTGCAGGATGTGAGCTTCCACATACCGGCCGGAGAAATGGTGGCTTTCGTGGGGGCCACAGGTGCAGGTAAGTCGACCATCATCAACTTGCTAACGCGTTTTTACACGAATCAAAAAGGAAGCATCACCATTGACGGGGTTGATATCAAGGAGATTCCGCTGTCCACATTGAGAAAGCACATCGGTGTTGTGATGCAAGATGTCTTCCTCTTTTCGGACAATTTGATCAACAACGTGACGCTTCACGACAAACGCTTCACACAATCGGAGTTGGAGGAAGCGGCTCGTGTGGTGGGGGCGCAGGACTTCATCGCACAACTTCCAGAAGGCTGGAATCAAAATGTCCGTGAGCGCGGGGCGATGATGTCGGTTGGCCAACGCCAGCTGATTGCTTTTATGCGCGCATACATCGTCGCACCGGAGATTCTCATTTTAGATGAAGCGACTTCCAGCATTGACTCTGAAAGTGAATTGCTCATCCAAAGAGCCACAGAGCGTGTGACCAAGGGAAGAACTTCGCTGATTGTAGCGCATCGTTTGAGCACAATCCGAGAAGCGGATCGGATCATTGTTCTTGAAGGAGGCCGGGTTATAGAGCAAGGAACACACGCTGAGTTGTTGGCACAAGATGGAGCGTACAGCGCTCTCAACCGCCTTCAACACAATGATGTTCCGGGACAGGAGTAAAGCCCTCGTAGCTTCACAAGCTCAGGCTTTTCTAAAAGCTACTTGAGCAAGCATTGCCAAAAGCTTGAAAACAGCGGCTTGATTGTAGGCTTCCATGGCCTGTGTCAATTCGGTTTTGGAATTCAAATGCAGCATGCAGCGCTTGACCTCCTTGATTTGGTCTATGGAAACATAAATTTCAGATAGCAATCCACTTTCCAGTGCATTCAATTCCTGGCTATGGTATTCTGTGAACTTGATCAATGGACGAGTGCGAACGAAACACAGAAAATACAACCGAGCCTTCAGAGGGGAATTCGTCATCATCTCGTTCGAGGCATTCCGGCAACGCAAGTTGTTGCGAACGCAGCGATGGTAAAGCGAGGACGCGGCCCATTGAAAGTGGGGGTGCACTCCGCTGTGAATCCAGGTCAGCAGCACGTGATAGGTGTTGGCTAGCCAGTGGGCCTTGGGTTCTGGAATGGTGATGTTCCAGGGGTAACCGATACTCAATAAACGCATGCAGCTTTCTACGAAGACCGCTTGCTCAAGGTTTCATGGAATCAAATGCACTTGAAATGGTCAAAAGGCTCCAGGCATGCGTTGCACTTAAAATGCGCTTTGCAGGCTGTTGATCCAAATGCGCTGACCATGTGCGTATCCGTGCTCTTGCAGAGGGGGCACGGTGTGATCCGGTCCTTGCCCAACAAAAAAGCCTTGTCAGCGCTTTGTCCGGTGGGAGGGGCGATGCCGTGCTCCGCCATTTTGAGTCGAGCCTCTTCGCCAATCCAGTCGGTTGTCCAGGCCGGAGACAGAATGATTTCCGTTCGGCTATCGGGGTGGATGATTTTCGCAGCGGCCAGTACGTCGTCGGCGATGACGTCTGTGGCGGGACAACCCGAATACGTGGGGGTAATGCGAATGACAATGGTGGAGCCTTCTTGAACGACTTCCCTGACCATGCCCATTTCCATGACATTGAGAAAGGGGATTTCCGGGTCCATCACATCGTGCAATCGACGGATGATTTCCTGGATGGTATCCGTTACCATTTCGCTTCAGGATGCAGCCGAGGCAATACTTGCATTTCGGCTAGCATGTAGCTCAGGTGTTCTGTGTGCAATCCATCGCGTCCGCCCGACTGTTTCCAACTTCCTTCAGGCTTGGTCAACGTGGCTTGATTGAGCACGGCTCCAACGCTTTCATTCCAGGTATTTTGAGCACGACTCCGATCAGGCATGGCTCCGGAAGCAATGGCGGCGTCGAGTATGGTATGTTCTTGAAAGCATTCCCCTGTGAACGGCCACAAGCGGTCCACGCTTTCTTGAATCCGGGCTTTACTCAATTCAGTCCCGTCGCCAAGGCGGATCATCCATTCTGCGGAATGCGCAGCGTGGTAGCGCACTTCTTTCAAAGCCTTGGTTGCAATGGCGGCCACTTCTGAATCAAAAGTTTGTTGAGCCAGGTGCGTATACCGGATCAATGCGAATTGGTCATAAAAGAACTGGCGGGCAATGGTGTCGCCAAAGTGACCATTCGGCAATTCGACTAGCAGTAAATTTCTGTATTCCCGATCGGACCGAAAAAAGGCCAAACGGTCTTCATCACGACCGGCTCCTTCAAGCCGACCCGCATGGGAGAGCAATGCACGGGATTGGCCAATCAAGTCCAGAGCAATGTTGGACAGAGCGATGTCTTCCTCCAGTGCGGGGGCATGTCCGCACCATTCACTCAGACGTTGTCCAAGGATCAGGGCGTCATCGGCTAGGCTGAGAAGCCAATCAATGTGCTGCGCTTTCGTCACGATTACATGTTTTTAACTTCATCCGGCAGCTTGTAGAAGGTCGGGTGCCGGTAGACCTTGTCATTGGCTGGGTCAAACAAGATGTCTTTGTCTGCTGGGGATGAAGCCGAGATGGCTTCTGCGGGTATGACCCAAATGCTCACGCCTTCTTGCCGTCGCGTGTACACGTCACGTGCATTGGCAATGGCCATGGTGGCATCGGATGCATGCAAACTGCCGACATGTTTGTGGCTCAGTCCTTGACGGCTTCTGACAAAGACTTCCCAAAGGGGCCAATCGGGGGATTGATTGCTCATGCGGCGTGGGTTTGATTGGATGTGGCTTTGGCGTTCATTTTTTGGGCGTAGGCCGAGGCGGCCTCACGCACCCAGTCCCCGTCACGATGGGCTTTCTTTCTCGCCGCGATGCGTTCCTTATTGCAAGGGCCGTTGCCAGCGATCACATCGAAAAACTCTTGCCACTCAATGGGCCCCATCTCGTAATGTCCGGTGGACTCGTTCCATTTCAGGTCCTGATCAGGAACGGTCAACCCCAGCAATTCAACTTGCGGGATGGTCATGTCAACGAACCGTTGCCGCAATTCATCGTTGCTGAATCGTTTGATTTTCCAGCGCATCGACTGCTCGTTGTGGGTGGACGACTCGTCATTTGGCCCAAACATCATCAAGGAAGGCCACCACCAACGATTCAGCGAATCTTGCGCCATGGCCCGTTGTTCGTCCGTTCCCTCGCTCAGATTGAGCATGATTTGAAATCCTTGACGCTGGTGAAAACTCTCTTCTTTACAAACGCGCACCATGGCGCGTGCATAGGGGCCGTAACTGCATTTGCAGAGAGGGACCTGGTTCATGATGGCAGCGCCATCAACAAGCCAACCAATGGCTCCCATGTCTGCCCAAGACAATGTAGGATAATTGAAAATACTGGAATACTTCGCTCGACCATCGATCAAAGCATCCATCAAGTCATCCCGGTTCGCACCCAGTGTTTCTGCTGCAGAATAGAGATACAGGCCATGTCCTGCTTCATCCTGTACCTTGGCCAATAGAATCGCTTTCCGTTTGAGGCTAGGTGCCCGGGTAATCCAATTCCCTTCGGGCAGCATTCCAATGATTTCACTGTGCGCGTGCTGGCTGATTTGCCGGATGAGCGTCTTGCGGTATTCATCGGGCATCCAATCTTTCGCTTCGATTTTTTGATCGGCAGCGATGTAGTCTTCAAATCGTTGGTTCAGGTCCATTGCATGAAATGATTCGCCACAAAGATACGGCTCCATGCCTCGTTCATTCTCATCCATGCTTTTCAGAGAATTTTTCGATTCTGTTGCGCTTTGATTCTGCTACTTTTGTGCCATGAATGCGTTCTACAATTTGGAGGTTATTGAGGTCAGAAGAGAAACTGAGGATTGCGTTTCCATTGCGATGAAGCCACAAGCCCTGGATGAGGCTAAATTTCAATTCCAAGCGGGCCAGTATCTCACCTTGAAAGCGAATATCGGCGGGGAGGAGGTGAGAAGAAGCTATTCCATTTGCAGTGCGCCGGTGGATGGAGAATTGCGTGTAGCGGTAAAACGCGTGGAAAACGGGTTGTTTAGCAACTGGGCCAACGAAACGTTGAAGGCGGGTGATGTGGTGGATTCCATGACGCCCCGGGGCAATTTTGTTCTTGAAACTGCAGCTGATGCCAAGAACCAATACGCCGCCTTTGCAGCGGGATCGGGCATCACGCCGATCATGAGTCAGATCCGATCCGTTTTACTGAGTGAGGCGGGGAGTCAATTCACGTTGTTTTACGTCAATAAGGACACGGCCAGCATCATCTTCCGCGAGCAATTACAAGAATTGAAAGACGAATTCATGGAGCGGTTCCGGGTGTTCCATTTGTTGACTCGGGAGCCTTTGGAAGCAGAGCTTTTTCATGGTCGACTCGATGAGGATCGTTGTTCCCGGATTTTGTCCAGCAATTTGATCGACATCCAGCGATGCAGCGGCGTTTATCTGTGTGGGCCGGAAGCTATGATTTGGGCGTGCAAGGCTTCTTTGGAGGCTGCGGGCGTTTCCGAAGAGGCCATCCATTTTGAGTTGTTCACTACAGCGGCTTCGGCCGAAAGAGCGGTGGCTAAAGAGGTCGTGGCACCGAGTGCTGAGGACGTCAAGTCGTTGGCCATTGTGCTCGATGGCATTACCACGATGGTTGAAATTAAAGGCGAAAAGACCATCATGGATGCCGCTTTGGACATCGGGTTGGATGCACCGTACAGCTGCCTGGGAGGTGTTTGCTGCACCTGCCGGGCGAAGATGACCAAAGGACGGGTCAGAATGGATGTCAACTATGCCTTGGATGCGTCAGAGACGGATGCCGGATTTGTGCTGGCATGTCAATCGCATTTGGAAGGAGAGGGACCGTTCGAAGTTGATTTCGATCAACAATGAGATCAGTTGGGTTCTTTTTCGGATAATTCCAGCCAACGCAATTCGGCCTCATCGAGGGACGCTGTGACCGCTCCCAACTCGGAGCTGATGCGCGTCAGATCTTCATGGTCTGTCGCTTCAGAAAGCAATTTGTCCAAGGCAATTTTCTCCGCTTCCATCGACTTGATGCGATCCTCCAATTGTTCAAATTCGAACTTCTCCTTGTAGGTCATCCGATTCGAATAGTCGTTTTGCGATTCTTTCTCGCGCTGTTTTTTCTCGGATTCTTTGACCAACCGTTCCTCCGATACTTGCTCTTGACGAGCCAAGCGGTATTGGGTATAGTTGCCCGGGTAATCGCGCACAGCTGTTCCTCCGGATTCACCAATCACCCAAATGTGTTCCACCAAGCGATCCATGAAGTAGCGGTCGTGTGAGACCACGATCAGGCAGCCAGGGAAGTCCAATAGAAATTCCTCGAGCACTTGCAATGTGAAAATGTCCAAATCATTGGTCGGCTCATCGAGAATGAGGAAGTTGGGATTCCGCATAATGACTTGCAGCAAATGCAATCGCTTCTTTTCGCCGCCGCTCAACAGGGAAATTTGCAGGTGTTGCGTTGATCGCGGGAAGAGAAAGCGCTCGAGCAATTGCGCTGCAGTCAACTTTTGACCTCCTTTCAAGGGCATGAATTCCGCGATTTCACGCACAGCTTCAATGACGCGGAGTCCATCAGGGAATGTCGCGCCATGTTGACTGAAGTGCCCGAAAACAATGGTTTCACCCACAACGACTTTTCCTGTTTTGGGCTCCGCAGCTTGCACAATCAAATCCAGTAAGGAGGATTTTCCAGAGCCGTTGGCGCCTACGATGCCGATGCGTTCTTGCCGCTTGAAATGGTGGGTCAGCCCTTCAAAAAGGACCCGGTCACCAAACGATTGGCTGACTTTGTGCAACTCGAGGATCTTGCCTCCTAGCCGGGAGGGATTCAAGGCAATGTGGAAAGGGTCATTTTCCAATGAAACTTTCGCTTTCGACTTGATCTCATAAAAACGGTCAATGCGGGACTTGGATTTGCCTGTTCGCGCAGATGGCGTGGAGCGCATCCAGTCCAGTTCTCTTTTGAATGATCGTCGCGCTTTGTCTCGAACAGCCACGGCATTGTCATGTCGTTCCGATTTTTTCTCCAGGAAGTAGCTGAAATTCCCTTTGTATCGATAAAGCTCGCCTTCGTCCAATTCGATGATGTTATCGCAGACGTTTTCCAGGAAATACCGGTCGTGCGTAACCATCAAAAGCGTCATTTTGGCTTGGGCGAGGTGCTTTTCAAGCCAATGGATCATCTCCAGATCCAAGTGGTTGGTGGGCTCATCGAGGAAGAGCAAATCAGGCTCTTCAATCAGCACCTTGGCCAGGGCAATGCGCCTTTGTTCTCCTCCGCTCAGGGAGCCAACTTGACGGGTGAGATCATGCAAATTGAGCTTGCCTAGGACTTCTTTGGCCCGTGCCTCGAAATCCCATCCGCCCGATTGATCCATGGCGTCATAGGCGTCTTGAAGCGCATCGCCCGTGGCTCCACTTTCAATGGCAGCGGCGTAATTGTGGACCGCCTTAACCGCTTGATTGTCCCCGGAAAATAAGGTATCCAAAATGGTTGAAGACTGATCAAATCCAGGTTCTTGGTGCAAATAGGCCCAATGGACTCCAGAAGCAAAGCTGACCCGACCACTGTCGGCTTGAACCAAGTTGCAAATGGCCTTAATGAGTGTGCTTTTCCCCGCGCCATTTCGCGCAAGCAAAGCGGTTTTTTGACCGGCTCCCAGTCCAAACGTGATGTCTTCAAAAAGCAAGCGTTCTCCAAACCGTTTGGTCAAGTTTTCGACCGATAAAACATTGCTTTGTGACATGGGCGCGAAAGTACACCTTCACAGAGGGCTTCGCACGCAAAACCCATTGTAAATTGCCCCGTGAAATGGTTTGAAACCTCCTGGGAAAATTTAACCCCCAATCAAGTGCATGCCATGATTCGGCTGCGTTTGGATGTCTTTGTTGTGGAACAAGACTGCGTCTATGCCGATTTGGATGGCAAAGACCTGCAGTCCATTCATCTCTGGGCCGAGAGCGCCGAACACGTACCGGGCGATGCTGCAGAAGCGGTCGTCCGCTTGTTGCCTCCAGGGGTGTCGTATGCAGAACCGAGTATTGGTCGAGTTGCGAGCATAAAATCTCAACGTGGAACGGGCTTGGGGCAAGAATTGATGGAGCGGGCCGTGCGAGCATGCCAACGCATGTGGCCGGACTATGCCGTGCAGATATCGGCTCAACAGTACCTCATTGGATTTTATGAATCATTTGGTTTTGAGGTAGTTGGAGAGGGTTATATGGAGGATAATATTCCCCACATAGGGATGGTTCGCCCAAGGCCTACGTGGGAGAAAATGATGCTTGAAATTTCGAATGCCGCCCGTGATTTTGAAGCAATCTATCGCAGTCTCGAGGGGAGTGATGAAGCGAGTATTGGGGGCAGTTGGAATAAAAAATAGGTCTT
>JAQCJQ010000086.1 GCA_027593035.1 Bacteroidota bacterium | reverse complement strand
CAGTCGGTTCGACGCATCCTGAGGGCTGAACTTCAAAATGTTCAATGCCTGGAATACATCCTTTCCGCGAACGGTATCCGCAACCAAACGCATCTTTCGAGGTGACGTTGGACAGTTGTTCAACTTCGCAATTGCGATGTTTTTCAACTCTTCTTTGCGCGCTTCTGCAGCGAGTCTTTTACGTTTTCCCATGACGATTAGCGCTTCTTATCCTTCTTGTCCGTGTGACCACGGAACGTTCGGGTAGGTGAAAATTCTCCGAGTTTGTGTCCAACCATGTTTTCTGTGATGAACACAGGAATGAACTGACGGCCGTTGTGCACAGCGATGGTCATTCCAACAAAGTCAGGCGTGATTGTGCTAGCACGAGACCACGTCTTGATCACAGTCTTCTTACCGGAAGCTTGCAACGCATCTACTCGCTGAACCAGCTTGTAGTGAACAAAGGGGGGTTTCTTTAGTGAACGAGACATGTCAATTACTTCTTCCGGCGGTCAATGATATACTTCGAGCTATTCTTGCGCGGGTTTCGCGTCTTGTACCCTTTGGATGGGATGCCATTCCGTGAACGTGGGTGTCCACCAGAAGACTTTCCTTCACCACCACCCATTGGGTGATCAACAGGGTTCATGACGACACCACGAACGCGAGGACGTCGTCCCAACCAACGCGATCGACCTGCTTTTCCGGAAACTTGTAAGCTGTGCTCTGAATTGCTTACAGAACCAATGACAGCCAAGCAAGTCAACAAGATCATTCGAGTTTCACCGCTAGGTAACTTGATGATCGCGTACTTACCGTCCCGTGCGTTCAATTGAGCGTAAGAACCTGCACTTCGTGCAATGTTCGCTCCTTTGCTTGGGTACAACTCAATGTTGTGAATGACCGTTCCCAAAGGAATGTCGCTCAAGTACATCGCATGCCCAACGTTTGGAGTCGCTTCCTTACCGCTGTGAATTGTCATTCCTGGCTTGAGACCTTCAGGAGCAACGATGTATCGCTTCTCTCCGTCCGTGTATTCTACCAAACAAATCCGAGCTGTACGGTTTGGATCATATTCGACCGTCAATACGGTCGCTTCCATGTGCTTGTCCCGATTGAAATCAATCAAACGGTAACGACGCTTGTGACCACCTCCACGGTAGCGCATCGTGATTTTTCCATCTGCGTTCCGTCCACCGGACTTCTTAATAGAACGCAACAATGGCTTGTGAGGTTTAGCCGCAGTCAGGTCATCGAATTTCGATAACACCTTGTGACGGGTACCTGGGGTAATGGGGTTGAATTTACGCAGTGCCATGTCTTCAGATGTTCTCGTAGAAGTCAATCATTTCACCTTCAGCAATGCTGATGATGGCTTTCTTATATCCTACAGTGCGACCTTTGATCACACCGGTTTTAGTGAATCGTTGACGAGCTTTTCCGTCCACACGCATCGTGCGAACTGCCATCACGGTTACACCATATTCTTTCTCAACGGCCTTCTTGATTTCCACCTTATTCGCACCATTCGCTACAACAAAGCCATAGGCATTGTTCTTTTCGGTGTCAGATGTCATCTTTTCCGTGATGAGCGGCTTAATTAAAATTTGCTGCATGACCAGAATTATTTAAGCAAGCCTTCAATCACTTCGTGAGCGCCGTCAACGAAAATGAGTTTGTTGCAATTCAAAATATCGTATGTACTGATGTCAGAAGCGACCATGACTCGGTGCTTCGCAAGATTTCGGCTACTGAGGTAAACCGCATCATTCGGGCTAGGCAAAACGACCAACGTTTTGCTTTCTGCCAAATCCAGTCCTTTCATCATGCCTAAGAAGGCTTGAGTCTTCGGAGCTTCCATCCTCATGGCATCCACCACCACAATCGCCTTTTCCTTCGCTTTGTAGCTCAACGCACTGCGACGAGCCAACTGCTTCACCTTGTGATTCAATTTTTGCGTGTAGTCTCTTGGCTCAGGGCCGAAGATGTTACCGCCTCCGCGGAACAATGGGTTCTTTATGGAACCCGCACGAGCAGTACCCGTACCCTTCTGCTTCTTGATCTTCCGAGTAGAACCAGAAACGACACCACGGTGCAACGTATCATGCGTTCCCTGCCGCTGTGCAGCTCGGTAGCGCTTGACATCCAAATAAATAGCATGGTCATTCGGTTCAATCCCGAATACCGCTTTGCTCAACGTGACTGACTTATCAGTCTTGGAGCCGCTTGAATTGTATACGTCAAGTTTCATTACGCTTCAGGTTTACGGATTACAACAGTGGATCCGCGGTGACCTGGGACTGCTCCCTTGACCACTAAAACACCATCCTCAGCCAATACTTTCACCACTTCCAAATTTTCAATGGTCACACGTGTGTTGCCCATTTGGCCCGCCATGCGCATACCCTTGAATACACGAGCTGGCGTTGAAGCCGCTCCGATGGATCCCGGTGCACGTAAACGGTTGTGCTGTCCGTGCGTCGCTTGACCGACACCAGCAAATCCATGGCGTTTTACAACACCTTGGAAACCTTTTCCTTTCGTTAAACCGCTTACTGAAACGAATTCTCCTTCATTGAAAATATCGTCAACCTTCAATTCATCTCCTGAATTCAATTCATTCGAGAATCCTCTGAATTCAACAAGCTTGCGCTTCATGCCGACACCGGCGCGCTTAAAATGGCCTTGCATGGCCTTTGATGTTCGCTTTTCAGAGCGATCACCAAATCCGAGTTGAATGGCCTGATAGCCATCCTTCTCTAGGGTACGTACTTGCGTTACAACGCAAGGACCAACTTCTAGAATTGTGCATGGAATATTCTTTCCAGCGGCACTGTAGATGCTGGTCATACCTACTTTTTTCCCTATGAGTCCGGGCATGATCTTGGTTATTACTTATGAGATCTGACGGGCGATCCGTCAGACTTTAATTTCTACTTCTACGCCACTAGGCAACTCCAAACGCATCAAGGCATCCACTGTCTTCGAAGAAGAGCTGTAAATGTCAATCAGACGCTTGTAAGCGTTCAATTCAAACTGTTCACGCGACTTCTTGTTGACGTGCGGTGAACGCAAGACTGTATAGATACGCTGGTGCGTTGGCAACGGAACGGGTCCGCTGATTACAGCTCCTGTCGTCTTGACAGTCTTGACAATTTTCTCAGCGGACTTATCGACCAGGTTGTGATCGTAAGACTTGAGTTTTATGCGGATTTTCTGAGTCATGAGTTTTTGAATGTGCTTAGCCTTGAGCGTCAGCAATCACTTTTTCCTGAACATGAGTTGGTGCACCTGAATAGTGGCTAAACGACATGGATGACGTTGCGCGACCAGAGGTCAAAGTCCTCAAGTCTGTAACATATCCGAACATTTCTGACAAGGGCACTTTGGCGTTGACAATTGTCTTACCTGAACGTGCACCAGTTCCTTCAATCAGCGAACGACGCTTGTTGAGGTCACCAATGACATCACCCATATTTTCATCTGGAGTAACAACCTCCAATTGCATCATGGGTTCCAAGATGCGCGGCTGGCATTGCTTGATCGCATGACGATAAGCCATTTTAGCGGCCAATTCAAAAGACAACTGGTCTGAGTCAACTGCGTGGAAACTTCCATCAAGCAATTCGACGGACATGCTGTCCATTTGATAACCGGCCAAGACACCATTCTTCATGGCCTCTTCGAATCCCTTTTGAACAGAAGGAACAAATTCTTTTGGAACGTTTCCTCCTTTCACAGAATTCTTGAAGACCAATCCGGTTATTTCTGGAGTAGGAGATGGGCCAATGTTGACAACGATATCTGCAAACTTTCCACGTCCACCAGACTGCTTCTTATAAACTTCGCGGTGCCTCGTGTCTCCAAAAATTGCCTCCTTGTAGTTTACTTGAGGAGCTCCTTGGTTGCACTCTACTTTGAATTCTCGACGCAGGCGGTCTACCAAAACTTCCAAGTGCAATTCACCCATTCCTGAAATGACCGTTTGACCAGTCTCTTCATCCGTCTTCACACGGAAAGTTGGATCCTCCTCAGAAAGCTTCGCGAGGCCATTGGACAATTTATCCAAATCTACTTGAGACTTCGGCTCAATCGCGATTCCGATGACAGGCTCAGGGAACGACATGCTCTCCAAAACGAGTAAAGAACCTTCAGCACAAAGCGTATCACCTGTTCTGATGTCCTTAAAACCGACTACCGCACCAATGTCCCCAGCTTCCAACAAATCAATTGGATTTTGCTTGTTGGAGTGCATTTGGAAAATACGGGAAATCCGTTCCTTTTTTCCTGAACGCGTATTGACGACATAAGAACCTGCAGGCAATGTGCCCGAGTACGCTCTGACAAAGCAAAGTCTTCCAACAAAGGGGTCTGTAGCAATTTTGAATGCCAGGCCCGCAAAGGGCTCATCTGGATCCGGCTTGCGTTCGATCTTAATGGTCTCGTCGTCAACGTCAGTTCCAACAATCGCCTCAACGTCATACGGTGAAGGCAAGTACTGCATGACCGCATCCAACATGGTCTGCACGCCCTTATTCTTAAATGCTGAACCACACAATAGAGGCGTGATTTTCATGCCAATGGTGGCCTTGCGAATCGCAGCAATGATTTCCTCTTCGGTCAAGCTGTCTGGATCCTCGAAGTACTTCTCCATCAGAACATCGTTCTGCTCGGCAGCTGCTTCAATCAACAATCCACGGTACTCCGCTACGACATCAATCAAATCTTCTGGGATTGGAACTTCATTCCAAGTCGATCCCATGTCCTCTTCGTTCCAAATGAACGCCTTGTTCTTGACCAAATCAACAACCCCTTTGAAGTCGTCCTCCGCTCCGATTGGAACTTGCAAAGGAACAGGACGTGCACCAAGCATATCCTTAATCATTCCGACTACGTTGAAGAAGTCCGCTCCTGATCGGTCCATCTTGTTGATGAACCCAATCCGTGGAACCTTGTATTTGTCAGCCAAGCCCCAGTTCGTCTCGGATTGTGGTTCAACACCCGAAACGGCACAGAACAAAGCAACCGCTCCATCCAATACACGCAATGAACGCTCTACCTCTACCGTAAAATCAACGTGACCCGGTGTATCAATGATGTTGATCCGATAATCTTCATCCTTGAAATTCCAAAAACAAGTGGTAGCAGCGGATGTGATTGTAATCCCACGCTCTTGCTCCTGCTCCATCCAATCCATCGTCGCAGCACCATCGTGTACCTCCCCTATTTTATGGGAAATACCGGTGTAATACAGAACCCGCTCTGTTGTGGTGGTTTTACCCGCATCAACGTGAGCCATGATACCAATGTTCCGCGTATAGTTGAGGTCTCTTTTAGCCATAATCTTATCGACGTATACAGTTCGTAATCAGAAACGGAAATGTGAGAATGCCTTGTTCGCCTCAGCCATTCGGTGAGTATCCTCTTTCTTCTTGAAAGTTGCTCCCTCCTCTTTTGCTGCTGCAACCACCTCATAAGCCAAACGCTCAGACATGGATTTTTCGTTTCGCTTCCGCGCATACCCTATCAACCATTTCATGGCCAAGCTCACTTTACGTGAATCGCGAATGGGTTGTGGAATCTGAAAAGTTGCACCACCCACACGGCGGCTACGGACTTCAACTCCTGGAGTGACATTATCCAAAGCACGCTTGAAAACTTCCAAGCTATCCTCCTCGGTGCGTTCAGCAACGCGGTCCATGGCCTTGTAGAAAATATCGAATGCTACGCTTTTCTTGCCGTCCAACATCAAGTTGTTGACGAAGCTCGTAACGAGTGTGCTGTCGAATCGTGGATCCGGCAGGATTAAATGCTTTTTGGCTACTCTCCTTCTCATGATCGATTACTTCTTGACTTTAGGCCGCTTAGTTCCATACTTCGAACGTCGTTGAGAACGTCCTTCAACACCTGCCGTATCCAAAGCGCCACGCACAATGTGATAACGGACACCAGGTAAATCTTTCACACGGCCGCCTCGCACCAACACAATGCTGTGTTCTTGAAGGTTGTGACCTTCTCCACCGATGTAAGCGTTCACTTCGTTGCCGTTGGTCAATCGCACACGGGCGACCTTCCTCATGGCTGAGTTCGGCTTCTTAGGAGTCGTAGTATATACACGGACGCAAACACCGCGCCTTTGTGGGCACGAATCCAAAGCGGCAGATTTGCTCGCTTGGGTCTTAGTTACGCGCCCTTTTCGGATGAGCTGCTGGATGGTAGGCATTCGACCTGATCTATTCAGATTATGTTGAAACAATATCTTTTTCCCCGCAATAAAGGGGGTGCAAAAGTAGCAGATTATCAGTTAAAAACAAGGGCCTCCACAGGGTTTTTTCAAGCAGACCTCACATTCGCTCTAAAGCCTCTTTGAAATAAGCCGTTTAACGAGGCAGAATCACGTGTAAAAATCGCCTTCGAAGGGCCCTAAAAAAAAATAGTTTTTCACAATACTGCATACAAGAACACCTCACCTCTTCCGGAAGACGATCACTTCATACCTTCACGTTGTGGAATTCTTGAATGATTTAAACGAGGCGCAAAGAGCTGCGGCGAGCCATCTAGACGGCCCCATGATGGTCATCGCTGGAGCGGGATCCGGCAAAACACGCGTACTCACGTATCGCATCGCCCACTTGATTTCTCAAGGAACGGACGCCTTCTCCATCTTGGCCTTGACCTTTACCAACAAGGCGGCACGGGAGATGAAGGAGCGCATTGCTCAAGTCATTGGAGATGGCGAAGCACGCAACATCTGGATGGGAACCTTTCACAGTGTCTTTGCTCGCATCCTCCGGATTGAATGTGAACGCATCAATTACCCCCGGAATTTCACGATCTACGATACGGCGGATAGCCGCGCTTTGATCAAGGACATCGTCAAGGGTCTTGGTTTGGATGATAAGGTCTACAAGGCCGCCAGCATTCAATCGCGCATATCCAGCGCTAAGAACAATCTGATTGACGCCAAGGCCTATGTCGACAACACGGACATCATGTCGGAAGACAACCAGGCCGGAAGACCGCGCATCCACGAAGTCTATCGGGCGTATGAAAGCCGTTGCTTTCGAGCCCAAGCCATGGATTTCGACGATTTGCTGTTCAAGATGAACGTGCTCCTGAGGGACTTTCCTGATTTGCTCTTGAAGTACCAGCACAAGTTTCAATACATCCTCGTCGACGAGTATCAGGACACCAACTTTTCTCAATACGTCATCATCAAACAACTGGCAGCGCTGCGAGAAAACCTCTGTGTTGTTGGAGATGATGCCCAGTCCATCTATGGTTTTCGAGGGGCCAACATCGAGAACATCCTGAATTTTAAAAAGGATTATCCCGACTTTGACTTGTACAAATTGGAGCAAAACTACCGCTCGACAAAATTCATTGTGAATGCGGCCAACAGTGTCATCGCACACAACACGGAGCAAATCGAGAAAATCGTTTGGACCCACAATGAAGACGGGCAGAAGATCCAAGTTCATCGCTGCTATTCAGACAACGAAGAAGGCAAACTGGTCGCATCGACGTTTTTTGACCTGCACAACCACAAGCAGGTGCATTGGAAGAGATTTGCGATCTTGTACCGGACCAACGCGCAATCAAGAGCCTTTGAAGAGAGCTTTAGAAAGCTCAACATTCCCTACCGCATTTTTGGCGGGTTGTCATTCTACCAACGAAAAGAGATCAAGGACCTCATCGCCTATTACCGGCTGACAGCGAATCATCGGGACGAAGAAGCCTTGAAGCGGGTCATCAACTACCCCGCTCGTGGCATTGGAAAAACAACGATGGACCGCTTGTTGGTCGAATCCACCGAGCGGGAAGTGTCCATTTGGGACTTGGTGACTGACGTCTTCAATCCACCGGTCAGTGTGCAAGGAGCCGCCCTGCGAAAGGTGCAAGATTTTACGTCGATGATCCAGAGTTTTGCGGCAGAAATGCCGACCAAAGACGCGCACGACTTGGGCATGCACATTGCCAAACACACCGGCCTCGTCCATACACTCTATCAGGACAAAACACCGGAAGGTGTGGCGCGGTACGACAACTTGCAGGAGCTCCTCAATGGCATGAAGGCCTTCACGGACCAAGCGAAGGAAAGCGAACCGGATGAGCTTCCCACTTTGGGCGATTTCCTCATGGACGTCGCGTTGCTCACCGATGCCGATCAAGATGACGGCGATGACAACAAGGTGGGATTTATGAGCATCCATGCCGCGAAAGGATTGGAATTTGAACACGTTTTCGTCGTGGGCTTGGAGGAGAATTTATTCCCGAGTCAAATGGCCATGCAGTCACGGGCAGATTTGGAGGAGGAGCGCCGGCTGTTTTATGTCGCCATCACGCGTGCTGAAAAAACCTGCTCACTGAGCTATGCACTCACCCGCTACAAATGGGGACAATTGATTCAATCGGAACCCAGTCGATTTTTAGAAGAGATCGACCCCGAATGCGTGATCATGCCTTCCGCGCAAGCCGCCAAGCCGAATCCATTTGCCGGCGGATCCGGATTCGAATCGTCGCGCAATGCTTGGCAATCGATGAGTT
>JAQCJQ010000006.1 GCA_027593035.1 Bacteroidota bacterium | reverse complement strand
CGATGATGACGGGGACGACGATGACGGGGACGACGATGAGACCGACGAAAATGATGGAGACGACGAGAGCGATGATGATGACGGAGAAGAAGAGACCGATGGAAACGGGGACGACGACGACGAGAGCGATGATGATGACGGAGAAGACGAGACCGACGAAAATGACGACGACGACGAGAGCGATGATGATGGGAACGACGACGACGACGGAAACGGCAATCCAACAGGCGGTGACGCTGGATGCTATGATGATGAGGGCAATTTCTACGCCCCTTATGAGCAACTGATCGTCTCAGAAGATGAGTGTGAAAACTTCACGTGTGCTCAGACTTTCGCAGGGTTTGTGTTTGTACTCAATGATGACTTTTACGAAGACTGCGGAGATTCGACTGGAGGGAATGACTTTGATTGGGATCAATTGATGGATTGGTTGGAAGACCAATGCGCCGGGGACATTGCCAACAACGGGGAGTTTTGTGGGATTTTGGAATTGGCCAATGATTGCCTGGAGGGAGATTCGCTTGCCTGCGAAGAACTTGATGGTATCGTGGATGGCTGGGGCGATAACTGGGGCAACGGCACGTTCATGGATTGCGATGCTTCCTTTACTGTGGTGCAAGGGATGGCTGAAGACAGCACATTGATCCCCAATGAAGTTTGGGTCTATATGAATGCTTACGATGAGGACTTGACGTATTTCTGGAGTTTCGGTAACGAAGGAACAAGCACGGATCCCTTCCCAACTTGGGATTATGAGACGAGTGGGCCGTACACCCTCTGCCTCACCGTGCTGGACACCACATCGGCTTGCACAGCGACTTATTGCGAAGAAATTGAACTCAATGAAGATGGATTCTTAGGATTCATGAGCGGCTTTACACTGATTGTGATGGGAGGACCAACGGGCAATCCCGCCAATGTGATTGAAGCGAATGCTGCATTGGCCTCCATGACCATGTTCCCCAACCCGACCACTGGAGGGGACATCCAGTTGCAATGGGAAGGAACCAGCAATGCCGTAGCAAGCATTGAAGCATTCAACTTGGCCGGCCTGCAAACACATCAAGTCACCAAAGCCTCACAGACAGGCTCAAATTCCTTGACGCTCAACACAGCGCAATGGGCTCGGGGGTGTTATTTCATTCGCATGTCCATGGGAAGTCAAGTGACCACCAAGCGCTTGATCGTCCAGTAAGGATTGCGAAAATTCAAGACAAAAAAAAAGGGGCGCGAGCCCCTTTTTCTTTTTCGTTCTTGGCTAGAATCAATTCTGAAGGGGTCTTCCAACAATCGTTTCGAAAACAGATTCGGACAAAGGCTCTTCTCAGTATTTCCATCGCGATTCCGAAACGCAACACTCGTTGAGAATCTTGGAATCACTTATTCGTCTTGAATGAAAACAGAAGAGAAGCAACGGACGGTTGAAGTGTGGAGTTATTAGATTGTACATTCACTTCCATTGATAGAATCTGATGACCCCTCGTTACCTCGTTCTTGGGTTGCTTCTGATACTTGCCGTAGGGCGGGCAGAAGAACTGATGGGCCAGGAGAATACGAATAATTCAAAAAATCCTCGAACCATCCAAGCACCTCCTCCTTTGTCCGGAGTTTGGTTCGTTCCCAATGAAGGCCAGTGGAATCCGGAAGTGAACGCCTCGGCGAGGGTGCATGGAGGCGACCTTTGGTTGACCGATCACGGATGGAAGGCCGCCATGCTAGGTCCGGGTTATGACGCAATCGGGCGGCATGAAACCCCGGCTGGACCGCTCACGCAATTCGTGTTGGATGCGCAATGGGTAAATGCCAATGCAGCTTCGGGTAGTGTGGATTTCCAAAATCCCGCGCGACATCACGTTTCATTCTACAAAGGCGACAACCCGAGTCATTGGGCAGCGGGCGTTCAACCCGCAGGCAAGTTCAAGCACCATGAAGTGTGGTCGGGCGTGACCTTCGTGATGAACGGACAATTGGGCCGAACAGACCGAGTCAAATACGATTGGGTGGTCGCTGCTGGAGCAGATCCGGCCCAAATTATCACACGCTACGAAGGCATGGAATTCCTATTGCTCGAGGATGGATCCTTGAGGCACCTCGTTGGGCCATCCGTAGGAGAAGGAGCAGAAAAAACGGGTGTTTGGGGTCAGTTGGTAGAGCAAGCGCCATTTGCCTATCAAATGAACGGCTCAATTTTGGAAGAAGTCAGCTGTTCCTATCGGCTGGAGTCCGGACAAGACGGTGCCACGCAGATCGGTTTTGACATCGGTCCCTATGATGAGACTCGACCGCTCATCATCGATCCAGAAATTGAATTCGCCTCGTTTGTCGGGTCTTCCGCAGACAGCTGGGGATTCACAGCAGCATATGACAACGATGGTCGTCTCATTGGTGGTTCAGGCGTTCGGGGAGCGGGTTATCCGACCACCGCAGGAGCCTTCGATGCCAGTTTCAACGGCGGTGATTTTGATTTTGGGATCAGTGTTTTCTCATCCGATGGGACCACCTTGGAATACAGCACATACCTGGGCGGAACTCAGAGGGAATATCCCCACAGCATCGTCACCAACGAGGAAGGGGATATTTATGTGATGGGGACATCGGGCTCTTCAGATTTCCCAACGACAACCGATGCCTACCAACCGAGTTTCAACGGCGGTCCGTTTATCGATTTGGGAGTGAACAGTTTTTACGGGTCATTTGATTCCGGGTGTGACATCGTCATTTCCAAACTCAATGGAATAACGGGGGCCTTGGACGCCTCCACATTTGTAGGCGGAACGGACAATGATGGACTCAACCTCGGGGCCAAGCTGAATTACAATTACGGCGATGTGTGTCGGGGAGAAATCAACGTGGATGGCACGGGCGATGTTTGGGTAGCATCGAGCACCCGAAGCTCTGATTTCCCGATGGTTCAGGCATTGGATCCCGCGCTCAACGGGACGTGTGATGCCGTTATTTTTCGCCTTGACGAAGACTTGGCAGCGCTAGAGTTTTCCAGCTATTTCGGCGGCAACGACGACGATGCGGCGTTCGGTATTCAGTTTGCCGCCAATACGGACGGGCTCGCTTATTTTACGGGGGGAACAAAGAGCAATGACCTGCCCGCAACTCCGGGAGCTTACCAAACGGACTTGGCAGGAGACGTCGACGGTTACATCGCTTCCGTGGATTATTCCGGCCCATCGCCATTTCTTGCTGTCGTCTCGTACTTCGGTACGGATGATTACGACCAAGCCTATTTCGTGCAGCTCGACACCGAGGATCGTCCGTACATCTGTGGCCAAACCACCGGTTCTAGCATGGCCCTGGTTGGGGATGTTTACAGCGCCAACCCCAATGGAAGCACTTTTGTCGCCCGTTTGACCGAGAATTTAGAATTTGTTGACTGGATTACCCGCATCGGTTTGCCCATGTCAGGCGTTGATATCAGCCCAACAGCCTTCTTGGTTTCGGATTGCGACGAGATGTACTTGAGCGGTTGGGGGGGCGATACACAGTCCAACAGTGCCTTTGCCTCCGGCTCCACCACCAGTGGCATGCCGGTCACCACAGACGCCTACCAGATGGGGACGGACGGCAGTGATTTTTGGCTGGGAGTTTTGTCACCCAATGCCGCTGATCTGACGTACGGTTCGTTTTTCGGGGGATCCTTTTCCAATGAACACGTCGATGGCGGAACCTCACGATTTGATAAGAATGGCACGGTGTATCAGGCCGTGTGTGCGGGTTGCGGCGGATGGGATGACTTCCCCACTACAGCAGGCGCATGGGAGGACATCAACGGCTCATCCAATTGCAACCTCGGGGTCTTCAAATTCAATTTGGGTTCGTTGATTGCGGACATCGAAATCGACGCGCCGGATGTGATTTGCGCCGGTGAGCCGATTCAGTTCGTCAACACCAGCATCGGAGGAACGAGCTTCGAGTGGTTCTTCGGAGATCTGAGCAGCAGCGATGAGGAGAATCCGGAATACATCTATGCCACACCGGGTGAATGGGAGGTGATGTTGATTGCCTCAGACGTCAGTGGTTCTGGGGGCTGTTTGGAGCCGGATACGGCCTTTGCCACCCTGTTCATTCAAGAAACGCCCAACCCTTCAATCGATGAGGTTCCGGTGCTGTGTCCTGGAGATGAGGTCACGTTGCAGGCGTATGGAACGGATGCGTTGGTTTGGCAAGCGGACCCGACATTGAGCGATCCAACCATCGCCAATCCGCTGGCATCTCCGGCGGAAACGACCACGTATACCGTTGAAGACTCCAATGACTGTGGAACGGAAACCGCCTCCGTAACGGTTGAAGTCGAGGTGATGTTGACCGATATCACCAACGACCAGTCCATTTGTTTGGGCGATGTGATTGAGCTGGAAGTTACCGGCGGAGAAAGTGCCACGTGGAGTCCGATTGGTGGACTTGGATCGCCTTCCGACCTTTCGACCACGGCAAGTCCGGCGTCGACCACGACGTACACGGCGACCATCGTGTCACCGGCGGGCTGCACAGCCGAAGAGTCCGTGAACATTTATGTTGTCAGCTCATTTCCAGGCGGGCAAGTGTATCCGACGGTGAGTTTGTGCAGCGGCCAAGGCGTGTTCCTGTCCGCCGCAGACGGGGATTCGTATCTGTGGTCACCCGCAAGCTTGGTCAGCAATCCCTTGGTTCAAAACCCCTACGTGACTCCCACGGAAAACACCACATTCACGGTGAGCATCGCCAATGTCTGCGGCGTTGGCGTGGACTCGGTGTCCGTGGAATTGGTGACGCCTTCGGCTTCTGCCACGGGAGGAGGTTGGATGTGTCGAGGCGAAACAATGGTGTTGAGTTGCTCGGAGGGGCTGAATTATACGTGGTCACCTCCGGCGCTAGCGGCGAATCCCTATTCCCAAACGACCGAAGTTTTCCCCCTTGAAACCACCACCTTCACGGTTTATGTGACGGACGCATTCGGCTGTCAAGGGAGCACGGAAATGGAAGTCAATGTGTGGCAACCACCCTACGTGAATGCTGGCCCCGATCGGGAGGTTGACTGGTTGGATCGTGTGCGTCTATTTGGATCGGCAGATGCTGATTCCATGTGGTGGACACCCACGGATTGGTTGAGCTGTAGCGATTGTCCAACGCCAGAAGTGGAGGTGCAAGGTCCAGGATGGTTTACGCTGCAAACCATTTCACCGGAGGGATGTACGGCTTCAGATAGTGTCTTCATTGATGTCTTCTATCCCGTCTATGTGCCCAATGCCTTTTCACCCAATAACGATGGATTCAATGATGCATTTATCATTGAGGGCATTGACCCTCGGGGGTATCGTTTGGAGATCTTCAACCGATGGGGAGACTTGCTCTTTTACAGTGAAAACCCAGAGGAACCTTGGATCGGTCAGAACCAGTTGGCGGGAGCGGAATACTTTGTTCCCGACGGAGTTTATATCTGGAGACTGCGCTACGAAATGCGCGACGGCCCACGCCTTTTGGACGGCACCGTAACCTTGATTCGATGATGAGCGGTCCAGGAAGTTGCAACAATCAGGGGTTGTGGTTACTTTCGAGGCTGGAACTTCATTCACAATGAGTCACATCGACACGCACCTTCACCGGCTTTTTTTGGACCACGATTGCGTGGTGGTACCGGGATTGGGAGGTTTTGTTTGCAATCGCATTCCGGCTCGCTATGATGCGGGCCGCGAGGAATTGGTTCCTCCCACACGGGACGTGATGT
This sequence comes from Bacteroidota bacterium, assembly GCA_027593035.1. Lineage (GTDB taxonomy): Bacteria > Bacteroidota > Bacteroidia > Flavobacteriales_D > Sanyastnellaceae > UA16. The sequence goes on along the minus strand of JAQCJQ010000006.1, from coordinate 39,272 downwards.
TCAATGAACGATTGATTCATCACGATGGTGTTTTGGCCCAAGCCGTAGCCATGAACGAAGGGTTGGTTTATGCCGAAGCCATGCAATCGATTGAGAAGGAGGCGACTGAACTGAAACGGCGCGTTCAGGCAGGGGAGACGGTGAGCATCGAGCACGTAGGAAGGTTGTATCGCAACGAAGCCGGTGGCATGTTGTTCATGCCAGAAGAAGTATTGGAGCGGATGTTGCGATCATTTGGCTTGCAGCGCATTCCACTTCGACCTTTGGTGAAGCCAGAGGTCAAGGAGCGAGACTCAGCGAAGATTTTGGCCATGCCACCATTGGCTCAGACTGCGGGTGTGCGACCATGGGCCCGGGTCGCTGCTGCCATGGTCGTTCCCATTTTGGGTGGTGCCGGGATGTTCATTGCCGACCAATGGGATACGGAAGCGTCACTCATGAGTGCCATTCCTTCCTTTTACGAGCACGTGGAATCCGCCACATTCCAGCCGCGTTTTGAAGAAGAAGCGGTGTTGCCCTCAGGAATATCAACAGAACCCGTTTTTGGATCCGCCATCGATGCGGTGGAAGGGGCTGCTGTCGTGCATTATGACTTCAGAGCAGAGGCGCTCTCCCCTGATGGAGTTCCGGTGGTGTTGGAGGGCCAGGAGGCTTTCATTCCCATCGTTTTACCGCTTATCGTGGAATCTCTAGAGGCCGCCACAGAAACGGCCGCTACTGAGATCGCGTCCGCACGCATGTTTGCCTTGGTTGCAGGAGCGTTTTCAGTTGAAGACAATGCCAACCGATTGGCTTTAAGCTTGCGCAATGAAGGTTTCAACGCCGAAATCTTTTTACAAGACAATGGCCTTCACGTCGTCACGTACGCTGCGTTTGATCAGGAATCAGCTGCGCGGAAGAAACTGGCCGAATTGCGGGAAGACAAGCGTTGGGCAACCGCTTGGTTGAAGCGTTTCCAGGCCTGAATACCATGACCAACTCGTCTTTACCGGAAGCGCTCATCCTTGATTTCGGGGGTGTACTCTACGACATCGATTACGATGCGCCCGTTCTGGCTTTTCGGGCATTGGGACTGGAAGATTTCGCTGGGTTGTATCACCAAGCGGCGCAGTCACCTGCATTCGACGAATTGGAATGCGGACAAATTGCACCCGATGCGTTCTATTCGTTTTTGGAAGGACATTGTCGGCCTGGAACGAAGCGTGCTGAAGTTGTGGATGCATGGAACTGCATTCTCACAGGAATGCCGGCCTGCCGCATTCCATTGGTACAAGCGTTGAGCCAACAAACACGCCTGTTCATTTTCAGCAATACGAATACCATCCACGCCAGAGTCTTCGAAGCTTGGATGGAAGAGCACATAGGGTTGTCTGCGTTTCGCGGTGCATTTGAAGGCATCCATTACAGCCACGAGTTGGGTATACGTAAACCCGATCCTGACGCTTTTCTGGCCATCTGCAAGCAGCATAGACTGGATCCAACCAACACCTTGTTTATCGACGATAGTGAACAGCATGTCAACGGCGCGAAACGCGCGGGATTGCAGACGCACTGGCACCACCCGGTCAGCACAGATGTGGCTATTTGGTTGAAGAATCGGGGGTTTGAGTTGCCCGAATCGGCCTTCCGATTGACTTAATTCAGACCCGCGACCATTTCCTCGTGGACCGCTTTGAAACGGTCTTCTCCGCAGGGCTTGGCTCCTTGCTCCAACAAGAGAAAAATCTCCCGTCCCCGTGCTTCTGGCTCGTAATCTTTCCCTCCTTGAGACCAATGAGCAATGCCCGCGTCTTTTTTGCAATGAAGGACTTGAGCGGAACGCTCACCAAAGTTGAATACGTACAGATCGGACTCTGAAGCGCGGTGCTCAACGCAAGCAATGGCTTTGGTGGCGCCGTCCCAAAAAATCTCACTGAAGTCCTCCAAACAGGCGTCGACATCAGGCGACGTTGCCGCAAGCTTGGCTTTCCAATCATCAGCAGTGATCCCTTCCGAAGCGAGGTACCGAATGAATTCGGCCTCGACTCCTTGAAGTTCTGCTTGAGTTAGACGTCGATAACGCATGGCAACCGGTCCAGAATCATTCCTCGATGCCTTCGAGCATCATGAAGAAAGCATACTCCATGGCCGTTTCGCGTAAACGCTTGAATCGACCGGAAGCACCTCCGTGCCCTGTTTCCATGTTGCAATGCATGATCAACAGGTTGTCATCTGTTTTCGTTTCACGCAACTTGGCCATCCATTTAGCAGGCTCCCAGTACTGCACCTGGCTGTCCCAGTAGCCCGTGGTGACGAGCATGTGCGGATAATCTTGTGCCACAACATTGTCATACGGGCTGTACGATCGCATGTAATCGAAAGAATCCTTGTTCTTGGGATTCCCCCACTCGTCAAATTCACCGGTCGTCAATGGGATGCTCTCGTCGAGCATGGTGTTGATCACATCCACAAAAGGAACAGCCGCGATGACGCCGTTGAAGAGCGAAGGCGCCATGTTGATGACAGCACCCATGAGCAATCCTCCGGCTGAACCGCCCATGGCGTAAAGATGTTCTGGCGAAGTGAATCCGAGATCGACCATGGCTCGGCCGCAGTCAATGAAGTCGGTAAACGTGTTCTTCTTGTTGAACATCTTACCATCTTCATACCACGCTCGGCCCATTTCCTGGCCGCCTCGTATGTGGGCAATCGCATAGACGAACCCACGATCCAAAAGGCTCAGTCGGGTGCTGGAGAAACCAGCGTCCATGCTGTATCCATAACTACCATATGCGTAAAGCAAGAAGGGGTTTGAACCGTCCTTTTTGATGCCCTTGCGGTAAACAATGGAAACGGGCACTTCTGTGCCATCCGTGGCTTGGACCATTACCCGTTCGCTCGTGTAATTGGCGGGATCGAACGTTCCACCCAACACTTCCTGCTGCTTGAGCAAGTCAACGGACTTGTCCTCCATGTCCATTTCAAACACAGAACTCGGTGTCGTCATGGAATTGTAGCCATAACGCAAACGCTTGGTCTCAAAATCTGGATTCGCACCGACGTACGCAGAATAAGCGGGGTCAGGAAACTCCAAGTAATAATCCGCCTGGTCATCCCATCGCTTCACGCGGATTTGATTCAAACCACCCGTTCGCTCTTCCAAAACCAGGTAGTCTTTGAAAATTTCGATGCCTTCGAGCAATGTGGCCTCCCGGTGAGGCAACACGTCGACCCAGTTGTCCAAGCCGGTCGCCGTGACGGGGGTCCGAACTAGTTTGAAATTCTGTGCATCACGGTTGGTCACGATGTAGAAATGCTCCTTATAATGGCTGCAGCTGTACTCGAGGTTTTCCTGGCGCTCTTGGACGACCTGCCACGCACCATTGGGATTGTTGGCATCCAGATAACGCCATTCATTGCTCATCGTCGAGTAACTCGCAATCATCAAGTATTGGTCACTCTTTGATTTGCCAATGCCGCAGCTGAACGTTTCGTCAGCCTCTTCAAACACCAACTCATCCTGTGCAGCATCTGTTCCCAAAACGTGCTTGAAGATGCGGGATGAACGCAAGGTCACAGGGTCCTTTTTCGAGTAGAACACGGTGCGGTTGTCGTTGGCCCAAGTGGCTCCACCGGTGGTGAGTGGAATTTGGTCTTCGAGCATTTCACCCGTCGTCAAATTCTTGAACTGAAGCGTGTATTCTCGTCGGCTGACCGTATCTACGCTGAATGCTAAAACTTCATTGTTGGTGCTCACAGCTTGCCCGCCAACGGCGTAATAACTGAAGCCTTCAGACATCGCATTGACGTCGAGCATCACCTGCTCCTCAGCGTCTAGGCTGCCTTCTTTTCGGCAATAAATCGCGTATTCTTTTCCTTCTTCGTATCGGCTGTAATAATGGTAGCCATTGTCCTTGAGAGGAACGCTCTGATCATCTTGCTTGATCCGTCCGACAATCTCGTCAAATAGTGAATCCTGGAAGGAATCTGTTGATTTCAATACGGCTTCCTTATAGCCATTCTCTTGATTGAGATAGTCCACTACCGCGGTCGTCTGCTCATCAGAAATTTCCGCTTCTTTTTGCGCGTCGCTTAAGCGCATCCAGAAGTAATCATCTTCCCAAGAAACGCCGTGAATTTCTGTTGAATGGGGCTGTTTAGGCGCAACAGGCGGCGCATCGAATTGGCTTTGGTTCAGCACAGGTTGAGTATGGGAAGACATGGAAGAATCGGGCGATTGGCCGCAAGCAGTGAGCAATAAAATACCAAAGGTGAAAACACCAAGGGCTTGTGTGATGCGAGCTAAGGTCATGGAGTGAGGCGTCTAGTGAAATGCGAAGTTACGTGAGTTCCCCTGATTTGAGAAGCCCCTCTAAATGGGCGAGGTCTTCGGGTGTGTCGACGGAGTATGTAGCGTGAGAGGTGTTGCCTACATGAATGTGCCAACCGTGTTCGAGCCAGCGCAATTGTTCTAGGCGCTCGCGCTTTTCAAGCGGTGAGGGGTGAAGGAAGGACAGGGCTTCCAATGCGCCACGGGTAAAAGCGTAGAGGCCAACATGTTCAAACCATGATCCAGGACTCGCGGGCAAGGCCGCGCGGCTAAAAAAGAGGGCCCTGCCATTGAGGTCGCAAACGACTTTGACCCGGTTTGGGTTGGTGCGTTCGGGATCTTCGGCGTCCTTGGGTCGCGCCAAGGTGGCAATGGATGCGCCGGGCAAGCGGATCAGCTGCGCGAGCTTTTGCAATTGCTCAGGATGGACAAAAGGTTCATCTCCCTGAATGTTCAGCACGGCATCGGCCTCCATGTTGTGCAGGGCTTCCCATTGCTTCAAGGCATCATGGCTGCGCAGGGTGCCGTTGGCAAATTGCGGGTCCGTCATGAAGGATTCGGCTCCGGCTTTTCGGGCCTGCTCAGCAATGCGGTCATCGTCCGTGGCCACCAAGACATGATGACACACTCCTGCTTCTAGGGCTCGTTCAACAACACGTTCGATGACGGCCTTTCCCCCCAATAAAGCCAGGGGCTTCGATGGAAATCGGGTAGAGCCAAGTCGTGCGGGAATGATGCCTACCAAAGGAACGCGAGTGGTTTCCATCATTTGATTTCGTACGTGTACATGATTTGTGTCAATCGGGGCTGTTCAATGGCGAGCGGACGAATGACATACTCGCTATTGGCCAGATTGCTGACGATCAAAGAAAGGCGGTGGTGTTCATTCCACTGTCGGCCGATTCGAACATCGACAAGCCATGGAGATCGTGGGTGAGAATCGAGCCATCCAGCCAGTCCCCATTCAATGTCAGCAATGTCTTCAGCTTCAAAAAGGATGAAGGCCTCGTCGAAGTTTTGAAGTTTGGATTGATACCGCACACTGACGCCTCCAAACCACTTGGCGCCGGTGGCTTGCACATCGATACGCACCAAATGGGGAGAGCGGTACTTCAGAATCAAGTTGGTCGTGTCGTGGCTGGTGTTGTAATAGGTGGTGACCGTTCCTGTTGAATCTGGATTGTAATTGTAATTTGGCGTCAGGCTAATGGGTCGCGTGTAGGTGTACCCCGCAATGATGTCGAAGCGCGCCCGGTCCGTCTCGATGCGACCCGTCGTGCTAATTTCAGCTCCGGTCACGCGGCTTTTCCCCGTGTTGATGCTCTTAAATCCCAATCCCAGAGCATTTTCCAGTGTCGGTGGTTCGCCGTCGTCAGGTCCCCATTGCCCGAAGGTGAACTCGATGTAGTCGTCAAAATCTTGACGAAAAACAGCCATGTCTAGGAAGCCTTGGAAGCGGCCGAATTTCACTCCTTGTTTCAACCCAATCTCCCCTGATGTTGCAAATTCAGGGTTCAATTCCTCATTGGGATACACTTGCAAGGAGCCCAATCCTGTCCGAATATACCGTTCTGCGATGGTCGGAAAGCGGAACCCTTGTCCAAAGCTGGATCGCAGGTATGTGGCTTCGGCGAGTTGGTAGTTGACTCCCGCACGGAACACCGGTTTTCCGGTACCGGATCCATTGACTTCGAAATGCTCATAACGCATCCCCGCCGACACATTCAGTCGTTCTGCGAAGGACTGGTCAACCTGCAGATAAGCCGCGACGTTGCGGCCTCTGTTGTTTCCGTCAGAAGATCCTCCACTGTACAATTCGGCATTGCTGAAGGCCAACAGATGCACCAATCCCGCTGAAAAGTTCAACCCCTCGAGCCCCCAATTCTGACCATGGCCATTCAATTGATATTCGGAGTAAAAAACATGGGATGCGTTGGACTGGTCGTTGTCGTTGTCATTGTTGAGGTACTGCCACCGGTTGCGTAAGGCATGGCGAAAACCGCTGGGAGCCGCGTATTCAATATAGGGGTCCACGGTTCCGACCGTCTGATTCACATGGGTCGTAGCTCCTTGGTAGCTGCCGTAAATGTGGTCTGGAGCGCTTTCCCAAATCAAGGTGTTTTGGGATTCTCCGCGCTGCCAATTGGTGTTGAGACCATAGGTCAACCCCGCCACGCCTGTTTCTCGACGGCGGATGTTGGCATTGACGCGTGCTCGGTTTTCAGCGCCGTAGCGGTCGACGATCCATGGACGATAGGCCGACGATGCGGTGTCCGTTTCGTTTTCAACCAAGGGCGATAAAAACCCATCATCTCCCAAGATGTTCCCCGCAACGACCACGTCCCATTTACCGGCACGCTGGCTGTGAACAAAGCGAACGTTGGATTGCTGCCCGAAGCCGTCCCATGTTTTGGCCTGCGCGCTCTGGGGCGTAGAATACAGGCCATGTTGCACACTGATTCTCGTCAATGGACGGGCATCGGGGTAACGAGTGCGGATGTTGATGACACCGCTCAACGCCGCACTCCCATACATGACGGAAGATGCGCCTTTGATGATTTCGATTTGCTCGATGTTTTCCAAAGGGAGAAACCCCCAAGTGGGCCTTCCGGCATCGCCACTCAAAACAGGCAGATCATCCACTAACATCATCACCCGAGATCCGGCACCATAGCTAAAACCGCTACCGCTTCGAATTTGAGGCTCGCCATCCACGAAACTCACTCCGGGGTTTTGCTCCAAGGCGGTTTCCAATGAGGTTGTGCCGCGGGATTCGATGATGCGAGGAGGTAAAACATCAACGGAGACGGTTACTTTTTTCGCGGATTGCTCAAATCTTCCGGCGCTGACGACGACCTGCTCCAGCATTTCCGCGGAAGCGGCGAGCACCCAGTCCAGGGTATACGCGTTGCCCTGCAAGTTTTTCAGTTCGACTTGCTTCTTTTCCAATCCGATGTAGCTGCAGGTAACGATGACATCCCGACCTGACAGTGGACTCAAGTCGGCAGAGTAGGTTCCGTCCAATGTGGTGACGACACCAATCAATGCGGAACTAAACGGTTCGTTGACGGGTGCAATGGTGATGGTGGCTCCGGGCAAGAGCAGGCCCTGATCATCAGCAACCTTCCCAACAAGTGCCTGGGCTTGAGCCTCCGATGAAACCCCGAACCAGATCAAGACGCAGCAGACAATGATCGCTATCCTCATGGATGCAAGATGCAACAAATGCTGCGATGCTGATGCACGCACAAAGCCCTTTATTGAAACCATGAACTCGGCATAGCGGATTGTTGAAATCGCATCACCTTGCCTGCAGCATGAATCGATTGAGGAAATGGATGACCTTGGCGGCATTGCCAGGATGGGGTTCTGTGCGGGTGAAGAAATTCGTGGCTTCAAGGGGGTCCTTGGATGGAGCGTGGGATTACGCCGCTCGTGAGGTAGCAGGATTCTCGAATGCGATGACCCGCATTGAACAGGCCATTCAGATGGCGGATGAACGAGGTGATTGGTCCATTTCGTGGGAGGATCCAAGCTATCCAGCAAGATGGCGAGCGATGCCTGACGCGCCTGTGGTCATGCATGGCCGGGGCCGGGATGATATTGGAAATTCAAATCCATTTGTGGGCATTGTCGGCACACGGAAATGCTCCGAGCTTGCAGCGAATTTAGCGTTTAAGATCAGTGGAATGTTGGTCAAACAAGGCTGGTCAATTGCCAGTGGGCTCGCGCATGGTGTGGACGCTGCAGCCCATCGAGGAGCCTTGTTTGAGCAGGGAATTACGGTGGCTTGTCTTGGCCATGGCTTGGATCGGATTTACCCCAATGCGCATAGGCGCTTGGCCCATTCGATGGTGAAAAATGAAGGGGCCTTACTCACTGAATACTTGCCGGGAAGCCAGCCAGCACCTTGGCAATTTGCAGCAAGAAATCGGTTGGTAGTGGGGCTGAGTGAAGCCCTTGTTATGATGGAAAGTCCGAAGAAGGGTGGAGCGATGGTTTCGGCGGCTTGTGCGATTGAATCTGGTCAGGACTTGTGGGTGTATCAACCAAAACAATGGAGTAGGCGATGGGAAGGAAATCAAGCGCTGATTGAGGCATTTCCGGATACGGCGTGGTCCGATCCGGAGGATCTGGTGGGGCGAATGGACAGAGCGATTGCGAACCGAACGCCACCCAAATCGAAGGAAGCGCATGTGCCGGAAGCACTGCGGTCTGTGTGGCTTTCTTTGGCCGGCTCGTCCGGGAAACTGTTGGAGCAACTGATGCTGGAACACCAGGCCACGCGGGAACAAATGACCCGTCGTCTCTTTTTGCTTGAATTGGCGGGCAAGGTTCAACGACTGCCGGGCGGCTGGTACGTCCCGTTGGTCTCAGCTCGGGGACAAGTCGTTTGAATCCTCCATTGGTGATCCCGTCTCGGCTGGCTCCTTCTCGGCGATAGGATTGGTAGCCGGTTGCGCTAATCCACCATCCTCGGGTATGATTTCTGGCAATACGGTAATCCCTCGGAGCGTGATGCCATTTTGAACCAGCGCAATGGTCATGATGATGCTCGAGATCAGGATGATGACCAGCAAAATGCCTTGATCGAACGCGGGTTGCAAAAACTGCGGGTACGTGCTTTGAATCTGGAAGAACAGCAGGATGGTAATCAATCCTCGCGGTGCGATGTAGAGCAGAGGAAAAATGACGCGTCGCTGGAGCAGTAAAAGGCAGACGAAACGTACAATGTAGAGGAGGCAGCAGATGACGAGTCCTTCCGTAATGACATGGAGATCGGTCAACGTGGCCAAGGAAACGGTCATGCCAAACAAGACAAAAAAGAACGTTCGGATGACGAAGGCACTTTCGAGGGTGAGCATGTGATAGTCGCGGTGTAAATCATGCATCCGACCGTCATCCAACAGGCGCTCAGGCCAAGTGCGTCCAGCGGCATTCGGTTTGAAAACATTCAACTTGGGAAAGAACAAGCGGTGATTGTTCAGCATCAATCCGAAAATCAAAATCAAAACCAGCGGACTGAGATGCAATAGTTTTTGGATGGCGTAGATCAACAACAACACGGCGATGCTCAAAAACAACTTGACCGGACTCGTAATCTTTTGCAGTACATAGACCAAGAGATAACTCACGACGATGGCTAGTAACAACGTCACGAGGAGGTTTGTGCCGATGCTCCAAAGCACGGTCTCCGTCGACTCAGCATCCGAATTGCCCAAGAGCAGATAAAAGGCCATGATGCCGAAGATGTCCGAAAACGTGCTTTCATAGACCATGAATTCCCGGGACTCGGCGCTCAAGCTCGCGACACTGGGGATGATGATGGCACTGCTCATGATGGACAACGGAATGGCATAGACCCATCCTTCGTACAACGGCATGCCCATGGAGTATCCTAAGAAGGCCGCAATGGCGGCGGAACTTCCGATCAACGCGATCAAAGCCACCGAGGCACTGCGAATGATCAGCGGCATTTTCTCCTTGGAAAGGTTCAGGTCCAGAGCGGCCTCCAAAACAATGAAGATCAATCCAATGGTGCCAAGCAGTTCCAAGACCAAGCTTTCAAAAGGAATGGACGTGAGCCCCATAGCATTCAAGCCTTGCCGAATGGCGATGCCCATCGCGATCAATACCAAGACGCTGGGGATATTGGTGCGCTTCGCAAGCAAGTTGGCGAAGTAACTCAGGATGATTACCAGTGATCCACCAATAACCAGTCCGTAAGCGTTGATGTCTGAAACTGTCATGAAAAGCATTGGCTGAAATTAAGCTACCTCAGCTAAACTGTCCAGTTACCAATCGCCAAATATCATTGCCTAAAGCATACACCATGAGTGTGAGCAGCAACACGATTCCCACCATTTGGGCGCGCTCTAAGAACTTTTCAGGGGCGGGTTTTCCGGCAACCATTTCATACAAGAGGAAGACAACGTGCCCACCATCAAGCGCCGGGATGGGTAGCAAGTTCATGAACGCCAGAATCAAGGAGAAAAAGGCGGTGTTGCGCCAAAAAATTTCCCAATCCCAACCACCATCAAAGATGCTGCCGAATGTGACCAGGCTTCCGACTTGTGATGCGCCTGATTTACTGAAGAGGAAACGCATGGAAAGGACATATTCCTGCAAAGTTGTCGAGGCCAATGCGAAGCCGCTGATCAACGCTTCACCGACGCCAAATGTGCGCTCTTCAAGTTGAAATTCGCTCATTTCCAACGCATTCACGGATGAGAATCCCAGCGCTCCTAAACTGTCTGTTTGGCACGTGAGTAAGGACAAAGTTCCATTCATTCGCTGAACCTCTACCTCGACGGATTCATTGGGATGTCCTTGCAAAAAGGAGGTAACCTCGCCGTAAAACACATGGGGCTCTCCATTCAATCCCAGAATGCGATCTCCGGCCATCATACCGCCCAAAGCGGCACCTTTATTGGGGTCAAGCTCTTGCACCAAGCAAGGCATGCGCAAACCAAAAGGCCTTCGTATGGCGCTGTCTACTAAGAGTTGTCCCAAATCTTGTTCGAAGTTGAGAATGACCTCTTCTCCATTGCGCTCCAAAACAACTTCCCGCACGGGATCAAAAAAGAGGGACCGTCGAATTTGCGTGAATGTCTCAGGCGCCTCCCCATTGATGGCACGCACTTGGTCTCCATCTTGAAATCCAACGGACTCCAATCGATCGTCCACTTCGAGACCATAAGGAATGCGGTCTGCAGGCAGTACCGTCTCTCCCCACACCAACAAAACCATGCTGTAAATCGCAAAACCCAAGATGAGGTTGACGATGATGCCTCCGAGCATGATGATGAGTCGATGCCAGGCGGGTTTCGATCGAAATTCCCAAGGTTGTGGTTCAGCCTGCAACTGTTCGGTGTCCATCGACTCATCGATCATACCGGCAATTTTCACATACCCTCCGAGCGGCAACCAGCCAATGCCCCATTCCGTTTCTCCAATTTGCTTCTTGAACAGCGAGAACCCCGGATTCATGAAGAGATAAAACTTCTCTACACGCGTTTTGAAAAAGCGAGCAGCCCAATAGTGCCCAAATTCATGCAAGACGACGAGAATCGACAGACTAAGAAGGAGTTGAGCGGCTTTGATGAGTGCGACCATGGTGCGATTTGAGCGCCAAAGGTAGTGAGCATTTGAGAGGTCGGGTACATGGGAATGGTGAATATCCGTGAAAGGTTTCTTCGAATGAAGCCGCAATGCGGGGGATGTAGTAATCTTGCAATTGGAATGGCGAAAACACAACGCAAAGCATCACCCCGATTGGCCCCCAAGCCCAAGTCGACTGCGTCGGCTAAGAAGAGCGCTAAAAAGCACCCCCGGCAACGCGCCTGGATGTGGCTGTTTGGTCTGGCTCCTTTGCTTGGAATCACTGGATTGGTCGTGCTCGCTTCTTTTCGGGATCTACCGAACACGGAAACGTTGGCCAACCCCAAAACAGAATTGGCCACCCGTGTTTATTCATCCGATGGACGGGTTATTGGACGATACTATTCTGAAAACCGGGCGGATGCTCGTTACGATGAGCTGCCTCAGGCCCTCGTTGACGCGCTGGTCAGCACCGAAGATGCGCGATTTGAAAGCCACAGTGGAATTGATTTCATTGGTTTGACTCGGGCAATTGTTTACCTCGGTCAACGCGGCGGCGGCAGCACGGTAACTCAGCAATTGGCCAAGCAGCTGTTCACGGATCAATACGACCGAACGTCTTGGTTGGAACGGGCGTTTTTGCAAAAACCCAAGGAGTGGATCATTGCTGCACGCTTGGAGCGATTTTATACCAAGGGTGAGATCATTGCGCTGTACTTGAATCGGTATGACTTCCTGAACCAAGCGGTGGGCATCAAGTCAGCGGCCAACATCTATTTCGACAAGAACGTTGAGGAGCTGAAGCTGCACGAAGCGGCGATGTTGGTCGGGATGCTCAAAAACAGTTCGCTGTACAATCCTTTGCGACGGCCTGAATCGGTGCAGAATCGCCGGAATGTCGTGTTCAATCAAATGGCGCGATATGACCTCCTAACCAAGGAAGAAGTCGACTCGTTGCAAGCGCTTCCTTTGGGGCTGAGTTATCAGCGGGTGAGTCACGATGCGGGACCGGCTCCTTATTTCCGCGAGATTCTGCGCGCTGAATTGAAAACGTTGTTGAGTAAAAAGGACCCTACTGGAGATTGGGTCATCCATCAAGCCGACGGGTCGCCTTACGACTTGTACCGGGATGGCATTCAAGTGCACACGACCATTGATAGCCGACTTCAGAAAGCGGCTGAAGAAGCCGTCCATGAGCATTTGGGCGGAGAATTGCAGGCCACCCTGAATCGCGATCTGCGGTCCCGCAGTTCATCAGAATGGCCGTTTTACGAGGGGATTGAGCGGTCCGATCGAGAGAACATCATCAATTCCGCTATCAAGCGGAGCAAGCGCTATTTGAAGTATGCAGGCAAGGAATGCCCTGAATGCGAACGCCCCGGATTTTACATTGATAAGAGCTCCGATGAGTCAGGCGACACCTGGGTTTGCGATGCCGAAAAAGGAGGCTGCAGCCACACCTGGCATCGACCAAGTAAAAAGGAAATCGACCAGCTATTCCGTGCGCCCGTGAACATGAAGGTGTTCAGTCATCAGGGACCGCGCGACACGACGCTCACCCCCCTGGACTCTATCCTATACCACAAGAGCTTGCTCCACGCAGGACTGATGTCCATTGAGCCAAGAACGGGTCACATCAAGGCGTGGGTCGGAGGCATTGACTATCGGTTTTTCAAGTACGACAACGTCTCCCAATCCCGTCGACAAGTCGGGTCGATCTTCAAGCCGTTTGTTTATGCCACGGCGCTGCGTCATGGCATGTCGCGTTGCTCGGAGTTGCCCAACCAACGAATTTGTGTCGAGATGCCTGGAGACCAACCGGATTGGTGTCCGGACAATTCGGATTTTAAATACGGTGAAGTGGTCAATCTGGAATACGCCTTGGCCAATTCCATGAACACCATTTCTGCCAAGCTGATCAAGGACTTTGGCCCAGAACGAGTCATTCAATTGGCGCATGCGCTAGGAATTGAGAGTGAAATCCCAGCGGTGCCCTCCATTGCCTTGGGGTCTTCGCAGTTGACACTCAAAGAAATCACGGTGGCCAATGCGGCGTTGGTCAATGGTGGCGTGCACATTACCCCGACCATCATTGCGCGCATTGAAGACAAATATGGCAATGTCATTTGGACTCCTGAACTCGAAATGCGGCAGGGGTTGGATGAGCGCACGGCCTATACCATTGTGGACATGATGAAAGGTGTTGTGGACGGAGCGTACAATCCAGAAACAGGCCAGCGCAAAGGCACGGGCGTCCGATTGCGCATGGATTTGGAACGGCGCAAATACGACGGCATCAAAGTTCCGATGGCGGGAAAAACAGGGACCACCCAAAACCATACCGACGGTTGGTTCATGGGGATGACGCCTGATTTGGTGACCGGAGTGTGGGTGGGCGCGCAAGACCCAACGGTCCGATTTAGCACCATCGCCAATGGTCAGGGAGCCAATACAGCTTTGCCGATTTATGGTTACTACATGAAGGCAGCGTATGCCAATCCGGCCATTGGCTTGAGCACAGCGGACTTTGTTCGTCCGGAGGGAATGGGCATGGACTCGCTGGATTGCAGGCAATTGCATGAATTGCAGCAGGCGACTTTTGGAGGGGAGGGATTTGATGATGAGGATTTGTTTGAATAAGCAGAACACAAACCCATGGCAATTTCAAAACGAGTGAGTGACGTCTATGCAGCCTGCGAAGGCGTCGAAAGTGGCATGACCCTGATGCTCGGCGGATTCGGATTGTGTGGCATACCAGAATGCAGCATTGGAGAATTGGTGCGTTTGGGGGTTCAGGATTTGACCTGCATTTCCAACAACGCCGGGGTGGATGACTTTGGACTGGGCCTCTTGCTTCAGCAACGTCAGATCCGCAAGATGATCTCCTCGTATGTCGGAGAGAATGATGAGTTTGAACGGCAAATGCTCAGTGGAGAATTGGAGGTGGATCTGATTCCTCAAGGCTCTTTGGCGGAACGATGCCGGGCAGGAGGAGCGGGAATCCCCGCATTTTACACGCCAGCCGGTTATGGCACGGAAGTCGCGGAAGGCAAGGAGGTCCGGGAATTCAACGGCAAGCCCCACATTTTGGAATCCGCGCTCACAGCGGACTTTGCCTTCGTCAAAGCTTGGAAAGGGGACGCAGCGGGAAATTTGATCTTCAAGGCCACCGCGCGCAATTTCAACCCCATGATGGCCATGGCCGGAAAAATCACGGTCGCAGAAGTGGAAGAGCTTGTTCCTTTGGGGGAACTCGATCCGAATGCCATTCACACACCGGGCATCTTTGTCCAGCGAATTTTCCAGGGCTCGGGCTATGAAAAGCGCATCGAGCAACGCACGGTTCAATCCTAATCACCGCCCCAAATCAAGCATCCATGTTGGACAAAAACGGCATCGCGCAACGCATCGCACAGGAGGTTAGAGACGGGTGGTATGTCAATTTAGGGATTGGCATTCCGACACTTGTAGCCAACTTCATTCCGCCTGGAATGGAAGTGGAATTTCAATCGGAAAATGGCATCTTGGGCATGGGGCCATTTCCCCTCGCAGGGAATGAGGACGCCGATTTGATCAATGCAGGCAAGCAAACCATCACGGCCATGCCCGGGGCTGCTTACTTCGATAGCGCCACTTCTTTTGCCATGATTCGCGGCCAACACGTGCAGTTGACGGTCTTGGGAGCGATGGAAGTTTCGCAAAACGGAGACATCGCCAACTGGAAAATTCCAGGTAAAATGGTGAAGGGAATGGGCGGGGCGATGGATTTGGTGGCAAGCGCTGAAAACATCATAGTGGCCATGATGCACACAAACCGTGCAGGCGAATCGAAGTTGCTCGCAGACTGCTCGTTGCCGCTCACCGGAGTCGGATGCGTGCGACGCGTCGTGACCAACCTCGCGGTGCTCGACATTCGCGAGGGCGCTTTCCATCTAGTCGAAGTGGCTCCAGGCATTTCGGTCGAGCATGTTGTCGCGGCTACCGCGGGCAAACTCGTGGTCCCCGAAGCGGTGCCTGAGATGAAGATTAACTGACCTTCGCGAGGCCGAGGTCGATGCGGCGCAGGGTCTCTTCCCGCCCGATGAAAGCGGCGAAATCAAACATGGAAGGTCCGCCCCCTGTGCCGGTTAGCACCAAACGCAAGGGCAACAAAACGGCGCCAAAACCGAGTTCTTTTTCCTCGAGAAACGCCTTGAATGCGGTCTCAATGGCGCTCGATTCGAATGGCTCAATGGTTTCCAAGACAGCTTTGAGTTGCTGCAGATAGCCGGCTGTTTCAGGCTTCCATTTCTTCGCAACCAACTTTTCATCCAGCACTTCCGGGGCTTCAAACAGATACCGATGCGTGCTGATTTCGTGCATGAAACTCACGCGTTCCAACATCATGTCCATGACTTGGAGACATTGATCGTCACCCCAGTGAGCAACGTCTCCCGCGGCAGTCTCCCGGAGCGCAGCCACGGCATCAACCGGAGGCAATTGACGCAGATACTGCTCGTTGAACCACTTGGTCTTATCCGGATTGAAACGAGCCCCTGACTTGGTGACCCCTGTCATTTCGAAGGCTGCGATGGCCTCTTCCATCGTGTAGAGCTCCTTCTCGTCACCGCTACTCCAACCCAATAGCAACAGCATGTTGGTGAAAGCTTGCGGCAGATAGCCTTGCTCGCGATAACCGCTCGAAATTTGCTCAGTTTCCGGGTCTTTCCAATCCAAAGGAAAGATGGGAAACCCGCCTTGGTCGCCATCTCGCTTACTCAGTTTTCCATTGCCCGTCGGCTTCAAGATCAAAGGCAAGTGCGCAAATACCGGGGTGTCCCAACCAAAAGCCTCATACAACAAGCCGTGAAGCGGGGCACTTGGTAGCCACTCCTCTCCACGAATCACGTGGCTGATGGCCATGTGGTGATCGTCGACCACATTGGCCAAATGGTAGGTGGGGAGGCCATCGGCTTTCATGAGCACTTTGTCATCGAGCACACCTGTTGAAACGCGGATGTGTCCTCGAATGGCATCATTGAATCCAAAGTCGCGAGCAGCATCGGGCATCCGGAAACGGATGGTAAACGGGGTGTTGTTGGCCTCCAATTGGGCCAATTCATCCGCCCCCAAAGACAACGAGTTTCGCATGGACATGCGCGTGCTGGCATCGTATTGCCACACCGCACCGGACTGCTCGACCGCTTTCCGGATGGCGTCCATCTCCTCGGCTGTATCAAAGGCTTTGTAGGCATTTCCAGAGGCCAACAACCGCTGCAGTTCTGTGGCGTACAAGGCACTGCGGTCGGACTGTTTGTATGGGCCGTGTTGACCACCGATTCCGTCGCCTTCTGTCGGCGGAATGCCGCACCAATCAAGGGCTTTTCGAATGTATTCTTCAGCTCCAGGAACAAACCGTTTTTGATCGGTGTCTTCGATGCGCAAGAGGAAATCGCCTCCGTGTTTCTTCGCGAAAAGGTAGTTGTACAATGCCGTTCGGACGCCACCCATGTGCAGGGGGCCGGTTGGACTTGGAGCAAATCGGACGCGGATCTTGGAAGCCATTGAAACTGTTCAAATGTGGTGGCAAAGATACGGCTTGGCGGCGCCGGCAAACCTGTGGAGCGAATCCGTAAACGCATCCGTTCGGGTTACGGCTCTAGGCGGGAGGCCGCCGGATGTTTGACCCAGATTATTCAACAAAATGAATGCACTTAGAAACAAGGTCCAATTGATTGGACGACTCGGGAAAGATCCCGAATTGATGAGCTTCGATGAAGGCAAGACCAAATGCTCTTTTCCGGTAGCGACCAACGAAATTTTCCGCAATGGTGAGGGTGAACGTGTGGAGCGAACCCAATGGCACGATGTGGTCACGTGGGGCGCGTTGGCGGATGTCGCTGGTCAATACCTTAAAAAGGGCGCTGAAATTGCCGTCGAGGGCCGGTTAGCTTACCGCACTTACGAGGACGGAGAGGGGCACACTCGCTATGTCACGGAAATCGTGGCCAGTGAGATGCTGATGCTCGATCGTCGTCCCGTGGAGTCTACGGAAGGCTGAAGGCAGGGGGTGCCATGAAAGCCATGGCACCCCCTTTTATCCCCTGAAACAGGGTGTCTTGTGGCCTTCAGTAGAAGAAGCGTTGGTAGCCGGAGGAAGGGATGTTACCTTTGAGGAATCCAATTGGTTTTTACCATGAGTAACTCCGGAATTTTGCGTTCTTCTCTTGCCAAGAAATATGTAATGGCCCTGTCAGGGCTTTTTCTATGCCTGTTCCTTTTGGGACATCTGGTCGGCAACTTGCAGCTTTTCATACCAGGCGAAGAGGGCCAACAGGCCTTCAATGAATACGCTCATTTTATGACCACATTCCCACTGGTCAAATTGCTGAGTTACTTGACGTATGCCGCTGTGTTATTCCACGTGGTGGATGGCATCGCGCTCACATTGCAAAATCGCAAAGCCCGGCCAACCGGTTATGTGAAAGAAAAAGGGTCCGCCAATGCCTCTTGGTCCAGCCGGAACATGGGCATTCTCGGCACCATCATTTTGGTGTTCTTGGTGAGCCACATGCAAAACTTCTGGTACATGATGCACTTCGGGCCCATTGATTTTGACTCCGATGGACTGAAGGATCTGCATGCGGTCGTCATGCGCTTTTTTGGCCCTGAAAACGGGTTAGCCGGTCTAGCCGTTGCGGGATATGTTCTGGCGCAATTTGCCCTGGGATTTCACCTGATCCACGGCTTCCAAAGTGCTTTTCAATCCTTGGGATTGCGCCATTCAAAATATTCTCCGCTGATTGAACGTGCAGGTCTGTTGTTCGGCATTGTGGTTCCGGCACTATTTGCTAGCATTCCAGTTTATCTTTTCTACATCCAGCTTTAAGATTCGAAACGATGCTCGATTCCAAAATTCCTGAGGGTCCATTGGCCGACAAGTGGACGAAGTATAAGGATCACATTCAGCTGGTCAATCCGGCCAACAAGCGCTCCATTGACGTCATCGTTGTAGGAACAGGACTTGCCGGCAGTTCTGCTGCGGCATCCCTTGCTGAAATGGGGTACAATGTCAAGGCGCTGTGCTTCCAAGATTCCCCACGACGCGCTCACTCGATTGCGGCACAAGGCGGAATCAACGCTGCGAAGAATTATCAAAATGACGGGGACTCTGTTCACCGGCTATTTTACGATACGGTCAAGGGAGGCGATTACCGAAGTCGCGAAGCCAACGTGCATCGATTGGCGGAAGTTTCGACCAACATCATCGATCAGTGCGTCGCCCAGGGTGTTCCGTTTGCACGCGAGTACGGAGGTCTGTTGGACAACCGATCCTTTGGAGGAGTATTAGTCTCACGAACCTTCTATGCGAAAGGCCAGACAGGCCAGCAGCTCTTGTTGGGAGCGTATTCAGCGTTAAGCCGTCAGATTTCCAAAGGCAAGGTCGACATGTTGACCCGCCACGAAATGATGGATGTGGTTATGCTCGATGGCAAATGCCGTGGAATCATCGCTCGGAATTTGGTTACGGGAGAATTGGAGCGTCACGCAGCGCACGCGGTTGTATTGGCAACCGGCGGTTACGGCAATGTGTTTTTCTTGAGCACGAATGCCATGGGATCGAATGTGTCGGCAGCCTGGAAGGCGCACAAAAAAGGCGCCCATATGGCCAACCCGTGCTTCACACAAATTCACCCGACGTGCATTCCGGTGTCTGGTGAGCATCAATCGAAACTGACATTGATGTCGGAGTCGTTGCGCAACGATGGTCGCATTTGGGTTCCGGCGAAGAAGGAGGATGCGGAAGCAATTCGGAAGGGAACGAAAACAGCATTGGAGATTGCAGAGGCTGATCGGGATTACTATTTGGAACGTCGGTATCCGGCATTCGGAAATTTGGTCCCACGGGACGTCGCTTCTCGTGCCGCCAAGGAGCGCTGCGACGCGGGCTTTGGCGTGAATAAGACGGGGGAAGCCGTCTTCTTGGATTTCGCCAGCGCGTTCAAACGTTACGGCAAAACAGAAGCGAGCATTCGCGGGCTGTCTCAACCATCGACTGAAGAGATTGTCACATTGGGTAAGGAGGTGGTGAAAGCGAAGTATGGCAACCTCTTCGACATGTACAAGCAGATTGCAGCGGACGATCCTTACGAAACACCGATGAAGATTTATCCTGCGGTTCACTATACCATGGGGGGGCTTTGGGTGGATTACAATCTGATGACCTCCGTATCGGGGTTGTATGCAACAGGCGAATCCAACTTTTCCGATCACGGAGCGAATCGATTGGGCGCTTCTGCTTTGATGCAAGGACTGGCTGACGGCTATTTCGTATTGCCTTATACCATTGGGGATTACCTGGCAAATGACATTCGCACAGGGGCGATCTCATCAGACTCAGCCGAGTTTGAAGCGGCAGAAAAGGCGGTGCAGGAGCGCATTGACCATCTCATCAACAACAACGGGTCCAAGCCAGTTGATGATTTCCACCGACGTTTAGGCCGCATCATGTGGAATGAATGTGGAATGTCGCGAAACGAAGCCGGTCTCAAAAAGGCGATCGCGGACATTCGCGCATTGCGTGAGGAATTTTGGAAGGACGTTCGTGTTCCAGGAAATGCGACGAGTTACAATCCAGAACTGGATAAGGCAGGGCGTGTCGCCGATTTCTTGGAGCAAGGAGAGCTGATGTGCATGGACGCTTTGGCCCGAGAGGAATCCTGTGGAGGGCATTTCCGTGAAGAGCATCAAACCCCGGAAGGAGAGGCTCTTCGAGATGACGAGAATTTTGCTTTTGTGTCGGCTTGGGAATTCGCGGGAGACCCCAGTGAATCCAAGTTGATCAAGGAGGATTTGGTTTTTGAAAACATCGAGTTGAAGCAACGCAGCTACAAGTAAGAAGGTCATGAATCTGACATTGAAAGTTTGGCGCCAAAACGGCCCGGAAGCGAAAGGACACATGGACACGCATGCATTGGAAGGGGTGTCTCCGGACATGTCGTTCCTTGAAATGATGGACATGCTCAACGACCAGATCATTCGAGCGGGCGGTGAACCGATTGCCTTTGATCACGATTGCCGCGAGGGCATTTGTGGAATGTGCTCCATGTTCATCAACGGTGAAGCGCATGGTCCAGGCCGAGGGGTCACTACGTGCCAGTTGCACATGCGTTCTTTCAAAGATGGTGATACCATTGCGATTGAGCCTTGGCGAGCGAAGGCGTTTCCGGTGATCAAGGATTTAACGGTTGATCGCAGTGCTTTTGATCGGATCATCCAGGCGGGCGGATACATCTCCGTGAATACCTCGGGCAAGACGATGGATGCCAACGCCATTCCGATACCGAAACAAGATGCGGACGAAGCATTCAGTTCCGCGACCTGCATCGGTTGTGGCGCCTGTGTGGCTTCATGCAAAAACGCATCGGCCATGCTCTTTGTATCAGCAAAAGTGTCGCAATTCGCGTTGTTGCCGCAAGGCCAACCGGAACGCGAAACCCGTGTGCAACGCATGGTGGATCAGATGGACAAGGAGGGGTTTGGCAATTGCACGAATACAGGAGCATGCGCTGTGGAATGTCCAAAGGGCATTGACTTGAGCAACATCGCGCGCATGAACCGTGACTTCATGAGTGCCTCGGTGAAGAGCAAAAAGTAGCAGGTCATGGCCTCTGTTTTGAATTCTTGGCGTTGCCGAGGGGGTCAAGTGCAGGCATCCTTTTGTAATTTAGAGGCATGAAGTATTTGATTTCATTCGCACTGTTGGGCATTGCATGCACAGCATTTGGACAAAAAAAAGCGGAACTCACGTTCAACGTCAACGGGGTTTGTGGCATGTGCGAATCGCGCATTGAAAAAGCTTACGACCTTCCAGGAATCCTGAACGCTGACTGGGATCTTGAAACCAAGCAACTGACGGTAGCCTACAAAACGAAATTTTTTTCAGTCGAAGCGTTGCACGCGATTGCAGCAAATGCGGGGCATGATACGGACATCGCCAAAGCATCGGAAGAGACGTACGCGGGCCTGCACGGATGTTGCAAATACCGAGATGGAGCCGAGTGTGGCGCTGAAGACGAGCACAAGGACTAGTATAGAGTGATGCGATTACTCGGCCTGATTCTATGTGTGCTCGGGATTGGCACGGGTGCTTATTCGCAGACCAATTCGCTTCGAGGGAAGGTGCTTTATGAGTCGCACGATGGCCATGACCTTGCTCTGGGAGGAGCTGCGCATGAACCGGAATACGTGTCGCTACCAGGAGCTTATGTGCGTTGGGCAAGCACCCCTTTGGAGGTTGAGATCAGCGACGGATTCGGCTTCTTTAAGATCCGACCGACGGCATTGGGCGATACCTTGCTTGTGAGCATGGTGGGCTATCAAACGGCAGGGCTGGTATACACGGGGCAGTCGTATGTCGATATCCCGCTTGAATCAGGAGTTAGCTTGGGATCTGCAGAGGTGACTGCCGAACGGAGCGCCACGAGAATTTCCCTTTTGGATCCGCTCAACATCCAATCTTTGAATCGAAAGGAGCTGGCCAAGGCCGCTTGCTGCAATTTATCCGAGGCCTTTGAAACCAATGCATCAGTGGATGCTTCATTTACCGATGCTGTGACGGGTACACGGCAGATCCGCATGTTGGGACTCGACGGCAAGTACAGCCAAATACAAGTTGACAACCTGCCAGGACCCCGTGGATTGAATGTCCTTCAAGGATTGATGTTCATTCCCGGTGATTGGATCCATGAAATTCATATCAGCAAGGGCGCTGGAACGGTGACTCAAGGATACGAGAGCATGACAGGTCAGATCAATGTAGCATTGAAGAATCCGGAGAATGCAGCCCCGCTTCATGTCAACATCTACGGAAATGCTGCGGGACGATTGGAGTGGAACCATGTGAGCAAACATCGAATTAGCCGGAGATGGAGTACGGCTCTTCTGGCGCATGCTGTGCGCAACGACCAGTTGAACGATCGGAATTCTGACGGATTTTTAGATGGTCCACTGAAGCGAAACTACATCGGGCGCAGCGAATGGAAGTTCATCGGTGATCGTGGAATTCGTGGCGAATATGCCGTGAATTGGATCCAGACGGAATCCGCTGCTGGACAGGTCGCTGCTTTTGATCAAGACATGCCTTGGTCAGGCGTCATGGACATGCTGGCATCACCCTCAGATTCGGGGTGGTCGGCCGTTACGGCCATTGACAGGATGGAGGTTTCAGCGAAAACAGGGTTTGTTTTCCCAGATGCCGAATGGAGAAGCATTGGAACCCAGTTTGTGTATTCAGATCACCAACATGCGCACCAGTTTGGTCGTCAGAAGTACACGGGCAGTGAGCGGTTTTTCCGAGGAAATGTTTTGTACTCAGGAATTCTGGGCAACACCAATCGCACGTTCACGACCGGAGTCAGCTTTGTTTCAGATCAGTTTGACGAGAAGGTACATCGGTCAGATACGTGGAGCGTTTCCCAACAGCGGGATGAGGTCGTTCCCGGAGCCTTTTTTGAATTCACCTTGAACCATGCGGAGCGGTTGAGTGTTGTGGCCGGAGTGCGCTACGATCAACACAATTTGTTTGGTGGATTTTGGAGTCCTCGATTGCACGCTCGTTGGAGCGCTACTGAAAACACATCGCTCAAATTGGCCGCTGGACGTGGCTTCAGAACGCCGAATCCCTACATGGAACAACTGGGCTCGTGGGCGAGCCAGCGAACATGGAATGTCGATGTATACGGTGATTTCCAGCCGGAAATTGCGACGAATGCCGGACTGAATTTGACCAGTAAATTTCGGGTGAATTATCGTGACGCGTCCCTCGCACTGGACGTTTACAACACGTGGTTTGAGAATAAGGTGGTGGTGGATCTCGATGCGGATGCCCAGCAGATTCGACTGTACAATTTGAATGGCGAGTCCTTTGCCCGATCCGCTCAGGCCGAATTCAATTGGGATGTGCACCGCCGGGTTGATTTACGCATTGCCTATCGTTGGGTTGACGCTCAAACAGATCGGGTTGGGAATCCCACACAGGAGTCCTTTGTCTCAAAACAGGACCCCTTTGTCTCAAAACACCGCTCATTTGTTCAATGGAGCTATGCTTCGGCGCTCTCAGAAAAGCAGAGCCAGTGGCTCGCAGATGCAACGTTTCAATGGGTAGGCGCGCAGCGATTGCCAGGAACGGATGGTAACCCGGAATTGTTTGAACGTCCAGGCGAGGCACCGGGTTTTGCTCAGTTGAATTTGCAGGCTACGCGTCAATTTTCCCCGTCATTTTCGTTCTATGCGGGTGTTGAGAATGCTTTGAATTACAAGCAAGACCGTCCGATCATTGGAGCGGTTTATGATGACTCACCGGTTTCGGCCAGTGATTTCAACCAGTACTTTGATGCCAGTTTGGTCTATGCACCCATCTTTGGACGGATGCTCTACGCGGGATTGCGCTGGAACATCCTGCCACCTTCAGTGAATTAATGCGAACATGGAGCCGGTCTCCTAGCGAGATTTGGATTGCATTTGTCGTTTGAGTTGTCCGCCACTGCTGTTGGCTCTCATGGTGGGACGTCGCTTTGACGAGGCAGTGGTGGGCCGTGGGTCACGCCCCGGCAATCCACCCTCGGCGTAGCGGGGATCTGGGATGTAAGCCATCTTTTCCATCCACAACGCGTCGACGTGGTAGCAACCGTACTCCTCACGGACGGGACCGCGAATCCGATAGATGCCTTTGCCTCGAAACCCAAACGTCCGCAATGAAGGCGGAAAGTGTACTGTGTCGAGCCAAGCGCCTTCTCGGTCGACAAAGCACCCAAAACACATCCGGTCGCCTTTGGATGTGGCTGTTTCCTTGACCGTGACGAGGTACCCGACGACTTCCACCGTTTGTCCAATGCAATCAGATAACGCGTCGCTTCTCACACTGCGTTGCGCCACTGCTTGCGCCTCCTCAGTGAGCAGTAGAAAGGGCGAAACCAAGGGGAAGCCAAACAACTCGATTTGATCGAAGGCATCTTCGAGTATCCCCGATTCCAAAGCGGGCAGTGTGAAGCGTCGTGCTTCGGGAGCGAACAGCGTGATTTCGGGGGCGGATCGTGAGCGGTGCCCAAGCAAAAAATGGGCCTCCCACAGCAGTTGTTGTTTGCTCAAGTCCGTAAACCGAAATCCACCACAACGGATCAGAAGCAAGCATTGCTCCAATCCCAAACCAAGCCGTTCAATGGCGTCTTCCAGTGAAGCGAACGGACCGCATTGCGCGCGATTTCGCATCACTGCCTCGACCGTTTGCGCCTCGACCCCGCGCACGAGGTTGAAGCCCAGAAAGATTCGGAGTTCAGAGGCGTAAACGGTGGCTTCCCAGTGGCCTCGGTTGATGCACGGCTCCTCCATGCGGGCACCGACCATACGCGCTTCATGCACATAAAACTCGGTGCGATAGAACCCCCCGAAATTGTTGATGCAAGCCGTCATGTACTCCAGGGGCCAGTGGGCCTTTAGAAAGAGGCTTTGGTAGCTCTCAACGGCGTAAGAAGCCGAATGGCCTTTGGCAAAGGCGTACCCGGCGAAGCTTTCCACTTGGTCCCAAACTTCATGAACCAAGGAAGTCGGCCGGCCGCGTTCCAAGGCCTTTTCAATGAAGGTGTCTCGGGCCTTGGCAAACTCATCGCGCGATCTAAACTTCCCGCTCATACCGCGTCGCAAGACATCGGCTTCCCCGAGATCGAGCCCAGCGAAGTGGTGGGCCACCTTGATCACGTCTTCTTGATAGACCATCACGCCATAGGTTTCCGGCATCAACTTCAGAAGGACGGGGTGGGCTTCTTTTCGCCGTTTGGGATCGCGGTGCCGTTCGATGTAGGTGCGCATCATGCCACTTTTGGAAACACCAGGTCGGATGACGGAACTAGCGGCAACCAGTCCCAAATAGGTGTCGACTTGCAACTTGCGCATGAGCATCCGCATGGCAGGCGATTCGACATAAAAACAACCGACGGCCAATGCCTCGCGCAGTAGGTGTTGAATTTTGGGGTCGGCTTTGAACCGCTGCATGTCGTGGATGTCGAGGGACGCGACAACGGCCGGCGAGTGGACAGCGATGAGGTCCAAGGTGTCCCGGATCTTTCCGAGGCCCCGCTGACTCAGAATATCAAACTTGAAAAGCCCCACGTCTTCCGCCACGACCATATCGAATTGGGTGGTCGGGAACCCCTTGGGGGGCATGAATGTGCCGCCGTAGTGATGGATGGGATGTTCAGCAATCAGAATGCCACACGAATGGACCGTCAGTGCGTTGGGAAACTCCCGGAGGTGGCCGGAATAACGCACGACATATTGGGCCATATCGCTGAGTTGATTGGGGTTGAATTTCCCGTCGGCAAGGGCGTCGATTTCATGCTTTGGAAGGCCGAAGACCTTGCCCAATTCTCGGACGATGGCGCGGTGTTGAAAGGTGCTGTATGCGCCGACGAGGGCGACGTGTTCAAAGCGCTCGAAAATGTACCGGGTAACGTCATCCCGGTCGGTCCAGGAGAAATCAATGTCAAAGTCGGGGGGATTCGTCCGGTAGAGGTTGATGAACCGTTCGAAGTACAGATCCAATTCGATGGGGTCCACATCGGTGATGCGCAGGAGATAGGCCACCAAGCTGTTGGCTCCACTTCCTCGGCCGACATAGAAATAACCCCGGCTGCGGGCGTAGCTCGTAATGTCCCAGTTGATCAGGAAATAGGCGAGATAACCTTGTTTCCGGATGATGTGGAGTTCATTCTCCATCCGTTCCAAAACGGCCTCCTCATGATCGGGATACCGGTAAGCAAGCCCTTCAGCACACAGGCTACGGATCAGAGATTCATCCCCCTCTTCGCTTTCGGTATAGGTGTGCTGGTTGTTGTGCATCCGCCCAGCTTCCGGTTCAGGCAATGCGATGGTGCATTGACTCAGAAGCGCTTTGGACCGCTGAATCCACTCGGGGCGTTCAGCGAATGCCTGGTGAAGATTGGCTGCGTCCAACAACCGGTCATAGGCATGGCCCGTGGCATCGATGGAAAGCTTACTGAGTAAGGTGTTGTGGTCAATTGCCCGCAAAAGACGGTGGCAATTCCAATCCCGCTTGTGACGAAACGTAAACGTTTGCAGCGCGAGCAACTTCTCCCACGGAATGCCTGATCGCCGCGCGGGATTGCCTTCTAGGATTCTGAATTCAGCTTGTTCCCATGGGCGCACTCCGATCCATTCATGCTCGCGCAAGGGCGGGAATTCACGGTGCTTGATCGTGCTCCAAGGATAGATCACGGAGGCATGGGCAAAGGCAGGGGCGCGGTCAGGAAAGGGGGCGCCCGAGTGGAGGTGCTCTGAGAGGTGCGCACAGAGTTCGTGGTAACCGGCGACGTTGTGAGCCAACGCGATGTATTGCATGTTCCCATCGTTTCGAAAGTCCGTTCCCAATACGGGGCGAATTCCATAACGCGGCGCGAGCCGGACAAAATCCCAGTTGGCTGAAGTGTTGTTAATGTCGGTCAATGCGAGTTCCGTGATCCCAACAGCTTGTGCTTCGGTAAGGAGCTCTTCGGGTCGCATGAGCCCATGGCGCAGGCTAAACCACGAGTGGCAGTGCAAGTGCATCGATTTGCGGGTTAGGAGAACAGCGCTCCTTGTTCCCCAGAACGGCGATTGCGCGCGCGCGACTCTCCCATGCCAAACAGCTCGAGCTCCTGGTGCAGCATGAATTCGTGTTCAACGTGAATGCGTTGGCCAATGGGCTGCAGCAAATCGGAACCGTTGACCCGGGGGTCTCGGATTTCGGGTGAAATGGGGTAAGCGTTGAACGCATTACTGGGGAAAGGCCCGAGCATGGCAGTAATGTCCGCGAGGGGTGTAGACAGGTCGAGCCAAGCGTGCTCGTTCTCTTCTGGCAAGAGCACCGGTGAGCGGTGGTGCCCGATGGTTTGCAGGAGGGTGTTGGCCACCGTGGTGAGGATGGCAAACGACCGAAGGATTTCTCCGGTTTTGGGATCCGCCCATTCGTCCCAAATCCCCGCCATGGCAAACGGCCTGACACCATTGCGTGGATAGACGAGGTAGGGCTTGGTGAGTTTTTGCTGCTTGGGACCTTCGATCACAGCATCGGCGAGAATCAGGCACCTCCGGTCGCGGATGGATTGGCGAAACATGGGTTTTTGAATGATGCCCATGGCCCCCGTGTAGCGCGGATCGTCCTCTTTGTTGTGGTCTCCTTCGGATCGGGCATTGATCATATAAAACTGCTTCTTGGCCCAGCGCGGTGTAAAGCCGAACTGCTGCATTTGAAGCGTTTGAGGAGCATCGCTGGCAATGACGGGAGCCTGTTCTCCGTGAGAAACGTTGGCATTGGGGCGCCAAGCGGCGGTGACTTCGGGAGTCGATTGCACGTTGAAGCGTTTTTCGATGGCTTGAACAGAAGAGACAGTGACGTAGCGACCACACATGATGCGATAAATTTACTGATGACGGTTGGCAAGAAGCAAAGGCGCTTCTCCATTGAAAGGGTTGGGGCGTCCGATGGTACGGGCTTCAATGCCTGCGGCAGCGACAATGCTGCGGTCGCCGTACTGGTTTCGGATACGGTCTAAGGCCCGGTAGAGATGCTGCCGCTCATCCGTGTCATCGAATAGATCCATTTGACACCCGCCCTCCAAGAGGTGTGTATAGCGTATGCCAATGAGCCGGACCTGCACCCTTCGATCGTACAGCTGTTCGAAGAGCGCCTTGATTTTGGGCAAGAGAATGTGGTCAGATGCGGTGTAAGCGATGCGGGATTGCAGTGATCGGGTGTCGAAATCGGCGTACCGGATTTTCACCGAGATGCAAGCCGTGAGCTTGTTGCCGCGCCGCAATTGGTAGGCCAGATTTTCCGCCATGGCGATCAAAATCCCGCGCAACTTTTCGACGTCCGTGGTGTCTTTGGCGAAGGTGCGTTCCGTAGAAATGGATTTGCGCTCGTTGAACGCAACCACAGGACTGGTATCGATCCCATGGGACTTTCGCCAAATGGCACTGCCGTTTTGACCCAAGACCTGCTCCATCAATTCCACGGGCATCTCTTGGATGGTGTGGATACGACGAACGCCTAGATTCCGTAACGTTTGGTAGGTTTTGGTTCCCACCTGGGGAATTTTCCGAATGGAAAGAGGTCCGAGAAAGGGCCGCTCGGTGCCACTGTCGACGCGGATATTCCCAGAAGGCTTGGCTTCTCCCGTGGCGACTTTACTCACCGTTTTACTGGTGCTGAGCCCGAACGAGATGGGCAGTCCGGTCTCGCGGATCACTTTGTTGCGCAATTCCCGTGAGAAATCCCAGCAGCCATAAAATCGATCCATCCCGCTGAGGTCCGCATAGAACTCATCGATGGATGTTTTTTCGCAAACAGGGACGGCTTCGCGTACGATTTCGGTCACCAAAGCCGAATGCTTCATGTAGTTGCTCGAGTGCCCTCGAATTACGAGCGCTTCGGGACACATAGCGCGGGCTTGCCGCATGGGCATCCCGGAGTGAACGCCAAACGCCCGGGTCTCATAGCTGCAAGCAGCAACCACTCCTCGATCGCCTGTTCCGCCAATCAGAATGGGTTGGCCGTTGAGACGACGGTCCATGAGTCGCTCGACCGACACGAAAAAGGTGTCGAGGTCGAGGTGAAGAATGGCTCGTTGAGGGTTTTGTGAGGGTGTTTTCATCGGGATTTGCTAAAATACATAGCAAATCCATTATAAATGGCAAAATAGCTAAAATTTATAGCGAGCAGGGCTGACCAAATGCCGAAAGCATCGTTAAAATATCCGCGATTGAACTCGCCCCATCACCGGTGACATCGCCAGAGCAACCGACCAAGCAACCGAAATCAGCCAACAGAATGAGCAGGTCTTGGACGTCCGTCAGGCCGTTTCCACTCAAATCGGTGATGCACTGGCACCCAATGGGGGCGACAAATGCACCTTCAAAGATGGCGCTGCACGTGGGTTCGGCGGTGAAATGAGCGCTCACATCGACGGGAAATCCATCGGCTTGAAGCCCGGTAATGTTGATGGTTTGCGGGCTTTCGGTGGGCAGATAAAGGCCCCCGTTGATTTGGATTAGGCCGGTGGTTGGACTGGCTTGGTAGCTGAGTGTAATCTCTTGGCTGTAAGTTCCCAGCTCCTCGTTGCAGGCCGTTTGCGTTCCGAGGGCGATGTCTGTCCACTGGCAACCGCCAATGACCCAGCCCATGTCTTCAAACATCCCCAGCAAAGCGGGGCCGGGATTGTGGTTGGATTCGGCTGCATTCAAAGCCGGAGTCATCAGAGCATTGGGGCTTCCCGCGGGATACGTTGTTTCGTTGAGGTGAGAATAGCTGGACCCTGACTCGTAACTGGCTGGGGCGTGCAAACGCGGGCGACCTCCACCGACGCCTTCCGATCCATGGTCACCACTCCAATACAATTGGTCCGAGGTGAGGGCATTGCCCAAAGCAGAGGAACCATTGCTGATGTCCAGTAAGGCGATGGAGTCGGCGGTTTCTGTAAAATGATCATATACATACGGGGTGTTGGCCGTGCCTAAGAATCCGAATCCGTTGATGAAATAGGCGCTTCCAATGAACCCCACTCCGTGACCGATTTCATGCAACGCGGCGGTGATGAAATCGTAATGCCCTGCAGGTGTTTGGCCGTCCAAGCCGAAATACCAATTGGCGGTACTGTTGAATGAACACGCGAGATCGGACTGAGAACTGAGATCTGTGCCATGGAGCGCATTGGCCAGGGCCGCGGCATAATAGGTATCGGCGAAGGCCGCGCCTTGAAAATTCTCATGGAGGTTGTTGGGCCCTGCTTGTGCCAACGTCCCGGCCGCCAGCGATTCCCATGTGGCGTCAATGTGAATGGGGATGTCGGAGGTCAAGAAGGCGCCCCAGATGTCCACGGCCGCGTCAAATGCCAGCATGGCGTCTGCGGGGAAATTGGTGTACGTCACGACGAATGAAGCATCCCGTTCCGTGAGGTCATTGAGCCATGCGGGCGCGGGCGTGTAGGTGAAGGCGTTCGCTTCAAGCGCAACCAGTCCAGTGCCGCAGGCACTTGGGTGAGGGCACGGGATGCCGCTCCCAAAATAGAGCTGCGCGCGAAGCGAATGTCCCCAAACGGAAGCAAGGACCAGCAGCAGCAAGGGAGCGAAACGAAAGCGCAGCATCAAGGACATTTTGGGCCAATGAAGATAATTCAAAATTATTTAGCTCACTTTTGCGTGGCATTGCTACATTTGTTAGCAAAACACTTCGAAAAATGTCCAACGCCTCGCTTCCCATGTTTGCTAAGAATCTCAAAGCCTTGCGCAAGGAAAAGGGGTGGACGCAGCAGGAATTGGCGGAACGCATGGGGATCAAGCGCGCTGCGCTGGGTGCTTATGAGGAGGGCCGGTCCGAACCAAGGTTGGCCAACGTATTGGCCATGGCCGATTTGCTGGGGGTATCGGCGGATGCGATGATGCGAGGGGTCAATGCCAAGGAGGTTGAGGCGAATCGGACGAGTGGCCAGCGACTGCGCATCCTCACGGTCCCTGTGAACCAAGAAACCAATGAGGAACACGTTGCGGTGGTTCCCGTTCGTGCAGCGGCGGGTTATCTGGAGGGCTATGGTGATCCGGATTTTGTGCAGACGTTGCCCACATTTGATTTGCCCATTCCAGAAGTGTCTCCATACCGCACGTATCGGCTGTTTCAGATAGAAGGGGATAGCATGTTGCCCATCCCAAGCGGGAGCTACATATTGGCTTCGTTTGAACCAGACTGGAACCATTCGGGCGGCATGCGACCTTATGTGGTGGTCACGCGCAATGAGGGCATCGTGTTCAAGCGCATTGAAAATCGATTGGACACCGACCATCAAGATTTCAGGATGATTTCAGACAATCCGGATTACCCCCCTTATTCCGTGCAGCCCGATGAGATTTCTGAAGTTTGGCGCGCGCAAGCGTACCTCGCCTTTGATTGGCCGACGCCCGCATTTTCTGGAATGGAAAGGATTCAAGGAACGCTCGACGCATTGCGTCAAGAGATCAGTGCCATCCAAAGCGGCGCTGCCAACGATTGAATTTGCGAGAGGAATATTAAACGCCCAAGGCCACCACTTCTTCGACCGCATCAAGCTTTGAAGTAAGCAATTGCTCGATGCCCCCTTTCAAGGTTTGCATGCTGGAAGGACAACCACTGCAAGCACCGCGCATGTGCACATAGACCTTGCCTTCTTTGAACGCTTTGAAATCAATGGCGCCACCATCTTGTTCCACTGCTGGGCGAACAAACTCATCCAAGAGGTGCTTGATTTCGTCATCGTATTCGCTCGGGAGCATCTCGGATTCGTCCAAGAAAGCAACGTTGCTAGAGGCTGACGGTTTTGCGTCGAGTAGATCGGGCTTGGCCAATTGTTCCATGACCTTTTCAAAAGCCGCGGTGTCCACGGCAATTGGGTTTTCCATGAGCCATTCACGAATGTATTCGCGCAATTGTTGCACGATCATCTCCCATCCCAAGCTTTCGTCTTTGGTAACAGAAACGAAATGTCCACTGATGAAAATGCCAGTCACAAACGGAAAATTGAACAATTCTGCGGCGAGGGGTGAGCACAAAGTTGCTTCGGCCTGCGAGCGCAATTCGGCTTGATATCCCCCTTCGATCAAGGGGCGATCGGCGACAAATTTCATGACCGCCGGATTGGGGGTCATCTCTGCATATACACTTGTTGGAATGGCCATGTGGCAAAGGTAGTTTGCACCGCTTAACTTGCCATTTCTTTTTGAAGCTTTCCAAATGAACCGTCCCATTCCATTTCGTCTGATCCGTGGTGTTGTATTGAGCCTTTGTTTCCTCGCCTTCCATGCAGGGGCCCAGGAAACATTCCCTGTCAATGGGGTCGTCGACAAGGATTTGGTCCGAACGGTGTTTGACCATGCGGTGGTGCATGTGGCTTCCGGCGAAGTCATGCAAGACGCGTCGGTGGTCGTCTACCAAGGCCGCATCGAATCGGTGGTGCCAACGGCGATGTTGGAACTCAACGGTCCAGCAGTTCGCGAGGACTTGACGGGGTTCCATGTATACCCATCTTTTGTAGATGTGAGCGCGAATTGGGGCATGCCCTCAGCCCAAGAAGAACGATACCAGCGGGGCAATCAAGATGTGAGTGACAAAAAAGGAGCGTATGGCTGGAACGAAGCGGTTCGTCCCGAAACCAGAGCAGCGGATTTGCTTGACCCCACATCGGGTGGTGCGGGAAAGCAGCGAGCAACGTATTTGAAAGCAGGGTTTGGGGCAGTCCTCACGCATGTTCAGGACGGCATAGTTCGAGGCACGGGCGCATTGGCGGTGTTGTCAGACGACCCACGGCGAGCCTTGCTTATGCCCGAGGCTTCTGCACATTATAGTTTCCGAAAAGGGACATCCTCTCAGGATTACCCGCGCTCATTGATGGGGACGACAGCTTTGCTCAAGCAAACCCATTTCGATGCGACTTGGTACGCTGATGCCAGCCGCTTGAATGAGCGCTTGGAGACCAACCTTTCCTTGGAAGCTTTCAATGCACAACGGAATCTTCCGGCATTTTTCGAGGCGGGTGGATGGCAAGACATCTTGCGGGCTTCGGCCGTGGCAGAGGCGGTCGGTTTGAGCATTCCTTACATCATGATTGCAGGCAACGACACGTACCAGCGCCTCGAAGAGGTGCAATCAACGGGATCGGATCTGGTGCTTTCATTGGATTTTCCTACGCCGTTTGATGTCAGCGATCCCTACTTGAGCCGGCTCATTGGACTGGACGAGCTGAAGCATTGGGAATTGGCCCCTTCGAACGCAGCACGTGTTCACAATGCGGGCATTCGATTTGCATTCACGGCGGATGGGTTGAGTGATGTTGGCTCAACATGGGCTGCTGTGCGCAAGTGCATCGAACAGGGGTTGTCTGCTGAAGTGGCGTTGGCGGCATTGACAGAAGTACCGGCCGCCATGGTGGGTGCTGAGCAACGCGTCGGCCAAATCAAGCCCGGCCTCGAAGCGAATCTGCTCATTACAGACGGGCCCATCTTCGATGCCTCAACGGTGTTGTATGAGCATTGGATTCAGGGTCAGCAGCATTTGTACCAAGACCGGAAAACGGTCGATGTGCGGGGGATGTATGACGTGACGCTCGACCAGCAGATTTGGCGCATGGAAGTCAAAGGATCTGCTGAGAAACCAAAAGCGCACCTGCTTTTGGACTCCACTGAATTCCGATTGGATTTGGAACTGGATGGCCGTACGGTAGGATTGGACTTTACACTCGACACCTTGGGGCTGGATGGCTGGTGGCGCGCTTCCGGTAACGTTTGGATGGATAGCCGAATTTGGGAAGGGAAAGGCCAGCGCAGTGACGGCACCTGGTTTGAATGGAGTGCGATTCGCCAAGACGCCGATACAGCAGAAGACAAGGCCTCCGATCCGGATAAGCCGGTCACGGAGCCTTCCGCAGTCGGAGAAGTGATTTGGCCCTTTACAGCCTATGGCAATGCGGAGCATCCGGAAGCGGAGACCACGTGGATCCGAGGGGCGACGGTTTGGACGTGTGAAGCAGAAGGCCGCATCGAACAAGCGGATGTCATCATGCAAAATGGCAAGATCATTGCCGTGGGTCAAGACTTGAATGAGGCGGACGTATTTGGAAGCAAGGTTCCTCCTTACGCAGTCGTGGATGGTCGCGGAAAACATGTCACACCGGGCATCATTGATGAACACACGCACATTGCGGCCACTCGTGGAATCAACGAAGGAACGCAAGCGAGCAGTGCCGAAGTGAGCATTGAAACGTGCGTCAACAGTGAAGACGTCAACATTTACCGCCAGCTCGCAGGCGGTGTGACTACAGCACAAATTTTGCACGGATCGGCCAATCCGATTGGAGGCCAAAGTGCTGTGATCAAATTTCGTTGGGGGGCATCACCACAAACGATGCTGTTCGATGCTGCTCCACCGTTCATCAAGTTTGCGTTGGGAGAGAATGTCAAACAAAGCAATTGGGGCAACGACTACCGTTCACGGTTCCCACAAACCCGGATGGGTGTGGAGCAGGTGTACTACGACCATTTCATTCGGGCCCGTGAGTATGAGCAAGCTTGGAAAGACCATGCTCAGATGTTGCGGACGGCAAGCCGAAAAGCCAAACGCAACAACGCGCTTCCTGCGGCGCCACGCCGTGATTTGGAGTTGGAGGCCTTAGTGCAAATTTTGAATAGTGAACGGTTTGTGACCTGCCATAGCTACCGGCAAGATGAAATCAACATGCTCATGCACGTGGCCGATTCCATGGGATTCACGATCAACACGTTCACGCACATTTTGGAAGGGTACAAGGTGGCCGATAAAATGGCCGCGCACGGCGCAGGCGGATCGAGCTTCAGTGATTGGTGGGCATACAAGTACGAAGTCAAAGACGCCATTCCCTACAATGGGGCGGTCATGCATGGTCAGGGAATCGTGACCGCATTCAATTCGGACGATGCTGAAATGGCGCGCCGACTGAATCAAGAAGCGGCCAAAGCCGTCAAGTATGGCGGGGTATCGGAGGAGGAGGCGTTGAAATTTGTCACGTTGAATCCAGCGAAGTTACTCCGCGTGGATCATCGAGTGGGCTCACTCGCAATCGGCAAGGATGCGGATGTCGTGGTATGGAGTGACCATCCTCTGAGCATCTACGCACAGGCGGAGAAGACCTTTGTCGATGGCGTGAAATACTTTGATTTGGAAGATGACTTGGCGAAGCGGGATTGGATGCGAGCGGAGCGGGCTCGTTTGACCCAGGCCATGAAAATGCAGCAAAGCGGGGGAGAAGACGGCGGTCGAGGCAGGGCGCCAACCGAACGCATTCGAGTGGATTACCATTGTGAAACTTTGACAGACGAGAACCGATGAAATCACGGCACTACTTTTTGGCTTTGACCGGCTGTCTATTGACGTTGGGGCTATTCGCACAACCCACACCTGCGCCGGAGCAATCCGCTTCCGTATTGGTGTTGGGCGGCACTGCGCATTTGGGAACAGGGGATGTTTTGAACGATGCCGCCATTGGATTCCGCAACGGGATCATCGATTTCGTTGGCTTCGCTCAAGACGTAGACCGCGCGCGTTATGATGAGGTCATCGTCGCCCACGGAAAGCATGTTTATCCAGGATTCATTGCGCCCAACTCGACGCTGGGGTTGCAGGAAATTGGAGCTGTTCGGGCCACGCGAGATGATCAAGAGACCGGAACATTCAAGCCGCACGTGCGCTCGGTGATCGCATTCAACACGGATAGCGAAGTCACGCCAACGGTTCGAACCAATGGGGTGTTGATGGGGCAAATCACACCGCGGGGCGGAACGGTGAGCGGCTCCAGTTGCATCGTGCATTTTGATGGATGGAACTGGGAAGATGCTGCCATTAAGATGGTGGATGGCGTCCATGTCAACTGGCCGAGAACGCATCACCGCCACCGTACCGATGGCACAGTGGATATACAGAAGCGAAAAACCTACGACCAGGAATTGCAAGAAATCACCCATTTCTTTGAGTCTGCTCAAGCCTATGCACAGCAACCACAGCGCAACGCGACAAGCAAAAAGGACTTGCGCCAGGAAGCCATGCGCGGTTTGTTTGACGGCAGTTTGCGCTTGTATGTTCACGCTGATGACATTCGTCAGATTACAGAAGCGGTGCATTTCAAGCGGGCGATTGGCATTCCGGAATTGACCATTGTCGGCGGCTACGACGCTCCTTTGGTTGCGGATTTGTTGCGAGACAATGGCGTATCCGTGATGGTGCGTCGCGTGCATGAATTGCCTCGTTACGCCGAAGATGAAGTGGATCTGCCCTTCCGAATCCCGAAACAACTGGAAGATGAGGGCGTCCTGTACTGCTTGCAAAACGCAGGTGACATGGAGCACATGGGGACACGGAACTTGCCGTTCTATGCCGGGACAGCACATGCTTATGGGTTGACCTATGAACAAGCTGTTCGCAGTGTGACGTTGAACACGGCTCGCATTTTGGGAATCGACGATCAATGCGGAAGCATTGAAACCGGCAAAGACGCCACCCTCTTCATTTCAGAAGGTGACGCCTTGGACATGATGACCAACCGGTTGTCGCACGCGTTCATTCAAGGCCGCTCCATTGACTTGGACAACCGCCAGCGGGCCTTGTACCGGAAGTTTCAAAACAAGTACGGGGCACCTGTATTGGATTGAAACGCGCCTTTAGCGTACCTGTACCATCAGTTCTTTAGGGGACTTGACCTCGAATCGGAAGAGCTTTTTGATTTCCTTTCCGGCATCGACGTGCAAATCCCAGAGCACTCTGCCGGTCGTGTTGTCGACGTCGGCACCATCCAACTTCAAGCGATTGATTTCGATGTCCTCGTTTTGGGCCAACGGAAGTTGATCGTCGATTTGGATGTGGATGGGAGCGGTTTTCCGATTGGTAATGGTGAAGGCGAATTCCCGAAGAGATTCTCGTTTTCCGCTGATCAAACTGGAACGATCCTCCAGAGCCGTGCGTTTGCGTCGGACTTGAATGGAGGGATCTGGTCCAAGAGAGATGGCCAAGGTATCGGAAGCGAAATCCAAGTTAAGCTGGCTTTCTCCGACATAATCATCCTCGAAATAGATGTGCATGCGCCCATTGAGTAAATCCAAATCCTCCCAATCGGTAAACAGCGCGGTGAGATACACCTGAGGATCCAATTTGGGCGTGCATTGGTAGAGGTAATCCACAGCGATTTGATGCTCTAAAATACGCACGGCATGGTGCTTTCCGTCGGATGGGATATCGTACTGGGCCTCAACATCAAATCGGGTTTGCGTCGGACTGTGTTCTACGGCCACGGGAGCATATTGCATGGAAACCGCATTGTCAAAGGCTTCCCTTCTGCGAGGTCGCGCTGCAAAGAGGGCTTCTTTCGGGGTGGCGTCTTCGCTCACTTCGATGCTCGAGAGCATGTCCATTGCCGGTGCGAGATTGACATTCATGACCGGGTCGCTGATGCTCAAGGCCTCCACACGATAACCGATTGAGCTGAATTGAACATTGCTCACTCCCGTGGGCACATCCAGGGAATAAAACCCATTGATGTCCGTCACCACTTGGGATCCTCCAGCGGCGACTTGCGCGCCAATCAGAGGATTGCCATTGGAATCGTACAGCTGACCACGGACTTGTCGTACGTTGGGATTGAACGGTTGCGCCTTCAACCACGCATTCGCCGTAGCAGCGGACCCACCGATTGCATTGGCCTGATTTCCGTCCAGCATCCAAGGGTTCAAGGAGGGCTTGGAACGATTTTTACTCGGCGTTCCTGTTGCAATGCTCAATCCAACATGCTCCCAATCTTCCCCGGTGTTTTGAAAAACCAGGGCTTGATATTCCAGTTTCAAGGGATCGGAAATGGCTTCTACGCGCGCATTGTAGGATGGATTCCAACCCGCCTGTTGCATCCAATAACTCATCATCAATGATCCCGAAGTGGGTTTGTCCGCTTCTACCCGCACCACAACTTCCAAAAAGGACTCCGTTCGCAAAGGAGGAAGTTGCCGCACCTGCTCATCCAGTTGATTCATTTTCAATTGTACCGATTGAACTTCTTCGTCAAGCGCCTGGCGGCCTGCTTGAATGGCTTGAAAGCGTTCGCGGTAAAACACGGAGGCTTGCATCAGGCGTTCCAAATCGACCCCGTTGTCTTTCACCGAAAACCCTTGGTTGTTGAGCAGCAGTTGTTCCTCCCGATCGAAAATAACCCGCCGATTTTGAATGGTGTTGATGTCCCGCTGCAAATCATTGCGAGACAATTGCAATTGGGCTCTTTCGCCTGCAGATTCCGCTCCCCCGAGCGTGTCCGTGTGGTACCGGTGCGTAATGCTGATCACTTTGAAATCGCCGTCTCCGGTAATCCTCAGTTGCGATGGATCGATGCTCGTGTTGAGTTTTGAAAATATGAGCGTGGACGTTCCTGTGGGGATGTGAACCTCGGATACGCGTTCCACTTGCGCCCCTTGTTGGTAAACGACGACATGATCAATGGAAGTTTCAAGCAATTGCTCGCTTTGGGCTTTGGTGGGTTGACTGGCAGAAGCCATCAAAGGGAGCATAACAGATCCCATCCAGAGGATGGCGGTCAAGAGGGCAAGGCGGCAATTGAACATGGTGTTGGGTTGGATTGATTTCAACCCAACCAACCAAGGAACATGCCAAAAAGAAAAGAGAGGTTAGTATCCGATTTTGGTGCGCACGCGGTCGAGTACGGACGACGCGACTTCCCTGGCTTGAGCGGCCCCTTTCGACAGCTCTGCATCGAGCCCTCCGCGGTCCTCCATCCAGCGGTTGAATTCAGCACGTTCCGCGGCGAATCCATCGACAATGGCTTCGAGTAAATCTTTTTTTGCGTGCCCCCATCCGTAGCCTCCGGCGCGCAGCTTCTCTGCCATCTCTTGGCTTTGAGCTTCACCTGCGATGGCTTGATAGAGCTGCCAAACCACCGCGCTGTCTGGGTCTTTCGGCTCTTCCAACGGCGTGGCGTCGGTGATGATTTCTTTGTTGATGCGTTTTTTCAGGGCTGAGGGCTCATCGAAAACATTCAACGTGTTGCCTTTGGATTTCGACATCTTGGCCCCATCCAAACCGGGAATGAGCATGGTCTCTGTCCGGGTCATTTCTTGAGGAACCACAAAAGTTTCGCCCATGCGATGGTTGAAACGCGCGGCGACATCCCGGGTCATCTCCAAATGCTGCAATTGGTCTTTTCCAACGGGAACGAAATCCGCGTCGTAGAAAAAGGTGATAGTGCATTGGAAGAAGAGAGAAGACTAGCTTATGTTGGCATCA
>JAQCJQ010000085.1 GCA_027593035.1 Bacteroidota bacterium | reverse complement strand
AACTTGGGTTCGACGACGGCCCTTTTAGCCGTCATGCATCGCCATGGCATCGGGTCGTTTGTCTTTTCAAGTAGCTGCACCGTTTACGGTCAGCCCGATCAGATTCCCGTCGATGAGACCGCTCCGTTTCTTCCCGCTGAATCTCCCTATGGATATACGAAACAGGCCTGCGAACGCCTCATTTCGGACACGCATTCTGCCCATTCTGAATTGAATGTTGCGCTGCTGCGTTATTTCAATCCCATTGGAGCGCACCCCACCGGTCTTATCGGGGAATTGCCCTTGGGACACCCCAACAACTTGATTCCGTTTTTAACACAGGCCACGGCGGGATTGCGAGATCCCCTGACCGTTTTTGGAAACGACTTCCCAACCCCCGACGGCACGTGCGTGCGCGATTACATCCATGTGGTTGATTTAGCGAAAGCCCATGTCGCATCGCTGAATTGGCTCCAAGACCAGCACCATGCTTGCGAGGCACTGAACTTAGGGACCGGCAACGGAAGCACGGTTTTACAGGTCATCGAAGCGTTCGAGTCCGCCAATGGCATCCCGGTGCCTCATAGCATTGGGCCCCGAAGATCCGGAGACGTCACGGCCATCTATGCGGATGCCAAAAAGGCGAAAGATTTGATTGGCTGGGCATGTGAGCTTACCCTGGAAGAAGCCCTGAAAGACGCCTGGAATTGGCAGCAAAAGCTCGGGGAATTGAGCTGAATCCGAGCGGTTACCACGCGGCCCCTCCCCACCCCATCAAAACGGTGATGAAACACACCGTGAATCCCAGCAAATAGCCCGAATACACTTCGACGTGACGGTGCACTCCCAACCGAATGCGCGCCCACCCACATTTAGGTCATGCTCGAACCAAGATGGCATTCAGCTCGAAGTTGGACTCGAAATGTATATTCTGAACGGCCATCACAGTGCCCAAAAGTCCACCTTGACCAAGCATGTGCATGCTGATCTTGAATCGTTTTGTGATGAGAAGAGCCAGCGCTATGGAGGCGATCAACCCCACCCAAGTGGAGAGATAAACAGCTGGAATGTAGAGGGTTTCTCCCGTTACCAGCAGAACATACGTCAATACAAAATAGGCCAATACAATGAGGAATGGCAAGGTTCGCTCCGATCGTTTCGCAATTTCCAAATCGCTCAAAAACCCCTTTCGATACAGGACGAACAAGGAAATGGCCGGAGCCGCTGTATTGACGACAACCACCAATAGCAGGTAGACAAAAACACCCGGCATCGTGCGGAGGTAGGGATCGAATGCAAACAAGAGTACCAACGTCAGCATGGGCATCACCAACGGATGCAACACCGTCGAAATGATGCGGGCCCACCACGGTCTGTGCAGTACAGTTGACGCCTCCATCAAAGTTGTTTTCGAAGACGTGCCACCGGCACTCCAAGCTGCTCCCGATACTTGGCCACGGTCCTGCGCGCTATGTTGTAGCCCTTATCATTCAGGAGCTTGCCCAGCTTTTCATCCGCCAAGGGTTTGCGCTTGTCTTCAGCTTCAATCGCTTCTTGCAAGATTTTCTTGACTTCTCGAGAACTCACCTCCTCGCCCGTTTCTGTTGTCATGCTCTCGCTAAAGAAGGACTTCAAAAGAAAGGTTCCATAGGGAGACTGGATGTATTTGCTGTTGGCAACACGCGAGATCGTGCTGATGTCCATTCCTACCACATCCGCAATGTCCTTCAAGATCATCGGACGCAAATCCACCTCATCGCCTGAGAAGAAATAGGCCTTTTGATGATCAATGATGGCTTGCATGGTGATGGTCAATGTATGCTGCCGTTGGCGCACCGCATCCACAAACCATTTGGCCGCATCCACCTTTTGCTTCACAAATGACAGCGCGTCCTTTTGCTGCGCATTGGGTTTGGAACCGCTCGC
The DNA here is from genome assembly GCA_027593035.1 of Bacteroidota bacterium. GTDB lineage: Bacteria > Bacteroidota > Bacteroidia > Flavobacteriales_D > Sanyastnellaceae > UA16. The sequence goes on along the minus strand of JAQCJQ010000085.1, from coordinate 6,841 downwards.
ATACGTTTGCATCATTTCCTTGTACATCGGACTGATGCGGAGTTCTGGAGCGTTGCGCTGATTGAGCTGCAGTCGCAGTTCATCATCCTCTACGGCCAACAAAAAATCCGGAACCACATGCACCGCTCCTGCCCGATTGGATTCGCTTCCAGAATTGCCGGGCTTGGGATTCAACGCTGTGATTTCGTCCAAGGCATCCTTCAAGGCTTCCTCGTCAATGTCCATCGCTTTTTGAATCCGCGTGTAATGTTTTTTAGAAAACGCGTCGAAGTGTTCTTCTAAAATTTCCAGAGCGATGCGCTGGGATAGCCTTCGAGCCAACTGGTGTTTTTGCGCGGAGACCGTATCAAACTTGCGTTTCAATTGCAACTGCAAACACTCCCGCAGATCACGTGCTCCCACCCCTGCAGGATCCAATCGTTGCACCACTTTCAAAGCGGCTTCAATGACTGACCGGTCGACCACCAGGCCTTCCGTGAACGCCAAGTCGTTTACGATGCTATCCAAATCCCGCCTTAGATACCCTGCGTCATCTAGGTTTCCGATGACATGCGCTGCCATCGCCCGGATTTTATCATCGACATCCAGCAATCCCAATTGTCCCTGAAGCAATTCGAAAAAGGTCGCTCCACCCGAATAAGGCACCGACCGATCTTCCTCATCCATCCCTTGGTTCCGAATATTCAAACGGTAATCCGGCGTTTCATCATCCAAGTAGTCCTGAAAATCAAATTCAGCCATCGCTTCTGATTCGTCACCGGCCTCTTGGTCTTCCTTTCGGTCTTCATCCCAAGTCTCCTCCTCAGCCCCTTCCTCAAGCGCCGGATTCGCCTCCAACTCCTCTTTGATCCGGACCTCCAACTCCATCGTAGGAAGCTGCAACAATTTCATCAACTGAATCTGCTGAGGAGACAGTTTTTGAAGCAGCTTCTGTTGGAGGGATTGCCTGAGCATGGGACGTGTTGGGTTTAAAACTCTGCGTTTTGTGGGGTTCTCGGAAAGGGTATGACGTCCCGGATGTTGGTCATTCCGGTCACGTACATCACCAACCTTTCAAAACCCATGCCAAAACCACTGTGCACTGCTGAGCCAAACCTTCGCGTGTCCAAATACCACCAAATGTGTTCCTCTGGAATTTCAAACTCAGCGCATTTCGCCTGCAGGCGATCCAAACGTTCTTCCCGCTGGCTACCTCCGATCAACTCCCCAATACCAGGAACCAAAACATCCATCGCAGCGACGGTCTTTCCATCTTCATTGGAACGCATGTAGAAGGCTTTGATGCCCGCTGGATAATCCGTGATGATCACTGGACCGTTGAAGTGCTTCTCGACGAGCCAACGTTCATGTTCACTTTGCAAATCGATTCCCCATTCGACGGGATACTTGAATTTCTTCTTCTTGAATGGCTTGGAATTTCGCAACAATTCAATGGCTTCCGTGTAGGTCACATGCTGGAATGGCGCGTCGACCACGGCTTGCAAGCGATCGCGCAATGGCTGACTTTGGCGCTGGTCCTGTGGGAGCGATTTCTCCGAGTTGACTTCCCGTTCCTCGAGAAATGCCAAGTCTTCGTCACATTGGCTCAGCACATCGCGCAACACACTTTTTAAACAGGCTTCGGCCAAGGCCATGTTGTCCGCCAAATCAGCAAAAGCCACTTCCGGTTCAACCATCCAAAATTCGGCGAGGTGTCTTGAGGTGTTGGAATTCTCCGCACGGAAGGTGGGTCCAAAGGTGTATACCTGGCCCAACGCCATCGCAGCCAATTCGGCTTCGAGCTGCCCGCTGACTGTCAAATTCGAAGGCTTGCCAAAGAAGTCCTCTGAAAAATCCACCGATCCGGCTTCATCGCGAGGGGGGTCATTCACATCCAGCGTGGTCACCTGGAACATTTCACCCGCACCTTCGGCGTCACTCCCGGTGATGATGGGCGTGTGCATTTGGAAAAAACCACCGTCAGTGAAAAACTTGTGGATGGCAAAATTCAGCGCATGACGCACGCGGAAAACGGCGCCAAAGGTGCTTGTTCTAAATCGCAAGTGGGCCTTTTCTCTCAAGAATTCCAGCGTATGCCGCTTCATCTGAATGGGATACATCTCCGGATCTGCATCTCCCAACACCTCCAACTCGAGCACTTTCAATTCGGTTAACTGACCCTGGCCTTGTGACTTTTCGAGCTGTCCTTTCGCCCGAATGGCCGTTCCTGTGGTGAGTCGTTTTTGGGTGGCCTCCGGGATGCTCTCGCGATCAATGACCATCTGTAAATTGCCCAAACAAGACCCGTCGTTCAGGGCAATGAATTGGTTGTTTCGAAATGTTCGAACCCAACCACACACGGTCAATTCCTCTCCAATATGCGCTTCATCGCGCAAGTTCACAATGCGTTCGCGTTGCATGAATTCTATCTTAATTGAAAACGACTCGTGTCGCCTTCCACAAAGAAACGGCAGGAACGGCAGAACCTTGCTTCACAACATTCCAGAAATCAACAAAGCACCCGGTACGGAATTGAATTAGCTCAGGTCCAGTTTACCATCTCGTAAACGAACCACACGCTTGGCACATGCTGCAATGTCTTCTTCATGCGTGACGAGGATGACGGTGTTTCCGGCTTCTTGGATTTCCTGAAACAATGCCATGATCTCCATGGAGGTCGCAGTGTCCAAGTTTCCTGTTGGCTCATCCGCCAAAATGATGGAAGGTCGGTTGACCAGAGCACGTGCCACCGCAACCCGCTGGCGCTGCCCACCACTCAATTCATTGGGGCGATGGCTCATGCGGTCTGCCAGGCCAACTTGGGCGAGTACTTCCTTGGCTCTTTCTTCTCGGCTTTCACGGTCCAAGCCGGCATAAATCAATGGCAAAGCCACGTTTTCAAGCGCTGTATACCGCGGCAATAAATTGAATGTCTGAAAGACAAATCCAATTTCACGATTGCGAATTTCCGCCAACTGATCTTCATTGAGATGAGCCACATCCTGCTGATTCAGCGTGTAATTGCCTTGAGTTGGTGAATCCAAGCATCCGAGAATGTTCATCAACGTAGACTTCCCGCTTCCAGAAGGCCCCATGAGTGCAACGTACTCATTCCTGTCAATCTGCAGGTCCAAGCCATCCAGTGCATGCACCACCTGTGTTCCAATGGTATACGTCTTGCGCAACCCTTGCAAGGAAATGAGCGTTTTCATGGTGCTAAGGTATTGACGAAATTCAAGGTCCACTGTTAGCAGTCCAATTCAATGACACGAACTGCAATGACAATAGAACGTATGTTTGGTAGTATACTTGTCGCATTCAGATTCATGAAACAGTCCATTCGCACACCCCGTATTAGCGGTCTTTCTTCAGAGCGTCGCTCCCTGTTGGACGAAGTTGGAAATCGCAACCACGGCAGATCATGGGCTGAATTCGTTTTTCTCGGATTGGCTGTTTTTTGCTGGAGTGCCGCAACGGGACAGATTCAGGTGGATCAAACCCTCACCCCGGAAGAGTATGTCAACACCGTGCTTCTTGGTGAAGGTGTTGAAGCGTTCAACGTGACGTATACGGGTGGACTCTCACAATTGGGCTATTTAACCCAAGGGGAAGATTCCTTTTCCATCGCTTCAGGATTGGTTCTGAGCTCGGATGCTTCAGAAAACCTCGAATGCTCCATCAACACCTGCGACGACTGTCTCGGAGGAGCCTTCGCTGACCCTGACTTGCTGGACATCGCCAATTCTGTTCCACCGATGATCGGCCAAAACTTCACCGTCACTTCGGTCAACGATGGATGTGTCTTGGAGTTTGATTTTGTCTCCGGCGGGGATTCAATTAGTTTCAATTACGTCTTCGGATCAGACGAGTACGAGACGTGGATCAATACCCAATACAACGATGTCTTCGCTTTTTTCTTGAGCGGACCAGGGATTACGGGTCCATTCGATAGTCCAGCTGGATTTCCCGATGGAGCGGTCAACATTGCCGGTGTTCCCGATACCGACCCCATTTTGCCCATCACCATCTCTTCAGTCAACTCGGGAACAAACGCTGTTTACTACGAAGACAATCAAGGAGGAACCGATGTTTGCATCAACGGCTACACGGTGCCGTTTACGGCAGAATACGCGGTCCAATGCGGTGCAACGTATCACATCAAACTCGCCATTGCTGACGGCAGTGACACCGCTTTGGAGTCCATCGTGGTTTTAGAAGAAGGCAGCTTTTCTTCCAATGCCTTTGACCTGGTGGCCAGCGCATCTGTTTCTGGAAATCAGATCTTTCTAGGAGACACGACGGTGGTCGAATACTGCAACGATGCCATATTCCAAATCATTCGTCCAAGCGCAACGACAGAAGACACGTTGAATGTGACCATTTCAGGTACAGCGACGAACGGTGTCGATTACGACACCATCGACCCTGAAGTCATCATGTTAGTGGGACAGTACATCTATGATCTGCCTTTGGTTGTTGTCGGAGATGAGGACCCAGAGGGATCCGAAACCGTGACCATTGAGTACCTGTACACCAATCTGTGCGGGGATTCCGTCTTGCGATCGGCCACCCTGGTGATAGAAGATTTCGAACAAACGACGCTTGACTTTGAATCTCCTGTGCTCATTTGTCAGGGAGAAGCCGTTTTGGAAGTCAATCCGATTAGCGGATACGGACCGTATACCTATTCATGGACTACCGGGCCAAATGACACCTTAGCAGTCAACATTATTAGTACCGATGTTGCCGGCCAAGCAACGGTTACCGTGACTGATGTTTGCGGCAGACCGGTGGAGGGCACACTCATGTATGCGGAACCGCCTGAATGGTTCGCCTCGATCACCCAGCTCCTTGATGATCCTGTTATTTGTCCAGGAGACAGCGTTTACTTGCAGGCAAATACCATCCCCGAAGAATTGGGACCCCTGGAATATGTCTGGTCCACAGGCGGAGATGTGCAAACGGAATTGGTCAATCTGGATACCACCACGACGGTCGTACTGACGGTAACGGACGCGTGTGAAATAGAAAATGTCGTAGAATGGGAAGTCGAAATCCCCGTTTATGATCCCATTACGGGGGATGAAGATGATGTTTGTATTGGTCTTCAGGCCAGCCTCGGCCTTGACGGAGGATCAGGCAGTTACACCTTTTTCACGTGGCAATATTCTAACTTCGATTCGAATCAAAACCCCCAAGATTCTGTTTGGGTACCGGTCGACCAAACACTAGATACTCTTGTGACGTTCTTTGGGCCATTCGGAAATTACCAATCCACGACACAACCCGGCGCGATGCAAGTTTGGGCCATTGACCAATGTGGCAGCGACGCCTCGTTCATGATCAGCCTCGTGGCATGCGATACAGAGATCCCGAATGTCTTCTCTCCGAACAACGACACCCACAATGACTTTTTCAGAATTCCGGGCATTGAGGGCTTTCCCAACTCGAGCGTTGAGATCTTCAATCGATGGGGCAATCTGATCTTTCAGGATGACGACTACAAAGGCGGCTGGGATGGCCGGATGAATGGAGACCCCGTTTCTGATGGGACGTACTATTACGTATTGAGGCGGTCGGATGGCGAAACCTTTTATGGACCGCTCACGATTCTACGCAAGCGGCAGTAGACGTGCAAGCACGTTGAAACCCTAACTCTGCTTGTAAAACAAGTGCATGACCACGGCATGCGGCAGCGTGATGGTCGAGATAATGATCAAGGCCAACAACGGAATGGACACCGGTATGAAATCAATCCAGGAAAGCCAGAATGTGACCATCGTGAAAAACACGCTCAACAGAGAGTAAGGCATCAAGAGTCTTAGAAAGTCACGCAAGGAAAACGCATCCTTCTCCTTTTTCAAAAACTGAAATTCTTGACTCATCACGCGCAGTGAATGCAGCACCACAAAATACATGGTGAAACCGATGATGAACGGAAACAAGAAGAACGTCAGATGGATCAGAGCCAGGAGGAAGAGTTCTCCACCCAGCCGATTCCAATCAAAGGAGCCCCTCTGAATAAAGACGAAGAGCATACCCACTGTCAAGGCATTCAACGCGATGAACGCTTCAGAGAGAAATTCATGTTGATATACAGCCTGAAAAACTGCGGTATCCTTGAAAAACCCGGTATGCCCTATCAGCTCCGCTGTATTGTAATAAATAAGCGTTAGCAGCAACGTCAGACCCCAAGTCAGAAACAAAACAGGACGTAGAAATGATCGTTTCAACTTCAGGTCATTGAGTTGACTTTCTCCAAAATGAAACGCGGAAAGCACCAGAAAAAAAAACAAAACTCCACAAAGGCTCAACGAGCCATCCAACTAAAAACAAGAGAATCAGTCCGAGATAAGCCCCGTAAAACTTCAGTTGGGATGTGGTATTCTTTTTAAAGAACAATACGTGATCAATGGCCCCATGCGGGATCCCAAAGGCCAGAATCAACACTGATGCAACGGCAAGTTGCTGTTCAATACTGATATCCGTAAAGGCCTCAAATACATGGTACAACGCATACAGGCAAACCACAAAAATGAAGGTGAACCAATTCATCTGACGAAAATAGAGTCAAGACTTGAACGACCTTCATTTCAAGGGCTCAAAAAAAAACGGAACCAATCTCATTGAGAGAAAGATTCCATTTTGGTGGACCTCTCGGTCCCAGTTTCGAACTTTTTTAAGAATTTATTGAGTAAGTTTTCTTTATGAAAAGGTTTTCACTATTCTTTCTTTTTCTTGGATTTTCTTTATTTGTTAATGCTCAGTTTATTGATCCTGATACTCCTCCAAACACTTTTCCTGTTAATTCTCAAATCAATTCAAATTGGGTCCTTCATTTTTCAGATGAGTTTAATCAAGA
>JAQCJQ010000084.1 GCA_027593035.1 Bacteroidota bacterium | reverse complement strand
TTGTACGTGATCGCAGCGCGTGTACCGTCATGGTTCAATGTCAACGTGGTGTGCTGCGTGTAGAAGGTGTCCGAGCGCTTGTAGATGATGACTTTTTCGTTTTTGTTAATTGCAACTCCTAAATTCGGAAGCTTGTCAGCAATTTCTTGAAGGTGGCCTTCCCGAGGGTCTAGCCCTGGTACGTTCTTGATGCCTTGAAACATGGTTATGCCTGCCAGGTATTGCCGCATCCATTACACTTAGTAGGCTGTCGATCACCTAGTAACGCCAGCATTCCCAATGGAAAAAAACAAATCGCGACAAGGATTTGCCAAGAATGAAATTTGCCTTTGGCAGTATTCATCTTGCATTCGGGGCAGGTAACAATGCTCATTAATATTAATTTTTTCAGTTGTTTTGAAGGCAGAAGACACAAACAATGTCAGTTATTCATCGTTCTTGTTGCATTCGTTGAAAAATCTTGATCGTATGTTCGGTGAGTGCCAAGTCGTATTTACGCAAAGATTTTTGGACGTGAATTTTGTTGAGAAGGAATGTGCGAAGTGGTCCGTGTAAAACGGCAATTGTATCGAGAAAGTTGAACAATTGTAATGTCGATTTTAAGGCTACTTTTGCCGCTGCAAAAACAGGAGGTCTTCAATGCAGAAGTGCCGGATTCAGGCAGATTGCGTGACTCCATTCCATACATTGCAGCGTACACAAAGCCCTATGATCGAATCAGTTGACCAACAGTATACCGCTTCGGATGTTTGGGGAGACCTCAAAGGCGCGCGATTCGACGCGTGCACATTCCACGGAGTGAATTGGTCGGAGAAGGATTTGAGGGGAGCGCGATTTGAGCATTGCACCTGGGTCGATTGTGATTTGTCCAACGTGAGGACGCTGGGGCTGGGACTGCAGATTGTCCGATTTGAATCCTGCAAATTGGTCGGTGTCAATTTTTCACTTTGCAATGCCTTGGGGCTCAACATGCACTTTGAAGGCTGCATCTTGGATGCTGCCAACTTCGAAGGGGCGGACTTGCGGCAGGTCTCTTGGAATGGCGGCCGGGCGCGAGAAGTCGACTTTACAGGCGCCAATTGCGAGAAGGTGGTGTTTGAAGGATTGGATCTTGCAGGAGCGAGTTTTGAGCGCACGCGCCTCGAGCGAGCGGATTTTCGCACGGCCACAGGATGGCGGATCCAGCCGGACCAGAACCGCATCCGCAAGGCCAAATTTCGCCGCGATCAACTCGAAGGGTTGCTGATGGGGTGGGAGCTGGACCTCCACGAATGAAGTTGGTCAAGCCATTTGCTGTAATATGCACCATGAAATATGTTCTTGTGCTTTTGCTGGCCATGGTGGCGATGCTCGATAGCCTATCCGCTCAGAAAGTGTTTTCCGTGGATGCGGCTTACCAAGCCGACGTGAAGATTTTCGTGGTGGATGCGGCCTACCAGGCGGATTTGCTCGTGTTCAAAGTGGATGCGGCGTACCAAGCTGAAAAGAATGAGGGGCTTTGGTTTTTTGTCGATGCCGCGTACCAAGCCGATAAAAAAGTCTTTTTCGTAGAGAACGCCTACCAAGCGGACCTCCTGATTTATTTCGTTGACGCGAAGTACCAAGCGAAGTGGGAGGAGGCTGCCAAGAAACACCTCATGTATTGAGGGAGGCCATGTTGCTCTTAGCAACCGCTATCTTGGGGTGAGTTGATTCGCCAAGTCCATCGCGAGATATCGGCTTGGAACTGCGTGCTTTCACTCAAAATCTTGACCTCCTCAGCCCATTTTTGTAAAATGGATTTTTGCTCGTTGAAATCAGCTTCATACGGGCCACACGCGATGTGAAGGGTTGTTTCATTGGATCCTAAAATACCGGAAAGAAGGAACTTCTCAACGTACTGCTGCTGCTCGGATTGGCAGTCAATCTGTATGTACAAATTGCCCCACACATCCCCTGCGAATGCCCGGGTGATCGCGCCCGATTTGGGGTAATTAAAATTGACTTCTGACGATTGATTCCAGTCGGATTCAAGGGCGTTCTCAGGATCAAATACCGCTTGCAGGGGTGCGCTGAACTCGTCATCTGTGAGCACGGTCCAGACGGCGTCAGTTCCAGCTTGGATCGGAATGTTGAACTGCACAAAGCGAGCCGGGGTCAATCGACTGATCGCATCATCGGACAACAGGGTCACTTCATCGAATCGGGCGCTGCCGTTTCCGCCATTCAGGTAACGAAATCCGACGATGGAGTCACTTGAAATGGCCAGTGCTTGTATGACAATGACGAGTTCGTTTTTGTCTGATTGCACATTGAAAAATCGCGCTAGTCGGGGCATTTTTAGGTCCAAAGGCCGAGCATCGGGATGTTTTTCGGCATCCACAAAAATCAACGAGGTGCCATTTTGAGTTTCCTCTTGCGTGGCCATTCGTCCATTCACCACGGGCACATCGTTCCAGTCCAGGATGTCAACTGCTGGAAAGCCACCGAGATTGTCCGGACAATACCATCCGCCATACTGGTGCGGAACGGTGGCAGGTACACTCACCACGTCGTCTTGTTTGTTTTCAGCCGGTGCACCATTGCGAGAGCAAGCCACGGTCGTGCCGATGCACAAAAGGGTGAGGAAAGAGAGGCTGGTATTGGTCATGATGCTGATTGGTGTTGACGTGAGAAATGAACCGGTATACAAGCCTATAGTTCGTCGATTTAAGGGCCGTCAATGAACGGTTGCCTTCATCGGTTCTCTGGGGTCGAATCATGGATTGTGAGTCGTGAATGTACTCGATTAGTTCGTCCCCGCGCTTTGCGAAAAAAGAAGGGAGGCCATCATCGGTCCACGGTTTTTTAGCGGCTCACTTGATGACCTTGGGGCCAGTCTTGATCTTGTTGTCGTTTATGGATACCCGCGCCAAGTGGGCCTGCACTCTTTCAGCCATTCAAGGGTTTGGCTGGGAGGCCATGATCCTCGATGCATTCGGAACGCGAAGTTCGGAATTGAAGGGATATGGTGTGGGGTTGGTCGGGGTGTATGCCGCCTGGATCGCGGTGGTGCTCGTGTTGTATCGTCCCTCTCGGTTTTGGATGAATCACACGAAGCACAATCCTCAAAAGTCATGACTGAGCTATTTGTGATTGCGAGTGCTCCAGGGTGTTGAGCGATTGCCATTCAGTCAAACAACCCCGATTGGAGGTATTTCAGGCCGGTGTCGCAGGCCACGGCCACGACGGTAGAGTCCGGGCCCAACTCGCGTGCCAAGGCGATGGCGCCTGCCACATTCATGCCCGAGGAGGTTCCGCAAAACAGTCCTTCTTTTTGCGCCAATTCCCGACAGATCGCTCGCGCTTCGTTTTCTTCAATGGCCATCGCGCGATCCACCAAGGCCGGTTCGTATTTGGCGGGAATGAATCCCAATCCCACACCGTCGACGTGATGACTTCCGCTGCGACCGGCGGTCAGGATGGGAGAAGCGGCGGGTTCCAACGCCACGAGCAAGGCCGGGTGATTCGCCTCCTTGAAGGCCCGCGCGATACCAATCAAGGTGCCAGAGGTGCCAATGGTGTCACAGACGGCATCAACTTTCCCGTCCAATTGAGCCAAGATCTCCTCACCCAATGAGACAAAGCCGGTCGGGACATCGGGGTTGGTCAGTTGGTCCGTCCAATACGTGTTCGGTTCCTCCGAGATTGCGCGGGCCCGGGCAATCATGGCTTGGACCAATTCCTTCGATATTTTGCCGTCAGGACTGGAGATGATTTCCACTTCCGCTCCCAGCGCCCGCATCATGTCAATCTTCTCTTTCCCAAACGCATCGCCAGTAATGAGTCGAAAGCGGTAGCCCTTCACGCCACAGACAAATGCCAATCCTGCGCCGGTACTTCCCCCTGAAAATTCCACGACGGTCATTCCGGGCTTCAGGTCTCCACGCTTTTCTGCGCCTTCGATCATGGCCAAGGCCATCCGGTCTTTTTTGGAGCCGGTGGGGTTGTACCACTCCAACTTCACAAAAACACGACCGCATCCTGCAGGAACGATGCGGCGCAACTGTACCATAGGGGTGTTGCCAATCGCTTCGAGTGCGGAGGCATGTGCGGGTTGAAGGGCGCGCTTTTCCATGAACCAATGATATCCTATTGTGGGGTTGAAAACCAAGTTTAGAGGACACAAAGAGTTCCACCTGCCGGAGCTGGATTAAATTGGCCTCATGAAATTGCACGAGCGCATCCGCCTGTTACGGAAAACCCATCGATTGCTTGGTGTCATCATCGGTGTTCAGTTCCTGGCGTGGACCATCAGCGGGTTGTATTTCAGCTGGAGCGACCTCGATGTGGTGCATGGAGATCCCTGGGTGAAGCAAACACCATCGCCGGCATGGGGTGCGGACGGTGTGCAGTTTTTGCCAACCGATAGCGCTGTGAATTCGGACGTTCGAAGCCTTGAAAGCGCGGAGCTATTGGATGTGTTGGACGAGCCGTATTGGTGGGTCAATGACCGCGGGCTGGGATCGGCCAAAACAGGATTAACGCGCGGCCAACTGAGTCAAGAAGAAGCACGGGCCATCGCTCAAAACCGAGTGGTCGGATCGCCTGAGGTGTCCTGGATTGAGCGCGTTGAAGAAACGGGGCCGCACCATGAGTTCCGGGAACAGGCCCTTCCGGCTTGGGCCATTCACTGGGACAATCCAGATAGCGTGGTTTTTTACATCGATGCGCTCAACGGACAGCTTGTGCGGGTTCGGAACAATGACTGGAGACTGTTTGATGCCTTGTGGATGTTCCATACCATGGACTACGCCAGCCGGGACAACTTCAACAACCTGCTCTTGCGAGCCATGTCTGTGTTGGGCCTTTTGACTGTCCTAAGCGGTATGACCCTGTTCTTCTCAACATGGCGTCCTCGAGGTGTGAAAAAATGAAAACAATGCCGCTCGAGGGGGAGGCAACCTTGGGCGCGGTATCGGCTCATAAAAAATGCCCAGAAACCGTAGCTTCTGGGCATTGATGTGTCTTTGGGGGAAAAGGATCTCCCCGCTTCGTATGCTCATTGACCTCGTCCGGCCATCCACGCAATGGACGCACCAACCGCCGCTCCGATGGGGATGTTGACCACGATGTCTTGGATGACAGTGGCTGTAGTGATCATGGGAAAGTCAAACATAGCGAGCATCAACAGATTGAGAAAGCCATTGGCTGTCAGAGCAACAATGGCGCCGTGCTTGGCTCCTTCTTTGGCAGAGGTGGTTTGCGTTGCGCTGATGATGTACGCAATCAAAGCGACGTACAGCACGTTGGCCAGCATGACGACGGCCATGTTGGGTTCGGCTTTCATGCAGGCACCTGGTGGGATGCCTCCCATAATGAGTTCATAATAAACGGTGCTTAAAACGACCATGACCACAAGGCCAACGAGGGTTGGAACAAGATGCTTCATTGAAAAATGAATAAGGGGTTAGATGCATGCAATTTGAGAAATGAAATCAACGAATTGGACGCCTGTTGATTCAGTTATTCAACTGGAATTGTGAATGAGTTCTGCAACCCGGTACAATGCTGGCGCGCTGTGCTTCCGACCATCGTGCGTACCTTGCCCCGTGCCTCCTGCAAAACCCAAAAAAGACAGTCCAAGACTGCACCCGCGCAACCGCAATCGCAACCGCTACGAAGTCCCGGCATTGGTTGCTCGCCTTCCTGAGTTGGCGGCATTTGTCAAGAAAAGCAAGTCGGGCGACGACACCATTGATTTCGCGCAGCCCGAAGCGGTCAAGTTGCTCAACCGTGCGCTCATCCTGCACAATTACGGGCTGGAAGCGTGGGATTTCCCGGACAAAAACCTCTGTCCACCGGTACCAGGAAGAGCCGATTACGTGCACTACATGGCCGATGTGCTCAGGGAAAACCATTACGGCCAGATTCCCGAAGGACCGCAAGTGACTTGTTTGGACATCGGCGTGGGGGCCAGTGCCATCTATCCCATTGTCGGCATTGTCGAATACGGTTGGTCGTTCATTGGGTCGGATGTGTCGGAAGAGTCCCTCGCTTCTGTGGAAGTCATCATGGCTGCGAATCCGATGTTGCAAGGCAAGTTGGACGTGAGGCACCAAACGGATGGGACTCGGATTTTTCGCGGAATCCTGGAGCCGACAACGCGTGTGGACTTTTCCATGTGCAACCCGCCTTTTCACGCCAGCGCAGAAGATGCCATTCAAGGAACTCTTCGGAAGACTCGAAATCTGACTGGGGAGAGGCCGCAAAGTCCCATGCTCAATTTTTCGGGCATCGCGAAGGAGCTGATCTTCGAAGGAGGGGAAGTGAAGTTCATTCAAACGATGATGCGGGAAAGCCGGACCTATGCTAAAAATGTCTTTTGGTTTTCTACGCTGGTGTCCAAACAGTCCCACCTCAAAGCGTTGTACCACGAATTGAAAACGATCAAGCCCGAAGAGATCAAGACCATCCCCATGGGCACGGGCAACAAGTCCACACGGATTTTGGCTTGGACGTTCCTGTCCAAGGAAGAGCGGAAGGAGTGGCGGGAGCACAAGGCCGCGCCGGCTTCGAAAAGCTGATCCGCTCAGTCGTTTATTTCCACTTGATGTTGCAGCCCATGGAGGGGACTTGTCCATCCGCGGAAACTTCCCGGCCATCCAACAACGTGTTGACGACAGCTCGCAGATCATGGCCCGTTACAGGGATGCCGTTGCCTGGACGTGAAGCATCGAATTGCCCGCGGTACACGCATTGCTGATTCGCATCAAACACACTGAAGTCTGGAGTGCACGCCGCATCGTAGGCACGCGCCACCTCTTGGCTTTCATCGTAGAGGTAGGGAAATGGAAAATGCCGTTCCTCTGCCAGCGCTTTCATAAGCGGAAAGTCATCTTGGGGGTGGGTGTTGATATCGTTGCTGGAGATGGCAATGACGTTCACGCCTCGCGCTTTCATGTCATTTCCAAATGCGACCAAGCCGTCCAACAGGTGCACAACAAACGGACAGTGGTTGCAGATGAACATCACAACGGTCGGTCCACCCTGCATCAATTCTAGCGAAGAAAGCATCGCGCCATCGATGGCATTGGGGAGTTGGAAGTGCGGAGCTTTGAATCCAAGTGGGAGGTCAGTGGTGGGGGTCAGAGCCATGGTATTCAGATGGTGTTTGGGGGAGAAGCCCGGTGCAATGCGTGGGTTTGAAGTTCAAGAACGCCCTGAACTTGAGTCAACTCAAAATCCATGCGGTAGAAGATGCAAGAAGGTTCCAAAACGAATGTCGCGTGTCCCTGCACTTGGAAGTCCGCTTGAGAGCGCACTTCAAACGATTGGCGATACAATGTTGGGCGTTGTGCTACGGAAATATCGGGGTGTCCAAAAGGCTCCTCGATGAGGCTGGGCGAAGGCCATTCCGTGATGTTTTCAGCCAACTGAATGAAGGGGGTGTCTTCGACGAAAAGTTGGAATCGGCCCAGCATGTTTTGAGGGTCATTCGGCGAAATCACGTAGCTTCCTCTGTTGAAGTTCAGGTGAGATGAAACGCTCCAACCTTCACTATTAGAACCTTTTAAGCTTAAGTTCAAAGCACATCCATCAGGAGGTAGAGCATGCCTTGCGGGTGCTTTCAGTGTAGCTGTCTTGGACTCATTTTGGAAGACGAATTTCAATGTTCCACCTTGGGTCAGTTCTTTCGCATGAATGCGTGTGCCCGCGATGCGAACACCATTCCAGTAAACGGATTCCACGGCAAATCGATCGACCGCGTTGCCTTCCGTTTCAATGTTCAAGGCACGGCCAGCACCCAGTTGTACCGTGGCATTGGCAACGGAGGGACTTCCCAATTCATACCATCCCGATCCGGGAGCGACCGGGTAGAATCCCAAAGCGCTAAACAAATACCACGCAGACATTTGCCCCGCATCGTCATTGCCGCAAAGCCCATTGACATCCGGCCCGTACATCCGGTCGCAAATCATGCGCACGCGTTCCTGTGTTTTTTCGGGTGCACCGGCAGCATTGTAGAGGTAGGCGATGTGGTGTCCGGGTTCGTTGCCGTGGACGTAGTTGCCGATGATCCCATCGCGAGAGATGTCCTCGGTATGGGCGAAGTAGCGATCGTCCAACTCCATCGTGAACAGAGAATCCAGATGGGCGATGAACGCTTCGGGTCCCCCGTGCCAGGCGATCAAGGAGTCGTTGGCGTGCGGAACATACAGCCCGTAATTCCAGGCATTGCCTTCAATGAAGCCCTGTCCGTGGGTGTCCAGCGGATCGAATTCCTTTCGGAAGGAGCCATCCGATAGCCGCGGACGCATGAATCCACTCGAAGCATCCCAGACGGCTCCGTAGCTCCCGGCACGTCTGTCAAACTCAGCCATGACGTCCGCTTTGCCAGCGGCCTCAGCAAGCCGCGCAATGCACCAGTCATCATAGGCGTACTCCAGTGTTTTGGATACCGAGGAATGGCTCAAATCATCCGGGACATAGCCGTATTCCATGTACTCCCCCAATCCGTCGAAGTAGGGGACTTGGGCGGTTTGTACGGCGGCATGCAAGGCTTCATTCACGTCGATTCCCGGAACTCCGGTGGCCACGGCATCGGCCAATACCGAGACGGCGTGGTAGCCGATCATGCACCAGTTCTCATTGGCTTGGTGGCTCCAGATGGGCAGCATGCCGTGCACGCTTTCCCGGGCATGAGCGAGCATGCTCTGGACCATGTCGGAAGCCCGCTCCGGCTGCGTCAAGTTCATCCAAGGATGCAGCGCGCGATACGTGTCCCAAAG
>JAQCJQ010000083.1 GCA_027593035.1 Bacteroidota bacterium | reverse complement strand
GGCGTCTTGTTTTTCTGAACCACTGGAAGTTTCAAGTTTCTTGAGCCCCTTTCCATTGTCATGCACTTGTAAAATGAGATTTTCCTCCTCCCAGAAAACGTGAATTTCGATTTGGGGGTCTTCAGTCGATAGCCCTGAAAGACCATGCCATATAGCGTTCTCAACCAACGGTTGCAATAGGAATTTCGGACAAGGGGTGCGCTCTAGATTCACCGAAGGATTCACCTTGGATTTCCAGCCAATGGGTTTTGACAGACGGATGGACTCCAAATCGATGTACTGTGCAACGTGATTCAATTCTTGCTGTATGGACCCAATGATTTGATCATTGTGCATGAAGCCTTGCATGAGCAATTTTCTGAATCGGCCAAACACATGGCTTGCTTTTTCCCCTTGCTCTCGCAACAACAAATCTTGTATTCCCGTGAGTACGTTGAATAAGAAATGGGGATTCATTTGTGAACGCAAGTTGTTTCGCTTGGCCTGCCGCACACGGTCCTTCAAATGAATGTTCTTTTTGACCTGGGCCACGCTTTGAATCAAGAGCTGTTCTTGTATCACGGCATTTTG
The DNA here is from genome assembly GCA_027593035.1 of Bacteroidota bacterium. Taxonomy (GTDB): domain Bacteria; phylum Bacteroidota; class Bacteroidia; order Flavobacteriales_D; family Sanyastnellaceae; genus UA16. Next base: position 8,238 of record JAQCJQ010000083.1, on the reverse strand, counting down.
CAGCGGCTTGCTTTGCTGTGGCGCTGGTTTTTCAGCGCGGCGTTGGGCGTATAGCAGCACAGAAGCAGAGAGTATGAGAAATGCCCACCAACCTGTGGATCGGGAGAATTCATTCAATGGGACAGAAATCGGGACAAATTGAATGGCCCAACTCGCGGTGCAGGAGACCGCACCTATTCCTGATAGTGCCATCAACGTCATGGCGATGGAGCGCCTTCGAGAGGAGGTGGGAAGCGGTCGCAATGAAAAAAAAACGCCCAAAAAAACGGAAGTAATCAGGGCGAATCCGAGATGCAGTGGAAATGCATTCATCCAGGGTTCAATGGCAACAGGCATGCGCAAATTTCCCGAAAAAAGGGAATGAAGCCGGATCGCTTTTGCAGACGTTGTCATCAAGTTTGTAACCGTGACAATGGCGCGTTCAAATGGTCTTATTGATCATCGTCAGCATAGGCCTGACGCAATTCGCTCTGGAGTTTTCGGAGGTAGTCCTCTTTCAGCCAGTTCTTGTAGTTTTCGGTTGTTTTCGAGATGCATTTCGAATACAAACGCACACGGTAAATGATGTCGCCTTCCAGCTCTTTCAAGAGGTCTGAAGCATCCCAGAAATCTTCGCATAAATACCGCACAATGCTCACGTGATGCGCAATGCTCCGGTCGATGGCTTCTTTCGGTCGTCCGCCTGCGCGCATCACTTCCACGTAGGCTTCGGCCATATTGAAGTCGGGATCGGGTCCTCCGGCCAATCGCGCCATCAAGTCTTCGGAATACTCATACACAAACTCCTCCTCGATTTCTTCGTCGGAATAGAGTCCTTCAATGTAGGAGTTCGGAGATTTGAAAATGTCTGCCCAGTTGACGTGGGTGTCCCACAAACCAAAACGCCGGGCATTGTTGCCCAAATCGATGACGTTGAATTTCTTCTTGTGAGGTAAAACACGGGATCCACGCCCAATCATCTGGTGATACAAGGTCAGCGATTTGGTGGCCCGATTCAAGATGATGGTTTCAACGGAAGGGGAGTCGAATCCTGTGGTCAAAATGGAAACAGAGCTCAAAATGGCATCCGGCTTCTTTTCAAACCACTCGAGAATGTCGTGGCGTTCTTTTTCACTGTGGGTGTTGTCCAAGTGCTTGCACTCGTAGCCCTCTTCCTCGAACATAGCCTGCACGGATTTCGACGTGTTGATCCCGTTGTTGAAGATCAGTGTTTTGGTGTTCTTCGCCTTCTCCTCATAAGCATAGAGCAGTTTTTCCTGCATCAGGTAGTTGCCATACAACCGCTCTGAACTGCTCACCGTATAATCCCCGTTGATTCCGATTTTGAGTGATCGCAGGTTGACATCGTAGCTATAGGTAACCGCTTCAGCCAAAAACTCCTGATCCACCAGCGCAGAGATGGACTCTCCGACAATCAACTCATTGTAGTTGTCTTTCAGGGGAAGCTTGATGTTGGAACTCAGCGGGGTGGCGGTTACGCCCAAAATGTTTTGGGTGGCGAAATAGCCAAACAGCTTGCGAAAGCTATTGTAGTGGGCCTCATCGATGATCACCAGTCCCAAGTTCTCAAAATCAATGCGTTCATCGCTGAACCGGTTGTTGAGGGTTTCAACCATGGCGACATAGCACCAGAAATCCTCTTCCTCATCCAGCTCCTTGACCTTGCTGTTGATGATTTTATTCGGAACGCCGATGTCCGTCAACATGCGGCTCGTTTGCCCGCACAATTCAATCCGGTGGGTCAGAATAAGGACGCGTTTTCCAGTTTCCAGAATGTATCGCTTCGCTAATTCAGAGAAAATCACAGTTTTCCCGCCTCCAGTGGGCAATTGGAAGAGCAGGTTATAGCGTTCTGGAAATTTTTCCATCCGGCCCATCAACGTACTGATGGCATTCTTTTGGTAACCATACAAGGTTTTTCCTTGATTGGTTTCCAATTGGTTGCGTAGCGAAGTGTCAGTTAACGACAAAGGTGATCGGGTACAAGATGGAAAAAACTCCGTCAAAATGGCGTCGGGAGCAAAGCACAAAAGTACTTCTTCCTTTTGTATGACAAAGAATCTTTGAATGTTGTTTTCAACGAAAAGCCCAATGTTGGTTGGAATACCTGCAGAAAGCATGGATTTTTGCGCATGCCTTTGGAAAATTCACCGCTGTTTGATCAACTTTCCTTTGCTTGGAGAAAAGCGTTGGGAAAACGGATTGCTCTGCATGTTTGGGTGACCTTGGAAGCCTCCCTGTCAAAGGTTCGTGAGAAGGAAACGTGCTTTCCGCCGGAAGGCTTGGAGCTAGCTGCTTTGCGCGAATGTGATCCCGGTGCAGTGAAGGTGGTCATTCTGGGGCAGGATCCATACCATGGAAAAGGACAAGCGCATGGATTGGCGTTTTCAGTCATGCAGAGCGTGGCTTGGCCTCCTTCATTGCGGAATCTGTTCAAAGAATTGTTGGACGATGTCGGACCCGAGAGTCGAACGTTGAATGGGATGAATGATCAAGGCGCTCTGCAGCACTGGCCTCAGCAAGGGGTGTTGCTGCTCAACGATGTTTTGTCCGTGTCTGAAGGCAAGCCGGGAAGTCATGTTCATCTTGGTTGGCAGGAGGTCACCGGTGCGGTGCTAGACGTTTTGCTGGAATCCGATCGTCCCATCGTATTCATTTTGTGGGGAAACCAGGCTAGAAAGCACAAGCGACGCATCGTGCATCCGGACCATCTCGTATTGGAATCTGCCCATCCAAGCCCCCTTTCTGCCTACCGTGGTTTCTTTGGTTCTAAACCATTTAGTCAAGCCAATGCATGGCTTGTTGATAGAGGGCTAGAGCCCATTCGCTGGTAACAATTTTCTCCACTCGACCAAATGTCCTTGGCGATCATCACCACCAGCTAGCATCCATTCCAGGTTTGGCCCACCGATGTTGAGCGCATTGACGGAGCGCCGGCAGCCACCATTGCGGTGTGTCCATTTGGCCAACGGCTGGAGGCTTTCAATGGACCAGCATTTGACCGTCTTGTCTCGACTGGCGGTCCAAATCACATCCGCTGTCCTTTGCATGCGGTAAATCGCTCCCTCATGTGCAGGCATGTGCAGGACGCTTTCCCCCGCTGAATTCCAAACGCGCAAGTGACCATCTCGTCCTCCTGTAACCCAAACATCCTTTTCTGCGATGAAAACAGCGGCATACAAACCGCCTTCATGGAATCCCATTCGAGGCGCATGGGCCAATCCAGAGGGGTCAGCGGGATTCCACAGTCGTCCTTCGCCATTGCTAGAACTGACGAAAATGCAATCGCCATGAGCCACTAGCGTTCTGATTTTATCCGGGGATGACAGCGACCATTCTCCCGTGAGCTTCCCTTCGGTCCATTCCAGAACGCGTCCATCGCCCCCTCCAGAGTAGATTCGTCCGTTTGCATGGAGGAGCAAGGCGAAAACGCCTCCTCGGTGAGCAGGCCATCGCGCCACAGATCCAGAAAGATCCAGAAAAAACAAGTCGCCATCCTCTGTGCCTGCGACCAAGCCGTCGCCGTTCAAGCACACGCAAAAAAACGCTTTTTCATGGTGAAGGATCGCTTGTCCGGCCAATATGTCGTCCAAAGACCACTTGGCCACCACGCCATCACCCCCAGCTGTCACCCATTCTTGGGACTTTGAATTCCAGGCAGCATCATATAAAGCACCTTGGTGACCGGAAAGTGTCCTCTCTTTATCATTCGTTTCCATCAATTCCCGAATTTAGCGCTCTCACGAACAATCTTACAGTATGCAGTACGTATTTCTTGCCATGGCCATTTTGACTATTGTTGCTTTTATCCAATACCGCCGAAAGAAATAACGGACCTTTCCAGTTCAAAGTAAACGATGAGCAAGCCATCTATCCCCAAAGGAACACGCGATTTTGGTCCCCACGTCATGGCGCGGCGCAATTGGATGTTTGGTATCATGCGCGAAGCGTTTGAACGGCATGGATTCCAGCCCATTGAAACACCGGCCATGGAAAACCTTTCCACCTTGACCGGAAAATATGGAGAGGAGGGGGATCAGCTGATTTTTCGCATTCTAAACAATGGTGATTTTTTAGCAAAAGCCGATGCCCAAGCTTTGGCGTCTTCGGACAGCAAAGCACTGGTCTCGAGCATTTCTAAAAAGGCCCTGCGGTACGATTTGACCGTACCGTTTGCTCGCTTTGTGGTCATGTCTCGCAACGAATTGCAGTTTCCATTTCGGCGTTACCAAATGCAAACAGTTTGGCGCGGAGATCGACCGGGCAAAGGACGTTACCAAGAATTCACGCAATGTGATGCAGACATCATTGGGTCCGAGAGTGCCTTGTGTGAACTGGATTTGATGTTGCTTTTTGATGAAGTGCTGGCCAAGTTGGGAGTGCCGGGATACCGCATTGCGATCAATGATCGTCGATTGCTCAATGGGTTGGCGAGGAGCTGGGGGGTGTCAGACCAGCTGGGAGATTTGACCATTGCTTTGGACAAATGGGACAAGGTGGGCACACCCGGTGTTGTCAAAGAATTGGGAGATCGGGGATTTGAATCTTCAGTGATTCAATCTGTAGAAGGACTTTTTGAGTTGCTTCATCAGCCATCTTTTTCTGATCGCATGCGAGATTTACGCTCCATGCTTTCAGCGGAAGACAGCGAAGCACAGGGAGCGTGGACCGAAATGCAGATCCTGTTTGAGCGGGCTCAAAATTGTGGAATAGACCCCGATCGTCTGCTGTTTGACCCGGCTTTGGCTCGAGGATTGGACTACTACACCGGGGCCATCTTTGAAGTTCGTGTGGATAACGCTCCTGTTGGGAGCATTTGCGGGGGGGGTCGCTATGCTGATTTGACGGGAATTTTTGGATGGGAAGGCATGAGTGGAGTCGGGATTAGCTTTGGCGCTGATCGCATTTACGATGTCCTCGAACACTTTGATTGCTTCCCTGAAGAATCTCGAGTTGGGTCCAAAATCATGATTGTACAGATGGATGACGAAGGCGTTGATGACGCCTTGGTGTTGCTTCAGGCTCTGCGGAATGCGGGGGTGGATAGCGAGTTGTACCCAGATCCCGCTAAAATGAAAAAGCAATTGAAGCACGCTTCAGATCTGGGGGTTCAATTCGTCGCGATGCGTGGCGAACAGGAGCGATCTGCGGATGTTTGGACATTGCGAGACATGAGCACCGGGGATCAAGTGGCCTGCACGGTCGACGAGCTTTTGAACCGTGTGATTTAAAAGAGGTGCTTAAGCCACGACCTTGAGCGGTTGTTCCCAAACAGTCTCTTCGCCTGATTGAGCATAATCACCCAGCAGCTTGAGTCGCTGGGTAGAGACAATTTGCGCTTCAATCAAACTCGGGTGTGCGCAAGTCAGCGTGATTTCACCATCCTCGACATCCAAAAGCAATTGCATGGGATCAATGGGCTCGATATGGCGTTCCGCCCATTCAAAAAAGGGCCAAACCATGGATTCAACCCAAGGACTGATCCTCAAGCTTTCTGTGCACCGCGCAAAATGAGCAGCCTCCAGCATCCCATCATCGATGTCGCAATTGAAACGGCCTGCTGTTAGCAGCTCCATGAGGCTCAGATGGGTTTTGATGTGCTCAATGGTCGTTTCGAGCGTAAGGAAAGGCACGGATCCTTCATAGAGGATGTGTCTCAAATGCCTTGAAAACAGCGTGATGATACGTTCCGCCCGTCCATGATCGCCGAACATGAGGTGGTTTTCAATGGCCAACAAGATGACCTGAAACCGTTGGTCATACCGGTCAAGAACCATTTGAGATTGTTCCGCTTTTTCCAGGCGCACACTGAGCCGTTCTTTTTCATGCAATCGTTGCAACTGCAGGCGCAACTGAATAAGCCGGGAGTGAATGGATGTTGGGGAGTCCTCTTCTTGAACGGTGATTTTTCTCCGGAAATTGGACGCGCGAATCCCCGCAAAAACGGCAAGTCCTGTCATGAGCGCAAGTGACCACGCTGCATTTTGTAGTCCAGCGTATAACCCGAAGCATGTGCACCACCCGATGAAGACGATCGTCCACGGGCGTTTAAGCTGTGGAATCCACGATGATTGGGAAAAAGACACGGCACCGCGCAATGACCGACCAGCGAAGGGATTTTGCTCTCCTGTCCACTGAACGATGGAAACAAACCCCACCGCCGCCCAACCTATCATCCATTCGGTCATGTTGGCGAAGCTATGGAATTCAGCCATTTTCTGGCCGCGGCGAAAGCGCTGATTTGCTGGCGTTGAACCTCAGTTTGCAACCGTTCCCAGGTTTGCTGGTGCTCCGGTGAAAATTGTGATTGTTCGAATAGCAGTGAACGGACATGGTCGTTGAATTGACGCACCGCCTGCTGAGATCGTTGCTTTTCAAGCCAATGATTGTCCTCCCAAAGCTGCATCAACTCTTCGATGGCGCCGCAGGTTTCTGCGATCCCTGTCTGCTCCAAGGCACTCATGGTTTGCACATCCACGAGGTGTCCTCCCTCGGCAGCAGGCAGCAAATGAATGGCTTGTCGGTATTGCAATGCCGCTTGCTGGGCTTGCGATGTGGTTGGTCCGTCACATTTGTTGACCAAAATCAAATCCGCCATTTCCATGATGCCCCGTTTGATGCCCTGCAAGTCGTCGCCAGCACCCGGTAACATGAGTAGAATAAAGGCGTCTGTTAGTTGGCGTACGGAGGTTTCGGATTGGCCGACTCCAACGGTTTCGACCAGGATGCGGTCAAATCCAGCCGCTTCGCAGAGCAGGATGGATTCATGCGTAGCGCGAGTCACCCCACCCAATGTCCGTGCGGATGGACTGGGGCGGATGAACGCGTCGGGATTTCGGGTCAGCGATTCCATCCGAGTTTGATCCCCGAGCAGGCTGCCTCCAGACCGCTCGCTACTGGGGTCCACTGCCAACACCGCCACGCGATGACCTTTTTCAATCCAAGCGGCGCCAAACGATTCAATGAAGGTGCTTTTTCCGACACCAGGTACGCCGGTAATTCCCATGCGCCAGCTGTTTGAGCGGCGTTCGCTGGATTGAAGCAAATCCAATAACTCTTCGAGCTTGTCCCGGTCCTCGGTTAGTCGGCTTTCGGCCAAGGTGATGGCCTGTCCCAAAGCCTTCCGGCTGCCATTTTCGATGTCTCGGGCCCATTGAAGGATTTCCAAGGGGGCGCCGTGCGCGCTGAGAATGCGCGCTTTCGCCTGCCGGATGGCATCTTCGGAAGAGGCCTGTGCCGCGTTGTTATTCTTTTTTGGGCCAGCTTTTTGCGCCATGTTTCGAAGGTAACACGATGCCAAGAGTATCTTGCGCCCATGTCGAAGACAGTTATGCGAATCGCACTGTGGAGTATTGCGCACTGTGCTTTTTATTCCCTTGCCTTGTCACAAAATGCGCCCGTTTCCCCACGTTGCGATAGTTTGATGCTCGTTTCAGGGAGTGTAGCCGATGCTTCGGGCCACATGATCCCGGTAGCCATGGTGGTGAACCGATCACGCATGGGGGGTGGACAGTTTGTCGATTATTTGGGGACTTTTCTCCTCGCCGTGTGTCCCGGGGATACCTTGGCTTTCGGTGCCATAGGATTTCATACGGTTGAGCGCATCGCTCCGAATGAAGGCCGACAATGGGACTTCGAGGTCCGATTGCGTCGACTGCAAGTTGAGGTAGGTGTGGCAGAAGTCGTAGCGCCCAGAGAGTTGCGAGAAATACTCCGCGACATCGAAGCTTTGGGATACAACGAGGAAGATTATCGCATTTCCAAGGTGGATGCACTGGCGAGTCCGATTACTTTCTTGTATGAAGCCTTGAATCGGGATGAGCGGAGCAAGCGGCTGGTCGCTGAATTGGAGAACACGGATCGGCGGCATGATTTGCTGAGGGAGCTGTTCATCAAATATGTGGATTACGACATCATTTCGCTCAGTGCATTGGAGTTTGATGCCTTCATCGCATTTTGTGATCCGGGAGATGAATTGTTGCAGGAATGGACGCAATATGAATTCATCCGATACATCCAACAACGATTTGAGTTGTTCCGGGGATTGCCTTCAAGATTGAAAGACAGTGATTATCAATACCAATGGGATTGATTCACACGAGATAGGCGCTATCTAAAAAGTAGACGAAAATTTGCAACAGCCAGCCAATCATGCAAGTGCCCACGGCGAGGCCTTGCCAAAAAGGATGGCTGAGTTCATCAAATCGCGTCACGTAGTCAATGAATAAGACGGCGATC
>JAQCJQ010000005.1 GCA_027593035.1 Bacteroidota bacterium | reverse complement strand
ATTGCTGAAGCGAGAAACTTGACTGGTGGGCAATCGCCCAACAAAAAAGTAGTCGATGGTGATGTTCACGCGGTCGACCGCCCGTCCAATCAAGTCATATGAACTCAAGATCCGTTGTTGGTCTTTGGTCTCAGCGCTCCCAAAATTTCCGTAGGGATTCATCGTTCCCATCATCTTTTTCTGGTAATCCAATTCCTTGCCCGCGTCCAATAGAATTTCAGCGGACGCGCTGTAGATGTTGAGTTGCCGGTGGGTGATCAGACGACCTGAGGCATAGCCGGTTCCTGCAAGCAATGCAATGAGCCACCAATTCTTGATGAGTAGCTTGATATAAGGCCGAAGCGTACTGAGTGAAATCAGTCCGTTGTCGGGGTTCGTTGTGTCCGCCATACGGTCGCAAGTTCGCAAGGAAAGCTTTACGTTGGAACATTGCCACGGGGATTTTAGAGCCGCAAGAATTCGGCGAGCATTCAGAGAATTCGGTGGGGCGTGGGAAATCAGTGCATTGGCAGGATGATTCTCCCGTGACAAGGTAATCTCGTCATAGTGCCGCGCTCGATGCGCCGGGTTGGATTGCCAGTTGAACGCAGGTTTGGCAATTGATTGCTATTTACCTTCGTCAAATGAAGGAAGTGTATACAAGCGCATGGTTCCCAGAAAACAGTCTTCAGGGTAGTCGTTGGGATCGGTTGGCCGACTCCAGCCGACTCTGGGTATATGTGGCGGATCGGTTGTTGTCCCAAGAGGAATGTGACCAGGCCGCTGAGGTGTTGGAGGCGTTTACGAGCGAATGGGCTGCGCACGGTTCAGATCTGACGGCAAGTTGGAAATTGCAAGGAGCGCGGGTGGTGGTGATTGGATTGGACGAAACCCAAGCGGGTGCTTCGGGTTGCTCCATTGATGCTTCAGTGCATTGCATGCAGCGACTTGGTCAAATGGGTGAGCCCCTTGTGGATTATTTGCGTCGCGATCAGGTGTTGTACCGAAGCGCTGGCAAGGACGCATGGGAGCATGCCAATTTGTCTAACTTTTGGATGTCCCGAAAAGCGGGCTTGGTGAACGACCAGACAGACGTAGTGAATGCACTGTGCGCTAACAAGGGGGAGTGGGAGACAGCATGTTACCATCCATTTCATGCCAGCTGGCACAACGCGATGTGGTAAAGATGTCTAAAGGGTTCATTATCAGCTCACTTTGCTTGAGTTTCTGAACTCTAAACATTCGCTAAAATGGAGTGATGTCCCCTTGAGTTGCTCGAAATTAACGATGAAGCTATTGGGTGAAGTGCTTTTTTTCCGTTGTGATTTGTTGGATTTATTAAAAGCTTGCGCTACATTTAGCCCGAATCGTTTTGCTTCTGAATATAATTTTGATGCATTGCGACGAATGAAAACAAGTCGAGACTGAGGTGTAGAAGGCATCTGGAATCGATTTACGTCAGTGTGAAAACCTAGTTGTTCTAAGTGGCTTGAAAAGTTGGGCCCACCAAATTGTCTAAAAATTCTAACCAAAACCAAATCAAATGTTTAACACGTTTACAAAGTGTTGTGGCATCGTAGCGATGTTCGCGCTTTATCTTTACTCAGCACCCGCGGCCTATGGGCAGTGTGCTGCCAACGAAGTGACTTTGTCACTTGTGTTCGATAACTATGCAAGTGAAACCAGTTGGGATATTGCCGATGGCGCAGGAAACGTCATTGCATCCGCTGCTCAAGGTGATTACTCTGGGACGACTGCGGAAGCAGTTGTGTGCTTAGTAGACGCTTGTTACACATTGACCATGTATGACCAGTACAATGATGGCATGTGCTGCGCTTATGGTTATGGATCATATTCATTGACTGATGTAGACGGCAACGTCCTCGCTTCAGGCGGTGATTTTGGTGGAGCTGAATCAACAGACTTCTGCATTGGTGTCGTATTGATTCCAGGTTGCACGGACATGGACGCGATCAACTACAATCCAGATGCTGGTGAAGACGATGGCTCTTGCGAGTTTCCTTCATGCGATTGGGCTGGCAACTTTTGCTATGGCAATAGCCAAAACTTTGTATCCTATGGTTACGCGGTTGCTCCTGCGGGACAATCCATCTTCTTGTTGATCAACTCTGGTCAAATTGAGGACTACTGGGATCAAATCTATGTGTATGATGGATTGGACTTGGCTACGGCCAACATCTTGTGGTCAACAGGATTCTCATCTGTAGCGGGTAACCAGGACATCTCTGGCACCTTTATCGAGTCTCCAACCGGTGTTGTGAACATCGTCATGGACTCAGACGGCTCTGGCTCTTGCGCGGCATCAGGCTACACGCCTATTGACTGGGTAGCTGCTTGTGCTTTCCCAGGTTGTGTTGATTCTGCGGCGTCAAACTTTGACCAGTTTGCAACAGAGGACGATGGTTCTTGCCAGTATGTAGGTTGTACAGATGCAACGGCTTGTAACTTTGATCCTGCTGCGCAGATTGATGATGAGTCTTGTGCGTTTGAAGCGATTACGATTTCCATCACTCCAGACAACTATCCAGGTGAAATATCTTGGGATCTTGTCGATGATGCCGGGAACGCCATTGCTAACGGAGGTTCCGTAGGTGGCGACTTTTGCATCAATGAAACGTGCTATACGTTCACGATGTATGACTCATTTGGCGACGGTATTTGCTGCTCATATGGTAACGGTAGTTATGAAGTGACTGACGCAAACGGAACAACCCTAGCGTCTGGTGCTCAATATGGTGCAAGCGAATCCACGGACTTCTGCTTGCCAGCATTCCCAGGTTGCACAGACGACTTGTCTTGCAACTATGACCCGGCCGCAACCTTGGACGATGGTTCTTGCGACTACAGCTGTATCGGTTGTATGGACACTTCAGCTGCCAACTACGACCCAACAGCAACACAGCAGAACCCAGGTTCGTGTGTTTTCTGCGATCCAGGAACATATGTCATGAACATTGACATGTACGATCTAGGAGGCGACGGCTGGAATGGCGCATCTTACTATATCGATAGCTACGACGGGGCGACATCAGTTTCAGGAAACTATGATGAGGCTGATTTGTACGTCGACAATGTCGCTACGGACTTCCATTGCATTCCTTTAGGATGCTACATTTTGAGCTCCGGTGGTGGAACTGCTGACAATGAAATCGCTATGATCGTTACTGACCAATTCGGTACAGTATATGGTGACCAGATTGCATCGAACTACTATGGCGTATTGCCTCCTCCAGTTGGCTTCCCTAGCGGTGGTTGGTTTGTCGACTTCGGTTTGACTGGTGGATGTGACTTTGAAGGTTGCACAGATGCGAACTGTTTCAACTACAACATTTCGGTTACTGTTGATGATGGATCTTGTATCTGTCCTCCAACCAACAACTCCATCGAGGATGCTGAAGCAGTTTACTGTGGAGCACTTTCTAACGGCAGCTTGGCCAACGCATCGGATGAAGAAGGCGTGACGGGTCTGTTCCTCGGAACGTCAATATCGACGCCGGGTGTATGGTATGAATTCAACTCGGATTCAGATCAGCAGGTTTTCGCAAACACATGTGATACGCCAACTTCAACTTCTGGGTTTGCGGATCCTGTTAGTGACACGAAATTGCACGTGTTCCAGTACAACGATGAAGGTGAATTGGAATTGATCGTTGGAAACGACGATGCATGTGGTTTGATGTCAAGCGTAGCATTCATTGCAACGACTGGTCAAGACTACTACATCTATGTTTCGAAGTACAGTGCATTCAGTTCTGGATCTGAGTTCTTGTTGAGTGTAGAATGTGCTGTTTGTGATGAGATTCCAAGCAATGATTTCTGTGCTGAAGCGACTCCTCAAATTGACAACGTAACGTTTACTGGAACGAACTGCTGTGCGTCACCAACGGCTATTCCTAGCTTCGGTGGTACGAACTATGCAGTTTGGTTCACGTTTAACAGCACGGATGCGGTTTCAGGTGAAGATTTCGATACGTTCTACTTTAACGCAACGAACCTTACTTCTGGAAACTTGACTTTAACCGTTTACTTGGCTGGAGGTGACTGTGACGCTTTGACTTCGTATGTAGGTTGCAATTTCACGGACGTTTGTGCTGGTTCAATTGAGTCCTTCATTACGTTGGAGCCAAATACGGATTACTACTTCGCTGTAGGTACAACAAACGCTGAAACGTGTGGTGAATTTGAATTCACGACTCAAGGTATATTCTTGGGTTGCACAGATGCTGCTGCTGACAACTACGACGCCTTGGCTAACCAAGACGATGGTGCTTGCATGTACTCTGTAGTGCCTGAGAATGATTTGTGTGCTGATGCTGCAGATCTTCCATGTGGAGAAGTTGTTACAGGTTCAATGGGTGGTGCGACCAACACGGGTTTCCCTGAAGTTGTTTGCGCTCCTTGTGCTGCTGGTGAAGACGCTGCTTATATCATCGTAGGAGGTGGTACATGGGATGGTGAAATCACATGGTCTTTGACGGATGCTGATGGCACTGTCTTCGAAGGTGCCGCTACAACAGGCCAGTGGGCTTGTGGTATGGCTGAAGGTGATTTCACATTCGTAGGCTTTGACTCGTTTGGCGATGGATGGAACGGTGCAACTGCAACGATCTATTTCAACGGAAACGAAGTATTGGCAGGAGTAACATATGCGGGTACTGGTGGTACGAGCACAGGTACGGCTGCTGAAGACGGAACATCAGAATTGACGTTCCCAGCATATGAAGGTGTATGGTACACGTTCGCCGGTACAGGCGAATTGCACAGCATCAACACGTGTGGTTCAGTGATTGACACGCGATTGCATGTCTATAGCTCAGCTACAGCTGACTGTGGAGACTTCTCGTGTGTGAACCAGGTAGACGGCTCAGTTGCGATCAGCGACGGAAGCTTTGCTACATGTGGTTTCTTCGATCAAGATGACGCAGCTGTTCAGTTTGTTTCAGATCCAGCCATGACGTACTACGTCTATGTCGGATACGACTTGGATGGTATTTATGATGGTGGTGGTTCGTTCCAAATTGAAATGGAATGCGAAGAGGCTATTTATGGTTGCTTCGTTGATGTTGCTTGCAACTACAACCCAGAAGCTAACATTGATGCTGACGATTGTGAATACACTTCATGTGCGTGTGACGCTAACCCAGAAGGGATTGCTTTGATCATCAACATGTACGATGCATTCGGAGACGGATGGACAGGTGGCAACAGCGGTTCTGCAGGAGGCTATGAAGTATTCGACGTGGATGGTAACAGCCTGATTGCTGGTACGATTGACGATGCGATGTTCATGATTGACGAAGACAACTACGGCGGAGCTGAATATGGCTTGGATGTGATGTGTTTGGATCCGGGTTGCTACACGTATGATTTCACTGGAGCTTTCCTTTGGAGCGAAGAGCAGTCTTGGAGCGTAACCGATGGAACAAACACGTTGGCTGAAGGCGGTGCCGGTGGAAGCTTGGTGACAGAATCTTATCCATTCGGATTGGGTGATGTGTCTTGTGGTTGTATGGACGACTTCGCTTGTAACTACGATGCTGAAGCGACTGATGAGAATGGTACTTGCGAGTACTTAACTTGTGCCGGTTGTACAGACCAGACAGCATGTGATTATGATGAGACGGCAACCATTGAAGATGGAACTTGCTGCTACGGTTCTTGTGTAGTGGTGACCATGAACGATTCATTCGGAGACGGATGGTCAGGTTGTGACATCCACATCACGGACTTGGAGGGCAACACAGTGATTCAAACATCATTGCTTTCCGGTAGCTATGCTCAAGAGACGTATTGCTTGGATGATGGATGCTATATCTTGACTACAGGTGATGATATATTCAACTCTGAGCCTTCATGGTCGATCGCCGGTGTCTTCGGTGGAGTGATTACGGGTGGTGAGCTTTATGGCCCTGCTTACATCTCTACAGGAGGCGCGAACTGCATCGAGGGATGTGATATCGCTTGTGCTTGCAACTATGACGAGACAGCGAACATCTTGGACATTGCAGAATGTGTGTTCGATGATTGCGCTGGTTGTACGTATGCTGATGCATCGAACTATGACGCGACTGCAGGAAACGACGATGGTTCTTGTGAATTCGATCTTTCGAATCCTTGTCCAGCTGACTTGAACGAAGATGGTTCTGTAACCACGGCTGACTTGCTCCAATTCTTGGGTGCATTCGGTACGATTTGCGAATAAGCTTCTGATCGATACGATCCTTATGGAAAGGGGCCTAGCGTTTGCTAGGCCCCTTTTTTTATGGGCATTATTTCAGCTTTTGTGCGAAGATGTTGAGGAGTAGAGTCCGCACCGAGTTTATTCAGCATTAACGGAGTTGATTTGCGTTGGCTGGAAGAGTGGAGGGATGGAAATGAATTTTTGACGGAAGCGGATGTGATCAAGAGTTAGGTTGTTTCGGTTTAAAGCTATATTTTTAAGTCACCTCTGAATTGAAGCTGACACGGACTATCTGTGCGTCATGCTGCATTTCGTTTTTACTGAACGCTTTCATTTCCTTTTGATTGGGAACGGCGGAACTCCTTGGCTTTTTAAGCCATGCTTGTTTTGCGTTGCTGTCATTTTACCGTTGTTCGGTGAGGCGCAGTTTGCAGAAGTAACGGAGGCCTTGATGATTCAAACGGATCACACAGGAGGATACTTGGGGTCAGGATTGAGTTTTGCTGACTTCAATGGGGACGGGAAAGACGACCTGAGTTTTGGCCATCACAATGGCTTGCTTCGATTTTATGAAGGCACTGGCGCAATCTTTGAAGAACTGGATCTTCAGCTTGATTTTCCTGCAGTAGAGTCCAAGGCGATTTTGTGGGCAGATATTGATAACGATGGCGATCAAGATTTGCTAGTGACCTGCCGGTTGGCCCCGAATAGAATCTATATAAACCAAGGTGACCTTACAATGCTTGATGTGAGTGCGTCGTGTGGCATAGCCCAAGACAACCGTCGGAGTTTTGGTGCTTGTTATGGAGATTACGATAATGACGGTTTACTTGATTTGTTCATAGCAAATTATTCGTACGCGTCAGACCTGCCTGGAAATGAACTTTATCGAAACCTAGGCGGAGGCTTGTTTGAAGATGTCACTGCGGAGATGGGTTTGGGGGGCGCTTGGCTCCAGTGTTTCCAAGGACAATGGATGGACTATGACCGTGATGGGACATTGGACTTGCACGTCATTCGGGACCGCGAGATTTACCCGAATTTGTTTTATAAAAACGGCACTTTCAATGGTGAAGGGGTTTTTCAGGAAATAGCGGGTGAGATCGGTTTGGATGTCGGGATCAATTGCATGTCAACGAGTCCCTGTGATTTCGATCGGGACGGAGATTTGGACCTTTTTTTAAGCGGTGGAATTGAAGGAAATGTTTTTTTTGAAAACAATGGTGAGGGTGCATACTCCCTGAATGACAACCCGGACGTTGTAATGAATGAAACGTGTTGGGCTGCAAGTTGGATGGATGTTGATTGCAATGGCTGGGAGGATTTGCATGTCACGACAGGTATTGCGGCCTTCACGGACTACCCCAGCGTTCTATTTCAGTATCCAAATATGTACGATGCGCTGTTTATGAATGAAATGGGTGGGTTGACCGAAGAAGACGGCACGTTTGATGTGACTTCGTCTCTGGGCTTTTCCACCGCTACAGGGGACGTGAATCAAGATGGTTTTCCAGACTTGGTTTCTCATAGCATAGGTGAAATGGCTAAAGTGTGGAGCGGCACACCCAATGACAATGGTTGGGTCAAAATTCGACCGGTAGGCACCTTGAGCAATCGTGACGGTGTAGGCACCAAATTGGAGCTTTGGATCGATGGGGTTCCGTTTTACCGGGAGACGTACTGCGGAGAAAATTACCTCGGTCAAAATAGCCGTTGGGAGCATTTTGGTTTAGGTGTCGAGACCGAGATTGATTCGATGCAGGTAGAATGGTCCTCAGGCATTGTGGACGTTTACTACGATATCGCGGCGAATCAGAGTCTGATAATCACAGAAGGGGAAACCGCGGCTCAATGCACAAATGGTTGCTTGGGATGCACCTACGCTGTTGCATGCAACTATGACGCGGACGCTTCTGAAGATGACGGCTCCTGTGATTTTTCGTGTTGGTTCAATGACAATGTGTGCGCGAACGGAGCTGTTTGGAATGCTTCGCTTCAGCAATGTGTTGAGAATTGTCCTTCAGACGTGGATGGGGACGGCGTCGTCAATATTGAAGATTTATTGCTGCTGCTTTTGTCTTTTGCGACACTTTGTCCCAATTGAATTTCACGCGTGATTGCTTGTTGGTAGCGGGCTGTTTGTTTGTATAAGTTAGGAATTATCAATGGAATAGGTTATTTTAAGTACCTCGCTTGGGGTGGCCTCATTCGTTTTAATTGCGGTGTATGTTACATGTCTTTGCTCTTTCTGAAGTCAACTTCATCTTGAATTGGATGAAACGTGTTCCGTCTTTTTTGATGAGGTTCGTGCTTGGTGTATCCCTCATTTTGCCCATATCAGGTTGGAGTCAATTCAACGATGTCAGCAATCAAATGGATCTTTTCACGGACCACACAGGAGGGAATTGGGGAGCTGGAATGAGCATGGCGGATTTCAATGGAGACGGCCTGGATGATTTGAGTTTTGCTCATCATGGCGGGGTCTTGAAATTCTTTGAAGGAAACGGAACGGGCTTTACTGAGTTGGTCTTGAACATGCCGGCCTATTTGAATGAGGCGAAAGGCATTTTATGGGCGGACATAGACAACGACGGTGATCAAGACTTATTTGTAACGTACAGGCTGGCTCCCAACCGGTTGTATCGAAATGACGGCGAAATGACGCTCGTTGACATCAGTGATGTATGTGGCATCGCACAGACAAATCAACGGAGCTATGGCGCTAGTTTTGGTGACTACGACAAGGATGGATTGCTGGATTTGTTCGTAGCGAATTATGTGCTCGGCCAAGATTACCCTCACAATGAACTCTACCACAATTTGGGAGGGGGGCTGTTTGAAGATGTCACGTTGGACACTCCGATGGGAGAGGTCGTGGATAACAGTTTTCAGGGACATTGGGTCGACTTCAATGAGGATGGCAATCTTGACCTGCACTTAATTCAAGACCGCCTCTGTTTTGAGAATAGGTTCTACGAGCAGGTTGATGGCGTATTTACGGAAGTGGCAAATGAAAGGGGATTGGATTATGCCATCAATTGCATGTCAACTTCGGTAGCGGATTATGACCGCGACAATGATTTGGATTTGTACCTGACGGCAGGTCTATTCGAAGGCAATTTTCTATTGAACAATACAGGGGGCTCGTTTACACCGCATGTCGTGGAAGAGGGGGACAGTACGGATTTACATTTGACCTCCTGGGCGGCCAATTGGTTTGATGCGGACAATGACGGGTGGGATGACTTGCATGTGGCGACGGGGTTTAGTGTTTACTCACAGTACCCTCAAGTGTTCGCTCAGTACCCAGACGTTCCCAATGCTTTTTATTGGAATGTAGAGGGCGTCTTTTCTCAGGATACGGCAGCGATCTTTCAAACGAATCAGTTGTCGTTTGCAACGGCCGTTGGCGATTACAATGGGGATGGTTTTCCTGATTTGGTCTCGCACAGATTTGGCGAGTACGCTCAAGTTTTAGAGGGGATTCCCAATCAGAATAAATGGCTCAAGGTGTCTTTGGTCGGAGTGGAGAGCAATCGGGATGGCATTGGAGCAAAAATCCGAGCATACTTCAATGGAGAAGTGACCTATCGCATGACCTTTTGCGGTGAAAATTACATGGGACAGAATAGCCGATGGGAGACCTTTGGTCTAGGAACGGAGAATACATTGGATTCACTGACCGTTCATTGGCCTTCGGGTATCGTCGATCAATATTATGATGTCCTGTCCTTCCAGAGCTTGGTGCTCATCGAAGGAGCTTCCATTGAACCGAACCCTTGTCCAAGTTTGGATGCGGGCTGCTTTGGTTGCACCTATGTTGAAGCGTGCAACTACAACGATGAGGCTGCAGCCGATGATGGGACCTGTGACTTCGGTTGTTTTGACGGTAGCCTAAGCTGTGGTGAAGGAACGGTGTGGGACGCGTTGATCGGCCAATGTGTAGCGGGACCGGTAAGTGATTGCCCATCGGATATCAATGAGGATGGCGTCGTGAATACGGCAGATTTGTTGTGGTTTTTAGCTCAATTCGACGTCCCATGTCCAGAGTAAACTCCTCCTTTGATAGGGCAACAAAAGGGATCCTTTCGCGAGCCGAAAGCACCCTGATGACACAATTGCTGCTGGCTTTGGCGTTTTTGCCGAGTCTTGCATTTTCACAGTTGGTTGATGTCAGTAGCCAGGTGGTGTTGGAAACGAATCACTTTGGCGGGTATTTGGGTGCCGGGGTGAGCTTTGTAGATTTTACAGGCGATTACATCGACGACCTGACTTTTGCCAATTTTGAGGGGGACTTGAAATTTTATCAGGGCACCGGAGGAGGGTTTATTCCGATCGACCTCAACCTACCAAGTCATCCCTATGAGGCCAAGATGGTCCTTTGGGGAGACATCGACAATGACGGAGATCGGGATTTGTTTGTGGGGTATCGATTGGCTCCGAATCGATTTTATCTCAACAACGGAAATGCGGGCTTCACCGAAATTGCGAGTTCATCAGGGCTTGATCAATATCCTTCCAAAAGTTATGGGGCGGCTTTCGGAGATTACGATGCCGATGGCTTTCTAGATTTGCATATTTCAAACTATACGTCTTGGACGGACGACGTACCATTCAACGAACTCTATCGAAATTTGGGGAGCGCGAGCATAGGCAATACCATCTTTTCAGATGTGGCTGAAGTTGAAGGTGTTGATGAATTTGGAATTCAGAGCTTCCAAAGCATGTGGGTGGATTTCAATGAAGACGATTTACTCGATTTGCACATCATTCGAGATCGTTTGATATACGCGAATCAGTTCTATGAACAGCAGCCTCCTAATGCCATTTTTTCTTTTCAGGAAAATGCAAGTGATTTTGGCCTGGACATCATGATCAACTGCATGTCAGGTTCGGTTGCGGATTTCGATCACAACGGGTACCAGGATATTTATTTGACGGCATTTGCTTTAGATGGAAACTGGCTGCTCGTGAACGATGAAGGCAATTTCTCCATTCAGCATCCGGAGTTGGATTTCACGCCAAACGATAGTGTCCAAGTCAATGATGTGTGTTGGGGGGCCAGTTGGTTGGACGTCGATAACAACGGGTACGAGGATTTGCATGTAGCCACGGGGTACAGTGTGTTCACGAATTATCCAGAAGTGATGTCGGTCTATACAGACCACCCCGATCGCCTTTTTTACAACGACGGTGGGGCTTTTACCAGTGCGGGGTCGGATTTCTCAGACAACAATGTCCTGTCCTTTGCCACGGCTGTGGGTGACTTCAATATGGATGGGTTTCCCGATTTGGTATCAAACCGCGTTGGTCAATATGCTCAAATGCTTCAGGGAACTCCCAACGACAACCATTGGATCAAAGTGACGACTGAAGGTACCGTGAGCAACTTTGATGGAATCGGAGCGAAAATATATGTTTGGGCTGGTGGAGATATGCAGTACCATGTCCGATTCGCAGGTGAAAGCTACCTTGGGCAGAACAGTGCTTGGGAGCACTTTGGTTTGGGCAGTGCAACGGCAATCGATTCTGTAGTGGTATCCTGGCCGTCTGGGATCGTCAATACGCTCTACGATGTGGCGTTGGATGAGCACATCGTTGTGATCGAAGACGGAGGCTTTTTCTACCCATTCGCAGCGGACTGTCCTGAGCCTTGTTTGGGCTGTACGTATGAGGAGGCTTGCAACTACAATGACGTGGCCATGGAGGATGACGGCAGTTGTGATTTTAGTTGCCTTACGGACCCGGGAATGTGCGGTTTTGGGACCGTATGGGATGCTGAGTTATTGCTATGTGTGCTGGTGCCAACTGATGACCCGTGTCCTCACGACATCAATAACGATGGCTTCATCAACATCTTCGATTTGCTCATTCTATTGACCGACTTCAACTTGGATTGTCCTTGATCAACGCCTTCAATTGGTTGGAGAGGGCAGGTGTTGGTCCAACATCATGACTGCTGCGGCGAATGTAGCCGCTCCGAGTTCCAATTCCCGTTTGTGCACGTTTTCAAAAACATCTTGCGCGCTGTGATGGAAATCAAAATAGCGCTGGCCATCCGGGCTCAGACCGACTAAGGTTGGTCGTGGTGTCAGCTCCTTGAGCGGGGAGATGTCCACACCCGCTCCCCCTCGTTTGAATTGGTGGATGTTGTACGGGTCAAAGAGATCGGTCCAGCTGCGCATGAGGTTTGTCACCTCATCAGAGGCGTCGATTCGAAATCCCCGGGGAACGAATCCGCCAGCGTCTGATTCCAAAGCAGCGACATGCACCCAGTCCGATTCCTCCATTTCTTCCTTGGCTTTCTCCGCATACGTGATGCCACCGCGGTTGCCATTCTCTTCATTGATGAACAGCACGAAGCGCAAGGTGCGGCGCGGCTGATAGCCAATGGCTTTGAGAACACGGAGCACCTCCAAGGTGTGCACGACGCCTGCTCCATCATCGTGCGCTCCTTCGCCAATGTCCCACGAATCCAAATGCCCACCCAAAGTGATGATTTCATTTGGCAATTCCGTGCCGTACCACGTGCCAATGACGTTGCCTTGCTCGACGTCGTCAAATGCTTGGCAATCCAATTCCAGCTGCACTGTTAAATCGGGAAATTGCTCAATGGCCTTCGCCAACCAGGCGGCATCGACCGTTGAGATGGCTGCGGCGGGGATTCGATCAATCTCTTCTTGGTAGCGCATTGCGCCGGTGTGGGGCAACGTATCCAAAGCGTGTGTCAATGAACGGACCAAGGCACCGCGAGCGCCGACGGCCGCCGCTGCACTCGCTCCATTGCCACGTTGATCGTAGGCTCCACCGTAGGCTGAGCCCGTGTTGATTTGCACAGGGTCCATGGGGCGATTGAATAACACGATGCGTCCTTGCGTTTGGTCAGACGGGAGGTCCTTCAACTCCGCCAATTGCTTCACGACGGTAACGCCAGCCTGCAACGTAGAACTCGGATCGGTGCCGACCGAACCACCGAGCGCCGTAATGTGAAGCGCCTTCTCCTGTCCATCGCCCCAACGTGCTGTGGCATTGGCCACACTCCCGCGGGTCCAATGGGGCACCATCACGGGCATGATGCTCACATTATCCGCACCGTAGGATCGCATAACCTCAGCTCCCCACTGCATGGCTTTTCCCGCGCTCTCAGAACCGCTCAAGCGGTGGCCGATGTCTTTTGTGAGGGTTCGGAGGTTCTCATAGGCTTGCCCGTTGAGCAGGACATCATCATAAAGACTTCGGATCAAGAGACTGTCCTTGGAGTCAGAGGCTGATTGTCCAAAAATGTTGGGGCTAAAAAAGACCAACGCGCAAAAAAGGTTCATCCATCTCATGGTCGAAAAGTAGCACAAATTGCAAGGCCATGCATGCCTGTGAGTTGAGCTACTTTGCCTTGCGCGCTGTCCTTAACTTGGTCCTTTGGTTTGCTCTTCATTCTCACTAATTCTCCCATGCGACACAATTTATCCGAGGTGACCGATTTGATTCGAGACCGCCGAAGTCTCTCGCCAGAAAAATTTTCCGAAAGAAAAGTCCATCGCGAAATCGTTGAGTTGGCGTTAACGAATGCGACGTGGGCTCCCACGCATGGCATGACGCAGCCTTGGAGGTTCACGGCGTATGTGAACGAGGGCATGCAGGCCATTGGTCCAAAGTTAGCGTCGTGGTATAAAACCGCAGCAGGGGAGGCGTTCTCTCCAACGAAATTCGAGAAGCTCGAGCGACGCGGACAACGTGTGTCGGCGTTGGTGGTGATTGGCATGGTCCCTGACCCTGCGGGAAGAATCAGCGAGCAGGATGAGATGCTGGCTGTGGCGTGTGCCGTTCAAAACATGTATTTGACCTGCACAGCGCACGGGATCGGAGGTTTTTGGTCCACACCATCCATGATCCATTTGGATGAAGTGCGTGCATTTGCTGGTCTGCCTGAAGATGGACGTGTGCTGGGGTTTTTCTACATGGGCTACCCGGAAGAGGGATGGCCCAAGAGCCATCGAAAACCCTTAGAATACGTGACCCAGTGGGTCGATCAAGCTCCGGTTTAAGGCAGGATGAGGCGGCACTCGAGAGCAAATGCGGCTTGTCCCATGTACAAGCGGACATCGGCTGTTTCCAATTGACGTGTCCAAGTGGCTTCGCCCCAACGATTGGCATTCCATTCGCGCCACCAAAGCGCTCCGAAGTAGACTCCAGGACGGTCTTTCTGGGTCGGAAGAAACTCCCACCCCAATTCAACCCGCAACGGCATCGTGACGCGGTGCTGTCGATTTTCTTCAATGAGGTAATCGCTGTAAATGGCATCCACCGATTGAAATCCCGTGGTGTAGGCGTCACTCAATAAGAAATCCACGCTGATTCCGGCGGCGGCGGTGAGGCGGGTTTGGTTGGTGAGTTGGACCTGTGTGCGAGCCAAAATGGGCATCCGGTATCGGGAAGTGCGCAACGAAAGGGTGTCCGATAAAGCAGCGATTGGAGGAGCTTGTCCGTTGTCAAATCCGGGCTGAAACGTCAGGGCCCAATCGGAGGTTGAGCGCATGGTTTCGAGTCCCGTTTCAAGGCTCCACGCAGACGGGAAGTGGCGGAGCAAACGCATGCCAAAACTACCACCTCCGGTGGGCGTCCAAGCCAGGCCCAATCCATCTTCCTCTACAGCGATGGACTCACCAGCGAGCAGCGGCAAAGGCGCGATCCAACTCGAGGAGATGGCAATTTGCCAATCGTTTCCATTGGGCATGTCCTGTGCTTGCGCTCGTTGAGTCCACGCCCCAGCAAGGGCCAATAGAATCACGGCCAACGTACCAATGAGCAGGCCCCAGCGCATTCCGGCCGATGGAATGAACTTGTCTCGGTATTGCGCATGAACCAAATGATTGGCCTCCAACGCTTGCTTGAAATATTGCCGGTGTACGCCAAACAGCCATTCGCTGCGATCGCTGCGACCGGGTTGATTATCCAGTAACTCCAGGTGCCTCTCGTGTTCGATACCAGCTTCATTCAAGCGTTTTTGAAACGCGTCCGCGTGTTCATCTTCACTGAAGGCAAAGACATGGTAGCGGTTGTCTCCAGGATGAGTGAAATAGTTGGTCCAACGCATGGGTTTGCTTCTAGCCTTTCAAAGGTAATGGTCCAAAAGATAAAGGACCCAAGTGCAATGCAGCGCTTGGGTCCTTTCAATCAATTTGAGCGGTGAATGACTTGAATCATTCAGGCCGTGCTACCACATGAACACTCAATGTAATGTCGTTGTAAATGAGTTTATCTCCGAGATCGGAGTACCACTTATCAGAACGAAATCGCACATCGAAATCCGAACGGTCAAACGTCAAAGTGCCGTCCACAACGATGTCGTCACCGTCCTTGGTCATCGTGATGGGAAATCCAACGGGTTGGGTAATGTCTTTGATGGTGAGTTTGCCAACAGCCATGGAGCTGCCTTCTTTTGTTTTGATGGCCTCTACAGCCAACATGGCATACTGATGCTTATCCGTCCCAAAGAAATCGTCTGACTTGAGGTGCCCTTCCAAGTTGCCTTTGGCTTCACCTTCTAAATTGGTGCAATTGATGCTGTTCATGTCGATGCCAATGAACGCAGTGCTGAAGGTGTTGTCAAGAATGCTCAGACTGCCTTTGTGAAACTGGATGTCACCCGTGTGGCTTGATCCAGAGGCTTCTTTGCCCACCCAAGTGCAAGTGCTAGCCGCTCCATCCACGTTGTATTCCCCATCTGCAAAAGAAAGGGTTGCGACCACTTTGATGTCGCCTGTTTCTTCAGGCTTCGCTTCAGCAGTCGCTTCAGCAGTCGCATCGGAGGTTGAGGTTTCATTGCACGAAAGCAAAGCTCCAGCCATAACGATGGCCGTGAGTGTCGGAAAGAGAGAGATTTTCATGATTCGGTGTTTTAAGGCGATGGCTGCAAGGCCGTAAGAAGAACATTCGGTGAAGCACAAAGGTAAACGCAATGCGCAATGCTTCGTATCGGTTAGCATACTCTAACAAACGCAGGACTCAGTTGTTTTGAAGCGCCGCTTTGACGAACGTGGCAATCAGTTTCCCGTCCGCTTGTCCTGCCATAGAGGCGCTGGCCGCACCCATGGCGCGCCCCATATCCGCCATGGAGGTAGCACCGATCTCAGCAAGGATGGTGTTTACACGCTGTTCAATCTCGGCTTCGCTCAGTTGTTGCGGAAGAAACGATTCAATGGCGACTGCTTGTGCCCGTTCCTCGGCTTCGAGGTCGGGTCTTCCTTGCTCGGCGTAGAGCGTCGCTGTTTCAGTCCGTTGCTTGTATAGCTTGTTGAGAATGGCCATAGCGGTGGCGTCGTCAATGGAATCTCCGTCAGCTCCCGTTTTGGACGCTTCGAGCATCAACTTGCTCTTGATGTCACGCAAGGCAGAGAGACGGTCTTTGTCCTTCGCGCGCATGGCATCTTTGATGCCTTCAGAAATGGTACTGTATAGGGACATAGTCAATCGACGTTATCGTGTAGGAATGGGTTGTCATTGCGCAGCTCAACATGGCTTTCCCCTTCTTCATCAATTTCTTGACTGAGGTTGAACCGGCTGACTTGCGATGTTGAAGAATGGTCGACATCGTCTAGCACAACTTGACGGCGCTTGAAAGCAGGTTCAGCTTCCAAATCAGCAAGTCCTCCGGGCGTCTTCAATTTCCGAGTGTATTGCTGAATGCGCGCTGTTCGATTGACATAAGTCTTCGTCTCATCAGCAGGAGCAGAATGGGATGATGCCGCAGGCTGCCTGGTTTCTTCCGATTCGCGTGAAATTCCGGTAAACGATAAAGGCGGAGTGCTTGGAACTTTGGGTGCTTTGGGTGCCTCTGATTTTTCCTGGAAGTGAATGCCTTCCAAGTTGGGCTTGTCTGAGGTGAGCGGTAAAGGATCGCTGTCCAAAGTGTAGACCGTAATTTCAGGGGCGTCATTTCCTAAATCAGGAGCGATGGCAGGAGCCGATTCATCCGCAACATCCTCGGTTTTTAGCAATTTGAAATGCAATCCGGTATCGTCTGAATTGTCCAGAGTTTCAATTGCTGCTTCATGCGTGAATCCGCTGATCGCGGCCGATTCGGTGGCTTCTTTTTCGTTGAGCAGATAGGGTTCTTGCGACGCAGCTTCTAATGGTTGCTGTTTCACGGGCTGCACAGGCGTTTTGACTTCACGCTCCTCATCGAGCAGCATGATTTTTCGTGGTACCGTCTTGGTCGTTGAGCCATCCAAGTCTTGTCCTTTGAATCCGGTTGCAATGACCGTTACACACAAATCATCTTCAAGGGATTCGTCCACACCATAGCCCCAGATGACTTCGGCTGATTGGCCTGCCGATTCTTGGATGATATCGGTGATTTCCATGATCTCATCCATCAGAATCTCCTCTGTTCCAAAGGTGATGTTGAGCAAGACAAAATTGGCTCCCGTAATGTCACAGTCATTGAGCAGAGGCGATTCCAAAGCTTCACTGACGGCTTTGCTCGCTCGTCCTTGGCCAGAGGCCGTTCCGGATCCCATGATGGCACGGCCTGAGTTGCGCATAACGGTATTCACGTCATTCATGTCCACATTGATTTCTCCAGTCAATGTGATCACTTCAGCGATGCCTTTGGCAGCGGTACATAAGATTTCGTCGGCATTGGCAAAAGCCTTGCGGATGGTGAGGTTGCCATACAGTTCTCGCAATTTATCATTGCGGATGATGAGCAATGTGTCCACGGCGTCGCGCATTTCGGCGAGACCTGTGCTGGCTTGTTCCGTTCTTCTGCGACCTTCAAAGAGGAAGGGAACCGTGACGATTCCAACGGTCAGGATGTTCATGTCGCGAGCAGCTTGTGCGATAACGGGAGCGGCGCCTGTTCCAGTGCCACCGCCCATGCCCGCTGTGATGAAAACCATGCTGGTGTCTGCTCCGATCAATTCCTTGACGTCATCCAATGATTCGATGGCAGCATTGCGCCCAACTTCGGGCAGCGAGCCTGCACCTTGACCTCTGGTGAGGGTCGCTCCCAATTGGATCTTGACCGGAACGGGGCTCGCTTCCAATGCCTGTGCATCGGTGTTGCAAACGATGAAGTCGACCCCGGTAATGCCGCGTCTGAACATCGTGTTCACAGCATTGGATCCGCCACCTCCGACGCCAATGACTTTAATGGGTGCGTGCAATGCAGGCTTTGAATCTGATGGATTGTTGTAATCGTTCATGAAGGGAGAATTCAGGGAATGAAATGGTGTTTAGAATGGGAAGGATTCAATCTTCCTCTTCTTCTTCGACGAAATAATTCTTGAGCTTGTCAATGAGCCGTATGTGCTGCGATTTTTCGGCATCTTTCCGAATGTCATCCGCCTTGATGGAATCGCTTTTAGGAGCCAAACGGTCATAGCCTTTGATGACAAGGCCAACGCCGGTGGCAAAACTGGGTGCTGTGGCATGGGCATCGGGTGCCTCGGCCAAGTGCTCACTCGGATAGCCCACGCGACAATCCAATCCCGTCACGTACTGGAAGAGTTGGGTGACATGGCGCAATTGGGATCCTCCGCCGGTCAATACCACCCCACCGATCAATTGATCGGCAAAACCAGAATTTCGAATTTCAAAGTGGACGTGCTCGATGATTTCGGTCATCCGTGCTTCGATGATCGCGGCGAGATTTTTCAAACTGATTTCGCGGGCATTGCGACCTTGAAGTCCAGGTATGCATACGATTTCGTTGTCTTTCATTTCTGTGGAAATGGCTGATCCAAAGCGTTGCTTGAGTTGCTCAGCTTGCTTCTTCATGATGAGACAACCTTGTCGGATGTCCTCTGTCAACACGTTGCCGCCAAATGGAATGACCGCTGTGTGCCGAATGATGCCGTCTTGGAAAATGGCAATGTCCGTCGTGCCGCCACCGATGTCGACCAAGGCAACACCTGCCTCTTTTTCTTCTTCACTCAGTACAGCTGCAGCGGAGGCAAGAGGCTCTAGAATCAACTGATCGACCGTGAGGTTGGCTTTTTGAATGCAGCGGTAGATGTTGCGAATGGCGGCAATCTGGCCGATGATGAGGTGAAAATTGGCTTCCAAGCGGATGCCGCTCATACCGACAGGTTCCTTGATCCCTTGTTCGTTGTCGACGGTATACTCTTGTGGCAATACGTGAAGAATTTCTTCTCCCGGTTGCATCACTTGCTTGTACATGTCTTGGATCAGCGCTTGGATGTCCTCGTTGCTAATTTCTGATTCCAAGTCATCCCGTGTGCGCTGCCCACGGGTCTGCTGGCTTTTGATGTGTTGGCCGGCAATGCCAACATTGACCACCTCGATGGCCACGCCGGAAGTGCGTTCAGCTTCATCGATGGCCTTGCGGATGGACTCCACAGTGCGCTCGATGTTGGCCACGACTCCGCGTGAAACTCCGACGGATTCACTTTTGCCGTAACCCAGAATTTCAATTTTTCCGTGTTCGTTTCTTCGGCCGACGAAGCAAGCGATTTTGGTTGTTCCGATGTCGAGACCGACGACCAATTCGTCGTTGTGGGCTTGTTGATCCATTTCCATTCTAAAGTGAATTGCGGTGTCTTAATAATATCGTTGGGCGACAACTTGACCGGCGAAAGCCAAGTTGATGCGTTGGTAGTCGTTCAAATTCCCTCTTCGAATCTGGGCTCGATAGAAGGTCAAAAGATTGTCCAATTTGGCATCCAGGTTGGAGGTGTCTCCAAGGGCTACTCGCGCTCCTCCTACCCGAGGAATGATTTCGAGCTCGCCGTTGGCATCGACTTCGACCTGGTCAATGAAGGCCGACCAAATCGGATGTTGACAGGTGGCCTGGATCAGGGCAAAGGCCTCTTGGGCTTGGTCCATTGTTTTGGCATGTATGACCGGCACTCGTGCCGTGAAATAGGGGGATAAGGGCAAGGCTTCTCCGTTCGTATCGATGTAGACATCGGCTTCATTGGGCCCCGAATGCCATCGGGCGACGGGTTCTTTTTGGGAAACGCGAACGTGCAGCACCCGGTCGAGTCCAGGATAGACTTCGACGTCATTGACCGCTGGAATCGAACGAACCCAAGCGGTGACTTCTTGAAGGGAAACGGATTGAACCCATGACCCTTGGATGCTGTCATGCTGGAGAATGGCGTCACGGACTCCCGCAGCATCGACGAAGAACATGCCCTTGATTTCTTCCACATCGACCTCCAATCCCGTGTAGGTCGCATCCGCCTCTTCGTTCAGTGCAAATCCAACCAATGCTCCCGCTGTCCCTAAAAGCAGGACGGAAAGAGCGATGGGCAGGAGGCGTTGAATCATGGGGATGTGGTTGTCTTTGTTTTCTTAAATCGGTTCAAGTCCTCTAGAAGCCACTGTTTCAATGGAGCCACGTACCGATCGATGTCGCCGGCGCCCATTGTCATCAGCACTTCAGGAGGATGCGCTTTCAAGCAATCGAATATCCGCTCTGAATCGATGAGATGTTTGGCGGTGTTCGGGATGTTTTCAAACAGCCTTTGTGAATCGATTCCTTCAATGGCTTCTTCTCTCGCGGCATAAATCGGGAGGAGTATGACGTGATCCAAGAGGCTCAATTCGGCCGCGAATCCCATCATATGATCCCGTGTTCGGCTGTACAAATGGGGCTGAAATATCCCGGTAATGGCCTTGCCTGGATGCTGTGAACGTGCCGTTTGAATGGCCGCTTTGAGTTCGGATGGGTGGTGGGCGTAATCATCAATGAACACCCCGGCTTCCTCTCGGATTTGATAGGTGAATCGTCGTTGGACGCCTTGGAAAGTCATCAAACGTTGTCGGCACACTTCCATGGGTGCGCCGGCACGATGTGCGAGTGCGAGTGCTGCGAGTGCATTGGAAACGTTGTGCAAACCGGGCATGGGGAATGCGACCGCATCCAGCCAGACGTCTCCCAATTGGACGTCCGCGATCCAAACCCCTTCGATGACTTGGGGGTTGATGGCCGCATAGGTCCATGCCTCAGCTTCTTTGCGGGTGGATGCGAGGCCATAACGTTCGGTTTCCTTGTCGGGCCAATTCACATCAGCGTGAACCAGACATCCATTTTCTACTTGGTGCGCGAACAATTGAAAGGCATCTCGGAATGTTTGTTCATCCCCATAGATGTCCAGGTGGTCTGGATCCATGCTCGTAATGACAGCATGTTGCGGGTGTAGATGCAGAAAACTCCGATCAAATTCGTCGGCTTCTACTACGGTCCAAGCGGCGTTGGGATGGAGGTACAAATTGGATTCTACGCCCGCCGCGATGCCTCCCAAAAACGCATTGCACTTTCCGGGGCATCCATCGAGAAGATGCGCCAAGATGGCTGTCGTGGTGGTTTTTCCATGCGTTCCAGCGACGGCAAGTGTGGGCGTTTCGCGCACAATGGCTCCGAGCAGTTCACTTCGTTTGAGGATTGGCACGCCCTTTTTTGCCAATGCGATGTGATGGGGGTGGTCCAATGGAACCGCCGGTGTACGGACGACTAGGAGGGATTCCGGTGCGTGCGAAGCAATGAAAACGGGCAAGTGCTCGTGGTCGTGATTGACCGCAATGCCTTCTGCGATCAGCGCATCGGTAACGGGGGACGCAATCCGATCGTACCCGACAACATGGAGGCCGAGTTGTCGCTTGAGATAACGAGCCAGAGCACTCATTCCGATGCCGCCGATGCCAATGAAATAGACGGTGGAAATGGATTTCAAATGCACCATCCGTACTTACAATTGGATGAGCGATTCGACCACATCGACCACATGAGAGGCGGCATCGGGACGCGCGGCCTGTTGGATGGCGTAGGCCATCTGTGCGCAGGTTTCCGGATCGCCAAGGAGCGATTTCAAGGCGTCTCCCAATCCGAGTACGACCTGTTGGTCTTTCAATAAAATGGCGCCACCACGCTCGCTGAGCGAAAGGGCATTGCGCGTCTGGTGATCCTCAGCGACATGTGGAGAAGGCACCAAGATGGTCGGTTTTCCGACCAAAGACAATTCAGCGATGGACATGGCGCCTGCACGACTGGCGATGACATCCGCCGCTGCGTACGCCCAATCCACTCGGTCAATGAATCCGAAGCATCGCACTTGAAGCGAGGCCTTCGAAGTCTGATCCTTGAGCCACGCTTGACAACGGCTTTCATACCGTCCACCGCATTGCCAAAGGACATCAAAGGGCAGGCCGTCGGGATGCTGGTCGCACAGGTGCTGCACAGCTTCATTCATGGACAAGGCTCCCAAACTGCCGCCCATGACAAACACAAGCGGGCGCGTTCCTTCGAATCCAAAATGATGTCGAGCATCGTGCACGACTTCGGGTGGAATGTCGCTGGCGAGGGCGGCGACATGGCTTCTGAGTGGATTGCCCGTTTCGATGATGCGGTCGGCAGGAAACCAGCGGTCGAGTCCAGGGAATCCCGCGCAAATGCGGTCCACTTTTTTGGCCAAAATTCGATTGGTAATTCCAGGAAATGAGTTTTGTTCTTGAATCACAGTGGGAATGCGCCGTCGCGAAGCCACCTGAAGCAAAGGGCCACTAGCGAATCCTCCCACACCGATGGCAATTTCCGGGTTCCATTTCCGGACCAAGCGTCTGGCCTGGATGAGGCTGTGAATCAACTTCAAGGGGAAGAGCCAATTCCGCAGGCTCCTCCAATTCCGGTCAATTCCGGTAATCCACAATCCTGTGATGGGATAGCCCGCTTGGGGGACTTTCTCCATTTCCATGCGCCCTTTGGCCCCGACAAACTGAATGTCGCACTGGGGATGCCTGCGCTTGATTTCATCCGCGATGGCGAGAGCGGGATGGATGTGTCCTCCAGTCCCTCCTCCTGAAATCACGACCCGTTCCAGTGGTTTGTTAGTGTTCACTGGTGGCAGGGTTGTCGGGTTCGATGAAGCGATTGCCTTGCCCGCGCTCACGGTCGCGCGCATCGAGTGCGTCACTGGTTCTTTCCCAACCCTTGGGGTCGGTCACTGAACGGCTCACTGCGAGGATCATACCAATGGCCATGCAGGTGAAAATCATGGAAGTCCCACCATAGGACACCAGAGGAAGCGGTTGGCCAGTGGTCGGAAAGAGCCGGACAGCTACGGCCATGTTGATCATGGCTTGGAACACCAATAAAATACCAAGACCCATCGCCAAGATCCCTCCAAAATGACGAGGGCATCGTGTGGAAATTCTGATCGTGCGAAAGAGCAGAATCAAATACAACAAGACCAATCCAAGGCCTCCCATGATGGCCCCCCATTCTTCAATGATGAAGGCGTAGATCATGTCGGAATAGGGGTGGGGAAGGAAATTTCGAGATGTTCCGGTCCCGGGTCCATGTGGCAGCAAACCACCCCGGTTGATGGCGACTTGCGCCAATTCAATTTGATAGTCCAACGCATCGCCTTCTGCGGCTTCATCAATTCCTGCAAAGCGTTCAATGCGTCCAGCCCAGGTTCCAAATCGGGGCAGCAATTCAGGAGCCGTTTTCCCCACACCGTACAATCCGACCAGTCCAATGACGCCGAATCCGGCAATCCGAAAGAGGTGCTTCCATGGAATTCCTCCGATAAAGAGCATGCCCACGCATACGAGCGCAAGCATCGCTGCAGTCGAAAAGTCTGCCGGCAAGATCAAACCACAGATGACGACAATGGGAACGAGAATCGGCAAGACCCCGTTGCGGAAATCATGCAATTGCATGCGCCGTTGTGTTAACTCCCGAGCGACGAACGTGACCAAAACGACCTTCGCGAAATCGGAAGTTTGCAAGGTCAATCCCACGAACGGGATGCGCAGCCAACGTTTGGCATCGTTGATGTCGGCGCCAAATATGAGGGTGAGAATCAGCAATATGCCCGCGACCCAAATCAGGACTTGGGAGATTCTTGAGAAATACCGAAAATTGACTTTGTGAACGAGCAGCATCACACCCCAGCCCATGCTGATCATCGCGGCCTGCTTGAATAAGAAACGCAAGGAACCGCCATCGGTTTTATACGCCAATGACGAAATCGCACTATACACTGCGAGCAGCGAGCACAAGCTGAGGATCAAGGTGACCATCCAAATGACCTTGTCTCCTTCGAGCCAAGCGCCGATGCGATTGTGCAGTGTAGAGTGGCCGCTTTCGGCGGCTTGTTCTTGCGAAAACAGACTCATTTTTAAAGACCCCGAACAGCGGTTTTAAACGCGTGACCACGTTCCTCGTAGGAGCTGAATAAATCAAAACTCGCGCAAGCGGGTGAAAGCAAAACACTGTGCCCGGGCATGCCGAGGTCATAAGCGAGTTGAACAGCGGCGTTCGCATCTTCGACTTCATGGGTGCTCTTCACACGGTCACCGAATGTGGCGATGAGTTTTTCGTTTTTCTTGCCCAAGCAAATCAAGTGGTCCACTTTGTTGGTGACCAAGTGCATCAGCGAACTGTAATCGTTGCCTTTGTCCACTCCACCGGCGATCCAAATCACGGGACCGCGCATGCTCTCTAAAGCAAACCAAGCGCTGTTCACGTTGGTGGCTTTGGAATCATTGATGAATTTGATCTGGTTGACTTCCTTCACGAACTCCATGCGGTGTTCGATGGCGTCAAATTGCGTGAGGCTCTCGCGAATGCCTTCGCTGCGTAAATCGAGAACACGGGCCGCTACGCTGGCGGCCATGCTGTTGTACAGGTTGTGTTTGCCCTGCAATGCCAATTCTTGGATGGTCATGGTAAAAGGTTTTTGATGAGGTATGTGAATCGTGAATCGTTGTGGTTGTTTGCTCTGGTCTACTCCGGCAACTCCCCAAGGATGCAATCCTTGTTTTTGGAGGTTTTTGCGCAAGGCGTTGAGCGTTTTACGTGTGGAGACGGCTACCACGCGTGCCTGGGTGCCGTGGTGTTTTTCTGACGACTTCCAGCGTTCGATGGACAGGTCGTCTTCGGCATTGAGCACGAGGATGTCGTCTGGGGTCTGGCAAGATGTGATGCGCCATTTGGCATCAGCGTATTGTGCAATGTCATCCCCATAGCGATCCAGGTGATCAGGGGTGATGTTCAATAGAATGGCGATGTGGGGGCGGAACGAGGTGATGCCATCCAGCTGGAAACTGCTGACTTCCACCACTTGATAGGCTGCGGGATTTTCACGTTCAGCCAAATCGCGCGCCCAGCTTTTCCCGATGTTGCCAACGCAAGCGACTTCCTTTCCGGCGTCTTTGAGCATAGCGGCCACCAAGGAAGTGGTCGTTGTTTTGCCATTGGCCCCGGTGATGGCCACCACGTATTCGTCCTTTTTCTGGGCATAACGGCTAGCGAATTCAACTTCGCTAATGATCGCAATGCCCGCTGAACGGGCCGCTTCGATCAGGGGAGCATTTTCAGGAATCCCCGGACTTTTCACGAGCCATCCCAGGGCCTTGCCATCTTGGAGAATGGCTTCGTTGGTGTGCCCGTTGAATTCGCATGCAATGCCCAAAGCCTCCAATTCTTCGCGCTTCGCATCCACGCCTTTTCCCGCATCGCTGACACACGGAACGAAGCCGTGCAGCAGCGCCAAGCGAGCAGCGCCAACGCCGCTTTCACCTGCTCCGAGAATGGGTAGTCGAGTGGTTGCCATGACGATTTAGCGGACTTTGAGGGTAACGATGGTGATGACGGCCAACAGAATGCCCACAATCCAGAAGCGCGCGGTGATCTTGGATTCCGGAATGTTCAACTTCTGGTAGTGGTGGTGGAGTGGGGCCATGAGGAAAATCCGGCGGCCTTCGCCGTGCTTCTTCCGGGTGTGTCGAAACCAGGCGACTTGCATCACAACCGAGAGATTTTCGATGAGGAAAATGCCACAGAGGATCGGGAGCAATAGCTCCTTGCGAATGGCGATAGCGAACGCGGCGATGATCCCTCCCAGTGCCAAGCTGCCGGTGTCGCCCATGAAAACTTGGGCAGGATAGGCGTTGTACCAGAGAAAGGCGATGCATCCACCCACAAAGGCGGCGATGAAGACCACGAGTTCTTCGGACAATGGGATGTAGACAATGTTCAGGTAATCGGCAATGACCACATTGGAGCTGACATAGGCGAGCA
Source organism: Bacteroidota bacterium (assembly GCA_027593035.1). Lineage (GTDB taxonomy): Bacteria > Bacteroidota > Bacteroidia > Flavobacteriales_D > Sanyastnellaceae > UA16. The sequence goes on along the minus strand of JAQCJQ010000005.1, from coordinate 19,964 downwards.
CTGCGAGTCCTAGGCCAATGATGGCGCTGGTTCCTGTCGCAAGCCCATCGATTCCATCGGTTAAATTGGCTCCGTTGGAAACCGCCGTGACAATCAGGATCACCATGGGGATGAAGAGGATCCAACCCCAACCTGCGGCATGCGGACCCATCCACTCGACGAGCCAGGCATAATCGAAGTTGTTGTCTTTGAGGAAGGGGACCGTGGTTTGTGACGATTTCTTGGCTTCCCAGATGGGGCGCCCACCTTGAGGGTCGAACACTTCAAATGTCTGTCCATCCGTTGCCGTCATCTGAATCGTTTCACCCACGAACTGTCGATCCGCTTGATCCTTGACTACGACATCGGGATGCCACCACATGATGGCGCCAACAATCAGACCAACGCCGACCTGGCCGATGATTTTGAAGCGCCCTGCGAGTCCGTCTTTGTTTTTCTTGAACACCTTGATGTAATCATCGAGGAATCCAATGGCACCCAGCCACACGGTTACCAACAGCATCATCTGCGTATAGATGTTGCACAAATCCGCGAACAACACCGTGGGGATGATGATGGAGGCAAGAATGATCAAACCGCCCATGGTCGGTGTGCCTTGCTTGTTCATTTGCCCTTCTAAACCCAGATCCCTGACGATTTCGCCGACCTGCTGCAGTTGAAGCCACTGAATAATTCGCTTGCCAAACAGGATGCCGATGACCAATGAAGTCATCAAACTCATCGCTGCTCGAAAGGAGATGAATTGGAACAAACCGGCACCGGGAAGGTCCCAAAGCTGATCGAGTGTTGTGAACAGATGGTACAGCATTATGCGGGATTGAAAGCTTTGATGAGTTCCACGCGGTCATCGAATTCATGCCGCACTCCTTTGATCTCTTGGTAGGTTTCATGGCCTTTTCCGGCGACCAATACGATGTCACCGCTCTGGGCCAATTGGGCGGCCATGCGAATGGCTTCTCGGCGATCGGCAATCGCAATGCACTTGCGCGCGTCAATGGGGTCCAAACCGCGACGCATCTCCTCGATGATTTCGTCCGGATGTTCGTTGCGGGGATTGTCGGAAGTCAAAAAGACACGATCGCTCCATTTAGCGGCTACTCGGGCCATCACGGGCCGCTTCGTTCGATCTCGATTGCCTCCGCAACCAACGACGGTGATCACTTGAGTGTCTTTTGTACGGAACGTGTCAATGGTTTTGAGCACATTGTCCAAGGCGTCTGGAGTGTGGGCGTAATCCACCACGGCCGTGACGCCTTCAGACGCAGCGACTTGTTCAAATCGGCCGGCTGGTGGTTTGAGCATAGAGAGATGGGTCAAAACCTCCACGGTCTCCATGCCGAGCTCCTGGGTGACGGCGTAGACTGCGATTAAGTTGTAGGCATTGAAGCCGCCGATCAACCGCGAGTAGACATCATGCCCCGAGACGTGCAAGTGCAGCCCATTGAGCTGGTTTTCTACAATGCGACCTCGGTAATCCGCCATCGAGGTGAGGGCGTAGTCAACGATGCGTGCTTTGGTGTCATGGATCATGTCCATGCCATGCGGATCATCTTGATTGTACAGGGCGAAAGCGTCGCTATTCAAGGTGTCGAACAAGCCTTTTTTCGCTTGGATGTATCCATTGAAATCGCCGTGGTAATCCAGGTGTTCGTGGGTAATGTTTGTGAAAACGGCTCCAGTCAAATGAGTACCGGCCAAGCGATGCTGGTGAATGCTGTGCGAGCTGGCTTCCATGAAGACGTATCGGCAACCGGCGTCGGCCATGTCCCGGAATAACCGTTGCATTTGCAAGGCGTCGGGCGTGGTGTGGGTGGCCGGAATGGTCTGGTCGAGGATGCGGTTTTCCACGGTGCTGAGCATGCCCGTTTTTCGTCCCATTGAACGGAAAAGCTGATACAATAGGCTGACCGTCGTGGTTTTCCCGTTGGTCCCGGTCACTGCAATGACCTTCATGCCCGCACTGGGGTGGTCGAAATATGCGGCAGCAATGGGGCCGAGTGACGCTCCGGTGTCGTGCACGCGGATATAGGTGATTCCCTCTTTTTTTGCTTCGGGGATCCTTTCAGCCACAATCGCGATGGCCCCTTTTGCGAGGGCTTCCTCTATGTAGTCATGCCCATCAACTTGGGTACCAGGGACCGCAATGAAAAGGCTGAAAGCCTTGACTTTTCGGCTATCAAAAGCCACGTCTTCTATGGCCACGTGGGTGCTTCCCGTGGTTTCTTGAATGCGTGTTCCGTAGAGGATGTCTTTCAATAGCTTCATGAGGAGTCAGGAGAGTTCGAGGGTGATGGTTTGGCGAGCGCGGAGATCAGTTCCCGGACGGATGGATTGTCGGCGAACGGTGCCAGCGCCTTCGGCTCTAACGGTTAGGCCTGCATTTTCTAAGAGGTAAAGGGCATCGCGCAATCCCATGCCGCGGACATCGGGCACGCCGTGTGTCTCAATCAAGCGTTCCGTCAGCGCAGCGTGATCCGAAGAGGTTTCTACACTCACCCAATCGGATTCACCTTCAGTGGAAAAGGGTAGCCCAAAGGCATCGTACAAGGCGACGAGATCGTGCTTGGCGCCGTCCTTGGATCCCGGTAAATGAGGTGTTTTAGCCAAAGGCCCAGTCGTCGTGTGGTGGAACGTCGGATCGGTCGCGTAAACCTTGTTGGCAACATCTCTGAAAACAGGGCACGCGATCGTGGATCCATAGTACGCTCCACTTCGCGTGTCGGCGATGACGACGATGCAGGAATAGCGAGGATTTTCAGCAGGGAAATACCCAGCAAACGATGCGCGATACCGACCATCGTATCCGTTGGGTCCAGCGATGCGAGCGGTACCTGTTTTGCCGGCCACGCGGTAAGGGCTTTTGGTAAAAATGTATTGTGCTGTCCCCTTGCCTTCCGGGTCGGCTACGCTTCGCAGCATGCGCTGGCAGGTTTCCAATGTGGAGGAAGAGCAGATGTTTTTGCGAATGACCTCGGTGTCAAATTGCGCCACCGTTTGACCATTGTGTTCGGTGCTCTCGACGAGCAAGGGACGCACCATGACGCCGTTATTGGCAACAGCGTTATACAGGGCCAATGTTTGCAACGGGGTCTGAGTCAATTCATAACCGATGGCCATTTGCGTCAAGGAGATTTTGGACCATCGATCTTCTCCTGCTGTTTTGTATACCTGAGGCTCAGATTCGCCGTCTAACAAAACCCCCGTGGGCTGGCTCACTCCCATCCGGTCCAGTGCATCTAGGAAGACTTGGGGGCGTTCATCAAACGCTTTTTTAATCGTCAATGCCGTGCCGACATTGGAGCTCAGCGCAAAGACTTCTTCCAAGTTGATGAGGCCATTTCCACCCTCGTCTGCATTGGAATCTGACATTTTTCGACCATGGAAGGTGACCACGCCATTTCCGGTGTCGATGGCATCTTGGGGTTGAATGCCGCCTGCCTCCATGGCGGCCATGAGGGATGCGAGTTTGAAGGTGGAGCCCGGCTCAACCGCAGTGCCAATGGCGTGGTTGTAGGACTCGTAATAGGATGGAGGTTGCTCGCTATCGCCATTGCCATCTCGAGTCAGATTGGACATGGCTCGAATTTTCCCTGTCGCCACTTCCATGAGAATGACCGATCCCCACGCGGCGTTGTGATCCAAAAGCTGCCGCTCAAGTGCCCGCGATGCGACATCTTGCAAATGCATGTCAATGGTTGAAATCACATCCAATCCGGCTTGAGGTTCAATGATGTACTCATCGGAAACAGGCATCCAGTCGCCTCCTGAAATGCGGCGCTGCAATTGTTTACCTGTGATGCCTGCTAGGGATTCATTCCAACTGCCTTCCAGCCCGACGCGGTTCTCCTCTCGATCGATTCCGACCGTCCGTCCGGCCAAGTCTCCAAATGGCCTGCGCCGCACCTCATTGCGTGTGAATGTAAAGCCGCTTTTAAATCGGCCACGCCGAACAAATGGAAGCTTGGCGAGCTCCTTCTGCTGCAAATAACTAGCGCGACGGGCAATCAAAACATTGCGGCGTCCGGCATTGCGTCCTGAACGCAATGCTTCTCGGTATTCGCTCGCGGTGCGATCACGAAGAATTTGGCTGAGCCCCAGGCAGAGACTATCGAGATCACGGTCGAATTGATCCCATTGAATGGCTTCGCTTTTGGTGTCCCATCGCACTTCGTAAACAGGAACGGATGTCGCCAGTACGCTTCCATTGGATGCGTAGATCTGGCCGCGGGATGGCTCGATGGATCTTACACTGCTTTCAAAGCGTTCACCAATGGCTTTCCATTGCTCGTGCTCGGCACTTTGGATCCAGAGAATGCGTCCGAAGACCCCGAACCCAAGGAGTACAAAGGCCGAAAAAATCAGCCAGCCACGGAATGCTATTTCGTGCTGGTTTTTCATGGCTTCTCCGGCTGAATTTGTTCGAGCAAGAAGGGCGCTTCGACGGGCTGGATAAGGCCAAGTGCGGCTATATTCTTCTCAACGCTGCTTTGTTGCAGGCGGCTTTCGAAGTCCGCTTGAAGCGTTTTGAATTCAGCGCTCAATTCTTCGATTTGCTCCTTTGTTTTCCTCTTTTCGCGTTCGATGCGTTCGAACTGATAACCCATTGCGATGTATGCCACGAACAATCCGCTCATGAAGAGCAGGTAGGGAATGTGGCGTGTTACCCCTTCTTTCGTCAAGAATTCACCGCTGAGGAGATCTCGGATTACCGGTCCAATGGCGTTTTTCTTTTGCTTCGCTGCGCGGGCTTGAGGATCGGGCTTGGGTCGTTTGGATGCGATGCGCTTCCAAAGCGATGGCTTTGCCACGCGATCTTCAGCGGGTATTTGGTTTTTGGGAAGATTGCGCGGGCCTTTGGACTGAGCGGAGAGGATGGCCCGCTGTCTGGCGGACTCCTGCGTTCTCTGCGTTTGCAGTTTTTCTTGCTGGACGGCCACTTCTTTTTCGGAAAGCACACGATTCCCCTTTGGGGCCAAAATGGCTTTGGGCTCCTTGCGTTGGAGCAGGCGGTTGAAAATTGATTTCATGCCGCGTGCGTATTGGAGGGGTCCGGAGAATATCCGGTGCGTTGAGCTACGCGAAGACGGGCGCTCCGAGCGCGCGGATTGGCTTCAATTTCTTCGTCTTCCGCGACGATGGCCTTGCGTGATAAAACGTCAAATGGAGCGAGCAGTTGTCCTTTGAAGTCGCGTTGCAGGGCGTCTTCAAAATTGCCCGATCGCATGAAATGCTTCACCAATCGGTCTTCGAGGCTGTGGTAAGAAATGACCACGAGGCGGCCGCCTTCTGGCAACAAGTCCAAGGAAGATTCTAGCAGTGTACGCAATGCGCCCATCTCGTCATTGACCTCGATGCGCAGCGCTTGAAAGACCTGAGCGAAAAACTTATTTTCGCGCCCTCTTGGGGCTTGGCCGACGAGGGCATCCATGAGTTGGCGCGTGGTGTGAATGCGTTGAGCCTGCCGGGCACTTTCTACGGCGTATGCGGCTTTGTCCGGCCGCTTGATTTCACCGTATTGTCGGAAGATCCGAGTCAACTCCACCGGCGAGCAGTCCGCAATCAGGTCGGCAGCGCTCTTCCCTTCTTTGGGATTCATGCGCATGTCCAAAGGCGCTTCTCCTCGAATGGAAAAGCCACGTTCTGCTTGGTCGAATTGATGAGAGGACACGCCCAAATCGGCTAGAATCCCATCCACCTTGCGCACTCCAGCGAGTCGAAGGAAGTTGCGCATAAAACGGAAATTTTCCGGAATCAATTGGAAGCGGGCGTCTTCGGGGACATTGGCGAGAGCGTCGGGATCTTGGTCAAAACCATAGATGCTGGATCGGTCGTCCAGGCGATCGAGCATCAGTCGCGTGTGACCGCCTCCGCCAAATGTGGCATCCACAAAGAGACCGTGTTGTCGGGTGCCGATTCCGAGTCCTGTGAGGCTGGCCTCGGGCAGAACTGGGATGTGGTAGGCGGAGCTGCTCATGCTCAGTTTTCGCTACCGGGTTCGAGGTCTCGACGGACTTCTTCGGCCAAATCACCGAAATCAAAATCTTCAGCGTCGTCAAGAACAGATTGGCTGTACCGTGCCTTGCTCCAGATTTCGATTTTTTCACCAAGCCCGGACACAATGACCTCGTTGTCCTCTTTGGCATTGATCCCGGCGTGCTCGAGCAGGAGTGAAGGGAGGTTGACGCGACCAGAGCCGTCGAGTTCCACATGAGTGGCCCCTTTCATGAACTTCCGTTGGAAGAGTTGGTGCTTCCGATTGTATCGACTCAATCGGGACATCTCCTTGTTGACCTTGTCCCACTCCGGTTGCGGGTAAATGACCAAGCAATCCTCAAAAATATCTCGGTTTACCACCAATCCGTGGTGCAGAATCAATTCGAGCTGCCGGCGGAGTGGTGCAGGAAACATCAGGCGTCCTTTGACGTCGATTTTACACTTGTATTCTCCGAGTAGATTGAGCATGGCTGATTCGCTTTTCAAAAATATCTAGAATTTCCCACATTCTCCCATTAATCACCACATTCTCCCACTTTGTGGAAAAGTCTTTTGCTCAAAAAGAGGTGTTTTTGAGCATTGACAGGCTCTTGCGGATTGGCCTTGTCAGACAGGTTTTTTCGCTATTCACACGTTATCCACAGAAATTGTGAACACTTGAACGTGGAACAGCATCAATTTTTTCTTCGAATTCCAGAGAAATCATGGTGTTCCTTTGCACAAGTGTTTTTTTCAAGGTCAATTAGACGCAAAACATCATTCATGGAAACACCGACCATCATTGAACGCGGGGAGTATAAATACGTGGAATCAGGGAGTGGCGAGCCACTCATTGTGTTGCATGGTCTCTTTGGGGCGTTGAGCAATTTCGCCGACGTGTTTGATCATTTCTCGAGCCGTTTTCGAGTCATCATCCCGATGCTTCCGATTTATGAATTGCCGATGCTCAGTACGAGTGCCAAAAACATCGCCAAGCACATTGAGGGGTTTGTCGATGAGCTCGAGCTCGGTAAGGTGCACCTTCTCGGTAATAGCTTAGGAGGTCATGTGGGTTTGATCTTCACACGAGACAACTTGGAGCGCGTCGCAAGCTTAACGCTCACGGCTAGCAGCGGCTTGTACGAGAATGCCTTCGGGAACAGTTTTCCGCGTCGTGAGGACAAAACGTTCATCCGGGACAAAGTCGCGGTGACTTTTTTTGACCCCAAGCATGCGACCGATGAGTTGGTTGATGAGTGTTTTGACGCCGTCAATAGCCGAGAGAAAATCTTGCGGATTCTGGCCATTGCCAAAAGCGCGATCCGACACAACATGTCCAAGGATTTGCCGGCCATGACCCTTCCCGTGTGTTTGATTTGGGGCCGCAATGACATCATTACCCCACCGGCAGTGGCGGAGGAGTTCCAGTCGGGATTCCCGGACAGCGAATTGTTTTGGATTGATGAATGCGGCCACGCGCCGATGATGGAGCACCCGAAGCAGTTCAATGCGATATTGGACGCTTGGTTTGTGAGTCGTGGAATTGCTAAAGACGTTTGATGATGGACGTACACACTGCTGAATTCATGAAGTCGAGTGCGCACCCGAAAGAGTGCCCGGCGCCAGATTTTCCGGAATATGCTTTCATTGGGCGATCCAACGTAGGGAAGTCGTCTTTGATCAACATGCTGGCGCACCGCAATAGCCTAGCAAAAATTTCTGGAACTCCTGGCAAGACCCAATTGATCAATCACTTTGCGATCGACTTGGACAAAGAGACGTGCTGGTACCTGGTTGATTTGCCTGGTTTTGGCTATGCCAAGGTGAGCAAGACGAGCCGGACCAAATGGCAACGAACAAGTGAGCAGTTTTTGACGAGCCGAGCGAACTTGATGTGTGTGATGATGCTCTTGGATAGTCGTCATCCTCCGCAAAAAGTGGACATGGAGTTCATGGCGTGGATGGCAGAAAACAACCTGCCCTTTGTGATGGTTTTCACCAAAGTGGATAAGTTGAATCAAACCGAGCGCGCAGCCTTCTTGCCGCATTATGAAAAGGAAATGTTGAAGCAATGGCAGCGCATGCCGCCGGTTTACATTACCAGCGCTGAGAAGGGTGATGGAAGGGATGAGCTGCTGCGATTCATTGAGCAAACCAACGCCTTGTTCGAAAACCTATAAAGCGCCTTCCGGTGTTCAGTCGTTCTTCAATACGCCAAGGCGCTTTGCCAATTCTTCGGTAAATCCGCGAATGGCACCAGCGTGTTCTGTGTCGCTTGTCGCCCGCTCAAAGGTGTCCGCAAGCGTCATCATGGTTTGACAAACAAAGTGCTGCATTTCCTCAACGCTCATTTCCTTGGTCCACAGATCCATGCGCATAGCAGTTCCATCGATGTCGTCCCACATGGAAAGCGCCATGGCCTTGGCTTCTCGGTTGTTGACGTTGCCATCTTCAGCAGTCCACATGATTTTGGTAGGCACTTTGTTTTCGTCTGTCGAGACGGTAATGCGGATGTTGGATTCAACCATGGTAAATAGTATAGGTGCAAAGTTCGGACATCAACGGTCCGGTCGGTAGGCTTTGAGCACGGGAAGTGGATCGGTGATGTGCATCAGTTCGTTGAGTGAAGTCTCGGGGTGCTGATCCATGTAATCACGTACGGCATTCCAACCAATCCAAGCTCCCAAGCGGTCGGGACTTTCTTGCGGGATGGAGGCTGTCCGGGTAAAGGGACCCTCGTTGAACCAGCGTCCAAACTCAAGTCGATTGGTCGCAAACAATTCCCCCTGTGGCTGCAGTTCAACCCATACCTGACGTTCGTTTTCAAGCGCCCAGCTCCAATCTGTATCGCTCCAATCCATCAACAGATGTGCCGGGGTGTTGGGCATGATTTGCTCCAAAATAAAGAGTGTTTTCCCCCAAAAAAGCAATTCATCAGCGCATGTTTTGGGCGCGTACCACGGATCGCTAAAGTGAACTAGCAGCCAGCCGCGCATGGCGGTTGCCGCAACGCGGTCCGGTTCCATTCGTTCTCGTTGGTAAGCTGGAAACATATGGGGCGGCAAGGATTGAACGACCGAATGGTTCGCGCCTAAAAACCACTCGAGGCCAATCGCGAGATATTCCGGAGTGGGATATACGGCATGGTTGAATCCGCTGTTCATCCATACTAGCTGGGGAGTGGGGACCTCAGGGAAATGCGTGTGGAAGCGCTTAAAGGCGGCTTCCAGTGTTTGGGATTGAACGGCTTTCTGTGCAGCGGTTCCACTTGTAGAATCGATGGCTTCGGCAATGGGATGAACTTCAGGGTGGCTGACAAACCCGCGCAATTCTTGAATTGTTCGGAGGCTGTCAGCAGGACCAATGCGCAAGATGTCCTCGACATAATAGGGGCCAAAATCGCGGGCGCGCTCCTGGTAAAAGGCGAGCGCATCTGTGCTGTCTTGAGGGAGATTGGGTAGTAGCGTCAAGAAATCCAAGGGCTCCCAAGGGGTGTTCAAGGTGACATCGGCCGGGTCGACTTCCCAGGGATTGCTCGAACACGCTGGCAAGCTTGCAACGATGCCGAAGGCAAACAGGGCTTGGAGCCACTTTCTTGAACAAGCGTTGGTGAGAATTGGCATGTTGAATTCGAATATCGCAGGATCTTCCGCGTTAGTTTTGGACAAACGCAAAGATGAAACAGTCCCATCGCTTTTTGACTTTTCTCTCAACGACTTATAAAGGAGTTTGTTTTGGAATCATGGTACTCGCGGCCACGGCTTCGTGGGGTCAGGGCTTTCATTTGGGCTTGACCCTGTCGCCCAATGTGGGATTTTCGGTCCCACGGCAATTGTCTCACGAATCCTTCAAGTCCTCCGCACACTTTGGTTACGGATTTATTTTCGACGCCAAATTCACGCAAACGTATGCCATTGGCACGGGGATCAGCGTCTTCCATACGGGTGGCGTGATCTCCTATTTCTCCCAGGACAATGCTACAATCAATCGGGTTGAATTGACTCAGAGACTCCAATATGTCGAGTTGCCTTTGACCTTCAAGATGCGGACCAAGGAAATCGGTTATACAACGTATTGGGGGCAATTTGGCGTGGGATTGGGGTTGAATGTACGGGCAGAAGGCACGGCGATGCGGACGGCAGTGGCGCTGAAAGACTCGACCCAAGGTTGGGAGTCCGTGTTGACGGCTTCTGAATTGCCAGGGCCGCCTGTGGATGTAGATTTAGCAGATCAAACGCGTTTGTTCCGTCCTGCTTTGATTGTAGGGCTTGGATTGGAACGGCGGTTTACGGGCACGACAGCATTGGCATTGGGCATCCGTTACAATGTGGGCATTCGAACTCAGTATGAAGATTTTGGTGTGGTCCGAGGCACCTTTGAAGACGGTGTTCTATACCAAGTCGATGAGGTCACCATGAATGCGGCACCTCAACCCTTGGAAATGTCTGGAAAATCCGGGCAATTGGAATTGCTTGTTGGCTTGATGTTCTAGCACCATGATATCGACACAATTTCAAGCAGACCGCGTAGCCGAGCACATCATTGAATGGCTCAAACTATACGCGGCGCAATCGGGGCAAAACGGATGGGTGATCGGGGTCAGTGGCGGAATTGATTCTGCCGTAACCTCTGCGCTGTGTGCACGGACAGGATTGCCGACTCGCGTGGTTGAATTGCCAATCCACCAGCACCCGGATCAAGTCAGTCGTGCTCGTTTGCACATGGACGGGCTAGTAGCTGACTTCTCTCACGTTCGAATGGAGTCTGTTGATCTAACCGCGGCTTATGAGGCGTTCCGATTGGCTCTGCCGCAACAGCAGGAAGATGCATCCGCGGGGCTTGCTTTGGCCAACGCGCGCGCTCGGTTGCGGATGACGGCATTGTATGCTTTGGCTGCCCAGCACCGGGCACTCGTCGTGGGGACAGGAAATAAAGTGGAGGATTTTGGCGTCGGGTTTTACACAAAATACGGGGATGGAGGAGTGGACTTGAGCCCCATTGCAGATTTGATGAAAACCGAAGTGTTTGCTTTAGGGGCCTATTTGGGGGTTCCGATGGCCATACAGCAGGCGGCGCCGACCGATGGGTTGTGGGGCGATGACCGCACGGATGAAATGCAAATTGGAGCTTCGTATCCTGAATTGGAATGGGCCATGGGACACGTTGAAGGTGATTCTGGACAATGGAGCCCGCGGGAAGTGCAGGTGATGGCCATTTATCAGCGCATGCACCGAGCCAACCAGCACAAAATGCGGCCGATTCCTGTTTGTATTGTCCCCGATTCTACTCGCTTCGCAGCGACTTGACGGGATACCTTCACTCAGTCAGCATCCTCTTCTTCTTTCGTTGCGATTCGCAATGGGGATGACACGAGCTCTTTTCCTGTCTCATCGTGCAGCGCGATGCGGTAAGTCCCGGGTTGCATGAATGAGGGCTCTGACGAATCGGGCGTTTTCAAGGAGATGGATTGTGATTGCCAGCCCCGATGCAGTTGAAGGGTGTCGGCCGTCCAGGTCGTTTGGGTGCTGTCGCTGGTAATGACCCAATGCACTTCAATCGGCTGCGGACTGAACAGGTCGACATCAGTTTGGACTGCTCGAGCCTCAGACCAAGCCCAGCCTTTTTTGCCCCAATTTTCATTGTATTCAACATCTTCGAAGTCAGATAAGGTCAACTCCGTGGGTTTAGCGGATTCCCACGCTTGGGCATCCTCCCAGTGGTCCCACAACACGTCCAATTCGAGCACCCAAATGCTCCGCCCGTGTGTGCCAATGACCAAGTCGTTGTCGCGTTCTTGGATGACCAAATCGTGCACGGGAACGGCGGGCAGTTCAGGGTGTAAAGTCCCCCAGGTTTTGCCATCATCAAAAGAGGTGTATGCACCTCCATCGGTGCCAGCAAACAAAACGCCTTCGCGTGAAGCACTTTCAGCCAAGGCGTTGACCGGTTCGCAGGGCAGGTCGTTGCCTCCGAGTCGAGTCCATGTCCGACCATCGTTTTCCGTCATGAAAATCCACGAATCGAAATGGTCCAGACGGTAACCGTTGAGCGCCACGTACAGGCGTTGCTCGTGGTGGTGACTCCATAAGACCTCACTGATCCACAGCAATTGGTCCAGTTTCGTGTTTTGAGGAACCGGGGAGCTCAGGGTGTTCCAGGCATGTCCTCCGTCGCGGGATATTTGAATGAGTCCGTCGTCGGTTCCCACGGCCATTTGTCCAAAGCGCAGCGGGCTTTCATGCAAGGAGGTGATGGTGCCAAAAGGAACGTCTCCTTCGCGGCCACCTCGCGTCAGGTCATCGCTGAGCGTTTCCCAATGCTCGCCTTGGTCAAAGGAGCGGTGCAGTCGATTGGAGGCCATGTACAAGATGTCAGGCTGGTGTCGGCTCAGCCAAATGGGAGTTTGCCAATTCCAGCGCAATGGGGTTTCGCCCAACTCATGTTGGGGATGCAAGCTGGTGTAATCGTCCTGCTGCCGGTCGATGCGGTTGTACCATCCAAACTGTGAGCCGGTGAAGACCACGTCGGAATTGCGGGGGTCGACTTCGATTTGCATGCCGTCTCCTCCGCTGAGGGATTGCCATGGATAGCGGCCGTTTTGGTGCCAGCCCATTGAGAATCGATAGTCGGAAGGCCCGACCCATGTCCCATTGTCCTGGAGGCCACCGTAGATGTTGTAAGGCTCGTCTTGGTCCACTTCAATGGCGTAAAATTGGCCAACGGCGGGGCTGTTGCATTTGATCCAATGCGCTCCGCCATCCCAAGAGATGTTGATGCCGCCATCGTTGCCATTGATCAGGTGTCCCTCGCGATTTGGATTCGCCCACAAATGGTGGTGATCGACATGGGCGTTTGGAGCTCCCAAGGACTTCCAGGTCGCTCCGCCATCCGTCGATTCAATCAAGGGAACGCCTGCAATCCAAACCCGATCTGAATTGCTAGGGTCAACTTCAATCAGACCGAAATAATACCCGTAAGTGTAACCAACATCTTCCAACGGTTTGGTGTGGGTTCTGTTCCAAACGGTCGCTTGCCCATCGAGAAAGTCAAGGCGATACACTTCCGAACCAATGATTTCTGTCTCGAAAAGGGCTTTGTTGCCGTCAGTGAGGTAGTCATGAAGGGCGCGGGGTTGCAAGGTGTTGTCTGCAACGCGGGCGAAGATGGACACGGCATCATCCGATTCTGGAAAGTCGTTCTCCTCTAGAAAGCGTTCCAACTTGACGGTGTCCAAAGCGGCAAACGCCGCCGCAGTCATCGTCTTAAATTGAGCCGCCTCGTATTGGAGGTCCTCTTTTTCATCGGTGGTGGTTGAATCGGACTGAATGGCTTGGTTGTCGACAAACGCATAGAGTTGCTGTGCGTCGGGATGCCAAGCGAGGCCGATGCGGCCGGTCATTTCAGAATTTGGAAATCCTGCCAACGCGCTCAATTCCACCCAGTGGTCTCCTCCATCGGTGCTCTCCCAAATCCCAGAGCCGGGGCCGTTTCCAATGAAATTCCAAGCGCGCCGTGTGCGATCCCATGTGGAGGCGAACAAGTGGTTGGAATCCGCAGGGTCTAAGATGAGGTCAACGGCGCCTGCGCGATCATCCAGGCCGTCGATGGCCAAGACACAGGACCAATCCAAACCGCCATTCACTGTTCGGTAGACACCGCCACTGGTATTCTTGGAATAAAGCGGTCCCAATGCGGCGACCCAGGCCACATCCTCATTGTTGGGATCTAGGACAATGCGGCCGATGTGGTGTGTGTCCTCTAGTCCACGGTGTTCCCAAGATTCCCCTTGGTCATCGCTCACGTACATACCGGAACCCGCATAAGAACTTCGTGAGGAGTTCACTTCTCCGGTTCCGACCCACAAGCGTCGGGTTTCTTGATGCAATGCCACCGCTCCAAGAGTGATGGTAAGGGCGTCATCAAAAAGGGGATCGAAGCTGGTGCCATTGTTGGCGGTGTGCCACAAGCCTCCTGAGGCGTAGGCCACATAAAACTCACTTCCATCTCCAGGAGCAACGGCGATGTCGGAGACCCGTCCACTCATGATGGTGGGGCCAACACAGCGCAAAGCAAGTCCGGCAGTCCAGCTGTTGCTGGCCGCGGCAGTTCGGGCTTCGGCGACGGTCAACCGCTCGGATGATGGGGTTGGGGTCAATGCGATTTTGGAACGTTGGCCGTGTGCTTGTTGGAACGTGAGCAAGGCCATCGAAAGGACGAAGAGGAAGGGGGTGAAGCGGGGCATCGATCAGGGTTGAAGTTTGGGGTTGTTGAGGTGGCGCTGCGCATCCCGCGCGGTTTTCTTTTCAATGTTGCGGGCCAATGCGTCGGACAGGTCTACGCCTGTTTGATTGGCCAGCGCCATCAAAACCCAAAGCACATCGGCCATCTCATCACCGAGGTCTGCGCCACGATCGGAGGGTTTTTCGCTCTGGTCGCCAAAGCGTCGGGCCATGATGCGAGCCAATTCGCCGACCTCTTCAGTGAGGATGGCCAAGTTGGTCAATTCACTGAAATAGCGAACTCCGATGGTTTGAATCCATTCGTCAACTTGACCTTGCGCTTCGCGTAAAGTGGGGGAAGGGGTGCTCATGATTTATTTTGTGTGTCGATCCAAATTGTGACAGGGCCGTCGTTGATCAGGGCGACTTGCATGTCGGCGCCGAATTGGCCGCGCTGCACAGGTTTGCTGACCAAGAATTCCAATTTTTCAAGAAACGCTTCGTAAAGCGGGATGGCGTGATCCGGTCTTGCCGCTCGGATGAAGCTTGGGCGGGTGCCTTTTTTCGTCGAAGCATGGAGTGTGAATTGGCTCACAACAAGCACCTCGCCATCGATCTCTGTTACGGAATAATTCATTTTTCCGTCGGCATCGGAGAAGATCCGGAGCGCCACGACTTTAGCGGCGAGCCATTCAACATCCGCTAGCCCATCGGCGTCTTCGATTCCCAGTAAGATGACCAAGCCTTGTTGAATCGCTCCAACATCCTTGCCTTCTATGGTGACTTTGCCAGACTGTACCCGTTGAATCACTGCTCTCATGTTGCCGAAAATACAACACGAGTCACAGTCCAATTGGATGGAAGATGGTCCAGCAAATGGAGTTCATGCACATCCTCTTTGTAAATGGTGAACAAATGCCTTCAATTCAATACGGAATCCGTGAAGAGCGGGCGTATTTTTGAGCGCTAAAACACGCGAAAATGCAAGCCTCCACAGCCATTGCTACCCTTGATCAGGCTCAAGAAATGGGCCTTACTCCGGAAGAATTTGATCAAATCAAGTCCATCATGGGCCGGACTCCGAATTTCACTGAAATGTGTATTTATTCCGTGATGTGGAGTGAGCATTGTTCTTACAAGAACTCCATCAAGTGGCTGAAGACCCTTCCGAAGGATGGGGAACACATGCTGGTAAAGGCGGGAGAGGAAAATGCGGGCATCGTGGACATCGGAGGTGGACTGGGTTGCGCATTCAAAATCGAATCGCACAACCACCCTTCTGCCTTGGAGCCTTATCAAGGCGCAGCGACCGGTGTTGGCGGCATCAACCGAGACATTTTTACGATGGGCGCGCGCCCAATCGCGCAACTGAATAGTTTGCGTTTCGGTAGTCTAGACCACCCCAGAACCAAATGGTTATTGGAAGGTGTTGTCAAAGGAATCGGCGATTACGGCAACAGTTTTGGTGTTCCCATTGTGGGTGGAGAAGTGTTCTTCGACCCTTGTTACCAAGTCAACCCTCTGGTCAACGCCATGTCTGTGGGCATCTTAGAGGTCGATAAAATCGTGAGCGCTACGGCCACGGGAGTTGGAAATCCAGTCTACATCGTTGGATCCGCAACCGGTAAAGATGGCATTCAAGGAGCGTCATTTGCTTCCAAAGACATCACGGCAGAAAGCGCTTCAGATCTACCGGCGGTGCAAGTTGGTGACCCCTTCCAAGAAAAGTTATTGCTCGAAGCAACGCTTGAGTTGGCCGCTACGGATGCGGTGCGGGGCATGCAGGATATGGGCGCGGCTGGAATCACTTGCTCGACTTCCGAGATGTCTGCTGCAGGTAAAGTGGGCATGGACATTTATTTGGACAAGGTTCCTCTGCGCCAGCAGGACATGGAGCCATTTGAAATCTTGCTGAGTGAATCCCAAGAACGCATGCTGGTGGTCGTGGACAAGGGTCAAGAGGCCCTGGTTGAAGGCATCTTTGAAAAATGGGATTTGCACGCCGTTGAGATCGGTGTGGTCACAGAGGGCAATCAGTTGCGCTATTTCAAAGAAGGTCAACTCGTCGCAGAGGTTCCGGGGGATACCTTGGTGTTGGGGGGAGGAGCACCAGTTTATGACCGGGAGTATTCAGAGCCAGCATGGTACGCTGAGGCGCAAGCCTGGAATGCCGATTCCGTTCCGGTTCCGACCATCAAAGAGGCCAAGGCCATTGCAGAGCAGCTCATTGAAAATCCGAATATCGCTTCCAAGCGCTGGGTGTGGGAACAGTACGACAGCATGGTCGGAACACTGAATCGGACCACCAACCGGCCATCGGATGCGGCGGTCGTCCGCGTTCGTGGCACAGAGAAAGCGTTGGCGTTGACGGTGGATTGCAATGCGCGCTATGTGGATATGGACCCGGAAATTGGCACGGCGATCGCTGTAGCGGAAGCCGCTAGAAACATCAGCTGTACGGGTGCAGTCCCAATTGCCATTACGAATTGCTTGAATTTTGGCAATCCATACAATCCGGAAGTTTACTGGCAGTTTGTTCATGCCATTCAGGGCATGGGACGTGCTTGTCTTCATTTCAACACGCCGGTCACGGGTGGAAATGTGAGTTTCTACAACCAATCGGTACAAGAGGACGGCACAGCAGTGGCTGTATTCCCGACACCGACCATTGGCATGGTGGGCATCTTGGAGAATCGGAAGCACCACATGTCCCTCGATTTCAAGGAGAAGGGGGAGTTGATTTTCTTGATTGGAGAATCCACTTCATGCATCAATGCATCCGAATACCTCAGTTCCATTGTCGGAGTGAAGAAATCACCCGCTCCGCACTTCAATATTGACGCGGAAGGAAAAGTACAAGCGTGTGTGCGCACTGCAATTCAAAGAGGCTGTATCCAAGCTGCGCATGACGTGGCGGACGGTGGGCTGTTTGTTTCCCTTTTGGAGATGGGGATGCCCAACGGGTTGGGATTCGATGTCGTCACGGATGACGACATCCGTTTGGACGCCTTCTTGTTTGGGGAAGGACAAGGGCGAATCGTGGTGACTTGCACAGAAATGCAGCAAGACACCTTATTGGATGCGATTGAAGAATTTGATGTTCCTGTGGTGCTGTTAGGGCATGTGACCAAAGGGAAAATTGAGGTTGACAACGAAGCCTTTGGTTTTTGTGCCGAATGGCGCAATACGTTTGACAATGCCTTGGAAGAGGAATTGATGGGATGATCTCCTAGGCATGCCGATACGAACCCCCATGAAATTCCGTTCTCATTGCTGATGAAAAACTGGCTCAAATTTTTATTCAGTCGAGCATTTCTGCGAACAAGCTATCGAATCGGTTGGGTTTGGCTTGTCGTGCTCGGGGGAATGTGGATTTTCCTTCATTTCTACAGTCGGCATGGAGATTCCATGGAAGTGCCAGAAATTCGGGGCCTGTTGCTTCAGGATGCTGAGCAAAGTCTGATGGCGCTGGGGTTGGAAGTCATTCATTTGGACAGCGTCTACAGCCGAGATGGCCGACCTTTTGAGGTCATTGAACAAATGCCACCTCCTGGTTCTGGCATCAAGTCCGGAAGAAAGATTTATGTCAGTACATACCGCAGCACCCCTCCCAATGAGCGGGTCGGAGTGACGGAAGGTCAAGATTTGGCCATCGCCCGAATCATCTTAGAAAACAAAGGGTTTCGCGTTGAGGAGCGGCAAGAGCCTAACATTGCCTTGGTAGGCCGGGTCATCCGTGTGGAGAATCGGAAAGGGTTCTTGTTGTCTGCGGATAGCCGCATCCCTCGCGGCAGTCGAGTCCGGTTGATTTCAGGGACTACGACGAACGAATTGGTTGCCATTCCCAGTTTAATCGGCCAATCCCTGGACTCAGCGAGGGCTCAATTGACCCGCTCCCAGTTGAGTGTGGGGCTGGTAGAATATTCCATGGCCTGTGAGGACGCAAAAGACTCGTTGAATTCCACGGTGTTACACCAGCATTTGAAGGCCACGAATTCCCGCATTGTGCCGGCTGGCACGGAGTTAGATTTGTACCTTGGTCTTCCCGGAGACAATTCCAATAGATTGCCCCGTCAAAATTGAATTTCATCCCGCATGCAGATGCTTAACATTTCATCGATTGATTTCCGCAGCTGTTTGGTGATGGGGATGATTTGGGCTGTGACAACATGGAATCCCGTTACAGCGCAGTGGCCAGACGCGGGGTTGGAAACGCATTCCACCGTGTCCACAGAATCAGTGGAATTGGAACGGGATTTGCAATTCATGCCCATGCCGGTCAATTCTCGAACGGTCCCTGCTTGGGAGAGTGGTTTGGCCATGTCCAGAGGAGGGAGTTTGGCCCTGCCTTTCTTTGATGATTTCTCCACGCCTTCGTTGCCCAATGCCGAGGGGTCAGGGTTTGAAATGTACCATCGCTGGATGGATGTGTCCGCGCGTCGAACACAGACGTTCGCCTTGAATGCGCCCACGATCGGCGTGGCGACATTGGACGGATTGGATGCCACGGGATATCCCTACAGTTTTGTGGATGTCAACACCTCCGGTTGGTGCGATACCTTGACTTCCATGCCTTTGGCATTGAATGGATATTCGGCAGAGTCCAATGTGCATTTGATGTTTTATGTGCAGGGAGGAGGATTGGGCAATGCACCAGATCCTTTCGAGGACCAATTGATCCTGGAGTTCAAATCGGTCGATGATGTGACCGGTGAGGTTTTTTGGACGGAAGTTTGGTCTACCGACAGTGTTTCCACCGACTCGTTTGAGCGGTTTTTTGTCCCCGTGGATCAACCCATGCACTTGTCCAATGGCTTTCAATTCCGCTTTCGCAATTACGGTGCCTTGGCAGGAAATGTCGACTTGTGGCACATTGATTATGTGCTCTTGAATGATCAATTGGACCCGGAAACCTTTGAGGTCGCAAGTGAGGTCGCGATTACTCGGCCCGAAAACACCTTGTTGCGGGACTTTACCCGAGTGCCATGGACTCATTTTCAGGAAAACCCGGTATTCTTCATGCGCGATAGTTTGACGCTGCTGCAGCGCAACTTGAGCACGACACAGGCGGACAATGTGTTTACCGGTTTTTCAGTGCGCTATGAAGACGAGGTCTTGGATTTCCCCAACTTCTTTCAAAACACCAATGTGTTGCCTGAGAGCGTCTTTACAACAGGGATGTACATCGGAAGCAATCCGCAAGGAGAGGATTTTGTATTGAATGAAGAGGTCAACGACTCCTGTGCGGTATTTGATGTCAGTCTCTGGCAAAGCAGCATCGGTCTGCTCCATACCGAGAAGGTGGGGGTCATGGACAATGATAGCATCGTCTTCCAACAAGTCTTTGCCAACGATTATGCCTACGATGACGGCACGGCTGAAAAAGCATATGCGTTGACGGCCACCGGAGGGAAGTTGGCGGTCCGGTTTCCGATCGCTGAGCCCGACACCTTGCTGGGATTGGCCATTCACTTCACGCCGTACTATACCAATTCCGATTTGGAGACTTTCTTGCTTCGAGCCTGGAGCGATAGCGCTGGGATTCCGGCCGAAGAACTGGGGGATAACTACCAATTTCATACGCCTCAATACTTCACGGATGGCTACGATCTATTTGCTTTCTACGCCTATGATCAACCGATTCCGGTCGATGGCATTGTGCACGTAGGATTGGTTCAAGCGAATGACGCCATGTTGAATTTTGGATTGGACAAAAACACGAATGCCAATTTGGGAGAAGTGCATTACCAGTTGGGTTTGGGAGGGGCATGG
>JAQCJQ010000082.1 GCA_027593035.1 Bacteroidota bacterium | reverse complement strand
GGAATACTATGGAATGGTCATTGACCCGGTATCGGGTGATCTATACGGGGCTGTAACGGACTATAGCACGTTTGGATACGTGGAAATCAGAACTGAAAATGGGGAGCTCACCGGGCAATTTGATTGCGGTGTAAGTCCTGGTGTGATTTGCATGGACGTGCGCTCTTTGGTTTCGGCGTGTGGCCTGCCTTCACCATTGCAAAAGAAACCGTCCCAATGGACCTTTGACGCCCTTGGTCGGCAGATTCTTGGGGTTTCCTCAGGTTACCGCTTTGAAGTCGATGAGCATGGCCGCAAGCGCGTCATCATTTTAAACCAGTAGAAAATATCACAAGCAGAGGTCGAGTAGAAAAACGATCCCACCGGACAAGGTGAGTTTTTGCCATGCACTGATGGAAATCAGCCGTCTTCGTAGAAGCTGGATGTGAGTGCCTGCAAAGGGCAGTAGAAAGCATAAAACAATCCAACGAACCTCGAAGGCATAAGAAGCGAAGAAAGAGGTTGCGATCAAAGGAATCCAGAAAAGCCCGTGGGTCCAATCTAGCAGCCTCCAAGTGCGCTGGGCTCCCCACCTCACGGCAAGTGTGTCAAAACCTGTTAGGGCGTCTCCCTCGCGGTCCTGCAAGTCTTTGGTGACTTCTCTCAAGAACGTCAAAGCGGCACTGAGCGCAGCATAAATCATCAATGTAATGCCATCATTGCTGGAGAAGAAGGGATGGGAATGGGCGTCCATGATTTCTCCAATGACTGCCCAAAAGGGCAACTGCCCAACGAGAAGTGCTATGACCACATTCCCTCTCAAAAACCGTCGCTTGAACCACGGACTATAGCCCCACAGCAAAGTAGCCATCACCACAGTCCAAACGAAAGGCCAGACACTGCGCTCGTCCCACGACATGACGGCACTCATGACAACGGCCATCCCGGTCAGGAAGTGATGAAAGAACAGGGTTTTCCTGCGGCTAATGACCCGTCCGACCAAGGCCTTCTTGGGCTTGTTAATCGCATCTTCCTGGACGTCGAAGTAATCGTTGATCACATTGCCACCTGCAGCGAGTAGCATCATGATGCACATAGTGATCCAAAATGAAAAATCAGAAAGGGCTGGTACGTGATTCGGAGCAACCAACGCGCAACGAATGGCCCACATCGATCCGCCAATAATGAGCACATTCCAAGGCCGCGTGATGCGGATGAATGCCCATAAAGGAGTACTCGATGGCGGTTTTGGATCAGAAGCTTTACCCATGGGTGGCATCAATCAAAGCAGCCTCTTCTCCAACGGTATGCGCATAATTGAATCCGCCGTGAATGGCATGGCCTCCAATGTCTCCGTTCCGGTCCAAAGCCAAATAGCCGACTTGTAAATCTTCAGTGGGCATGCTGTTCATGATGCGATGCACGGCCTCTTCGCAGGCCAATTGCGGGCTCAAGCCCTGTCGCATCAACTCCACGACCAAGAAGGACCCCACCGTCCGCATGACCGCTTCACCGAGTCCAGTAGCCGTAGCGCCTCCGTATTGTCCATCTACAAACAAACCAGCGCCAATGATCGGGCTGTCTCCAACCCGGCCGTGCATTTTGTAGGCGACTCCGCTCGTGGTGCATCCGCCGGCCAAACGTCCTTCGTGATCCAAGGCGAGCAGCCCAATCGTATCGTGGTTTTCACGATTGATGACAGGGGCATAGTTCGATTCAATGCGCCATTTTTCCCACGCCTTTTGGGCCTTGGGAGTGAGGAGATTGATTTGAGGGAAACCGAGTTCACGGGCGTACTGTTCAGCACCAGCGCCTGATAACATCACATGTGGTGTGTCCTCCATGACCCGTCGAGCCAATGAGAGGGGATGTTCAATGCCTTGAACAAAACAGACGGAACCGGCATTGCCTGCATGGTCCATGATGCAAGCATCCAACGTCACATGGCCATCGCGGTCGGGCAATCCACCCAAGCCAACGCTGAGTCCTTCGGCATCGGATTCGACCAACCTTGCCGCCGCTTCAATCATGTCCAGCGCGTTGCCTCCCTGACTTTGCACCTCCATACCCGCTTGGTTGGCCAAAATGCCGTGGTTCCAAGTGGAGACCATGATGGGAGTGGAGACGGCCTGGCCCACAAGGATTGGGGGCTTAGGAGCCACAGCGTTCAGCTGGTTTTCAAATCGATTCCAGGCGAAACGGCCGAAGCCCAGAGCTCCTGCGATTTGGGCGGCTTCGTTTAGAAAGGTTCTTCTTGACTTCGTCATGGTGTCAAGTTCGGGAAAATATGGTCGTTATGCTTCGGTCTTTTTCCAGGAAAACAGCAACAAGACCAACCAAGGCAAGAGCAGCAGGTCTGCGAGAACGGCAAACAGCAGCGTGCACGAGATCAAAACACCAATGTAAAAGGTCCCGAGAAATTGACTGAGGCCCAAGGTGATGAATCCTCCACATAGGATGATGCTGGTAATGATGATGGCTTTTCCGGTGCCAATGAATGTTCGTTTGATGGCATAAGGCAAGCTGCGCCCTTGAGCCAGCTGTATTCTGAGCTTGCTGATAAAATGAATGGTGTCGTCAACGGCGATGCCGAAAGCAATCGTAAAAATGATGCTAGTCGATAACTTCAAGTCAATTTCAAACCACCCCATGATGCCCGCAATCAACAAAAGCGGAATGAAGTTGGGAATCAACGAGATGATCACCATGCGCAAACTGCGAAACATCAATCCAGCGATGAGCGCTACCACCAAGAAGGCGATGGAGAGTCCCTTGAGCATGTCCGTAGCCAAAGAAGCAATGTTGAGGTCAATCAATTGCGCCGTCCCCGTCACCCTCAATTCCAAGGGCGAATCAGGATGCGTTTGCTCAAACCACCTCATCAGCTCTTCATTTTTAACACGAAAAACCTGGGCCCCGAGATCGCCCACTTTGCCATTGATTCGGAGCAATCGATCCACAGGATGCGCTACCAGCGCGAGCAATTCATCGGCTCCAAAACGATTGAGGTTTTTGATCATGGCCTGCAAGTCACTTTGACTAGAGGGCAGGCGATGAAACTGCTTTTGATCCCCGTTGGACCAGCGGTTCACCTGAGCGAAAATTTCAGCCGAACTGATGAGTGACCCCACTCCGTATTCCGTCTTTAGGTAGTCTCCAATGTCTTGAATTTCTTGTTGAATTGAAAGGTCGTAAACATCTTTGTTGTCAGGGAGTTGAATGGCCAATTCAAAAGGTCGGACTCCCGCAAATTCGTTTTCAAAAAACTTGAATTCTTGCAGGAAGGGATCATCGGAAGCCAGGTCTTCCAAGAGGACATTGTCCACCTGGATTTGGGTGGTTCCCCATACGGCCAAGCCAAGGACGACCAAAGTGCCCGCCAAGATCCATCGTCCGCGTTGCAGTACTTTTCTAAATTGGCGATGGAGTACTTGGTTCCAGAAGACTCCGGATCCATCGACGCGCACATGCGGTGCCGGGAGGAGCACCATGACTGCTGGCAGCAAGGTGAAGGCCAAGAGGTAGGCGATGCCCACCCCAGCTGCGGCATACAGCCCAAAGTCATGAATGGGCTCAATGGATGAGGTGGTGAGGGTCAAGAAGCCCACCGCAGTGGTCAAGGTGGTGAGGAAGGTCGCCAATCCAACTTCCTTGAAAGCCCGTCGAATGCCCGTTTCCTTTGAAGCACCACTCCGGAGCTCCTCGTAATACCGGGATAGGATGTGCACGACATCACTCATTCCGACCACAAAAATGATGGTTGGCAGCACGATGGTCATGACATCAATGGCCTTGCCCGTCAATTCCATCAGTCCTAAAGTCCAAAGACCGCTGAGCAGGACCACTCCTAACGGAACGAGGATTCCCCAAAGCGATTGGAAGGCAAACCACAAGAAAATCACAATGAGCACCATGCCGAGGCTTACAAAAAGCACCACCTCTCGTTGCATCACATCGACATAGTATTTCTGCGCCGCGGCTCGGCCTGCGATGTGCATGCCATCAAACGTATAGCGACCAGTGAGGTCGTAAAGGGACAGGGCCAAAGAATCACAGCCCTCTTTCGAGAGCATTTGTTGATGGAGGACTTGAAGACAGAGGGCTCGTCCACTGGGCGCAATGAGATTGCCGATGTAGGTGGCATCCTGATGCAACTTCGTCGAGTCGAGTTTTAATTTATGAAGCCCTTCCTCGCCAAATTCCTGCCATCGCAACAGGGGTTTCCGCACGGTAGTAATGCCGAAGCGAATGGGCTCTTCAATTCGCGTAGGGGAGATGACGGCGTCAACATGGGGGATGAGCAGGAGTTCCTCGACGAGTCGATCGACTTCCCCGAGAAAATCTTGCTCATAGATTCCGTCCTCATGTTCGATTCCTATGAGAATGAAATCGTTGTCGGTTTCAAAATGGTCCCTGAAATTTAAATAATAGGCGGTCTCGGGGTCATCCTGTGGAAAAAAGCTCTCAAAATCATAATCAAATCCGATGTTGCTCACCCTCCAGAGTAGAAAGACAGAGCCTATAGCGATTGCAAACAAAACTCGCCGCGACCACGTTTGCCATTGGATCATGGAGGATGCGTTTTGTTTCACGGGATTTGCTTCGATTTGTAATGGCCTAACAACTCATGAAGGAATACGTTCAAAAAAAAAGCCCCCAATCTCAGATGAGACGGGGGCTTTTGTTTGATCAGACGATGTTATTTCACTTCTTCGAAATCCACATCGGTCACTTCCGAATCAGCATGTTCAGCTTGTTGGCCAGCGCCGGTATCCGCACCGGCAGCAGGACCTTCTTGGTCAGCGTACATTTCTTGACTTGCGTCTTGGAATGCGGCATTCAATTGTTCGATACCAGCTTTGCATCCGTCGAGATCTTGGGCCGCATGTGCCGCTTTCAAGAATTCAAGAGCGGCATCAATTGGAGCGCGCTTGTCTTCGGTGATTTTTTCTCCGAATTCGGTGAGCTGCTTCTCCGTTTGGAAAACCAAAGCGTCGGCCTGGTTGAACGTTTCAATGCGTTCTTTTGCTACTTGATCCGCTTCGGCATTCGCTTCCGCTTCCTGCTTCATGCGGGTCACGTCTTCTTCAGACAAACCGCTTGAGGCTTCAATGCGGATGTTTTGCTCTTTTCCCGTTGCTTTATCCTTAGCACTCACCTGGATGATGCCATTCGCATCGATGTCAAACGTGACTTCAATTTGAGGCACGCCGCGCTGTGCTGGCGGGATGTCACTCAATTGGAATCGTCCAATCGAACGGTTGTCATTGGCCATGGAACGTTCCCCTTGCAAAACATGGATTTCCACGCTAGGCTGGTTATCGGATGCCGTGCTAAACGTTTCGGACTTCTTGGTAGGAATCGTCGTGTTGGCGTCGATCAATTTCGTCATGACACCTCCCATGGTTTCAATGCCCAATGAAAGTGGTGTCACGTCCAACAACAACACGTCTTTCACATCGCCTGAAAGGACACCGCCTTGGATGGCTGCGCCAATGGCAACCACTTCGTCAGGGTTGACTCCTTTGCATGGCTCCTTGCCGAAATATGCTTTCACAGCATCCTGAACGGCAGGAATGCGGGTAGAACCACCCACCAAGATCACTTCATCAATGTCAGACTTGCTCAAACCAGCAGCTTTCAAAGCTGAGGCACAAGGCTCAATGGTCCGCTTGATCAAGCTGTCTGCCAACTGTTCAAACTTTGACCGTGACATGGAACGAACCAAGTGCTTTGGAACGCCATCAACGGGCATGATGTAAGGGAGGTTGATCTCAGAAGACGCTGTGCTTGAAAGTTCAATCTTCGCTTTTTCAGCGGCGTCTTTCAAACGCTGCAATGACATCGGATCCTTTGTGAGATCGATTCCGCCATTTTCGTCCTTGAATTCACTGACCAACCAATCGATGATAACTTGGTCAAAATCATCTCGACCAAGGTGGGTGTCTCCGTCAGTGGAGAGTACTTCAAAGACCCCGTCACCAAGCTCCAAGATGGAAACGTCATGCGTTCCACCACCCAAGTCGAAAACAACGATTTTTTGATCGATGGACTTCTTGTCCATGCCATAAGCGAGTGCGGCCGCCGTTGGCTCGTTGATGATTCGCTTCACCTCAAGGCCAGCGATTTCACCCGCCTCTTTCGTTGCTTGACGTTGAGCATCATTGAAGTAAGCAGGTACGGTAATGACCGCTGCAGTGACTTCCGTGCCCAAATAATCTTCTGCAGTTTTTTTCATTTTCTGCAGCGTCATGGCGCTGATCTCCTGTGGTGTGTAGAATCGATCGTCGATTTTCACACGAGGCATGTTGTTGTCGCCCTTGACCACTTCGTAAGGAACACGTGAACGTTCTTGTGCAACCTCATCAAATGAGTTGCCCATGAATCGCTTGATGCTGAAGATGGTTTTGGTAGGATTGGTGATGGCTTGACGTTTTGCCGGTTCTCCGACCTTACGCTCGCCACCTTCAATGAAGGCAATGATAGAAGGTGTTGTTCGCTTTCCTTCTGAGTTGGTGATGACAACGGGCTCGTTGCCTTCCATAACAGACACGCAGCTGTTCGTGGTTCCCAAGTCAATTCCAATGATTTTGCTCATAGTGTTCAGATTCTGTTTCCAATGATTTGAACTTCCTTTGTCAAGGAACGTGCCGCAATTGGAAAAAGCTTGGTGGGCTGTCAAGCATGGCAGAAGCTGCTGCATGATACTGACAAAAAGACCTTTGCAAGGCTGTTTTTAGGCCGTTTAGACCGACATCGTGTCAGTTTTGATGGGAGGTTTTCTGCATGGTTTTGGCCAAATCGTCGAGATAAGTGGCGGCGTGTAACATGCGGCTTCCATACCAACTGAAGGCTTCTCCATCCACCAACAAGGCGGTGCCAAGGTGGTCGTCAAATCCAGAGAGATGTTTCTGGCTGAATGGAAAGGGCTCGGACGGAAGCAAAACCCAATCGGCATTGGTCTTTTGCCATTCGTGACTGGGAGGCTGGGGGTAACGCCCGTTGTTCCACTGTTCTCCGATGTTGTGGATTCCCCACCAGCGCATCACATCGTTGATGTACGTATCGTCGCCTGCCACCATTAAGGGGTCCTTCCAAACCACATAGGCGGCTTTCGAATGTATCGGGCGCGCTGCTCCCCAAGCATCTTGAATTTGACGAGTCCAGCGGGCTCCCGATTCCGATTTTCCAACGGCTGCAGCAATGCGCTCGGCCTCGATCAATGCACTTTCTACACTCCGGACATCCGTAAGAAGAACGGGGCAAAATTGCTGGCAGGCTTCGACTTGCTCCCGATCGTTTTCTTCGATGTTGGCTACAATGAGGTCCGGTTTTAGGGCCTCAATTTTGTCGATGTGAAGGGTCTTTGTTCCTCCGATGATGGGAATGCTGCGCACCATTTTTTCGGGACGAACACAAAACTTGGTTCGGCCGATGACTTGGTTTTCCAATCCCAAATCCAGCAGGTATTCCGTCCAACTGGGAACGAGGCTCACGATGCGCATGCAGCAAAGGTATGCAGATGACATAAGGGAGGTCCTACCTTCGTACCATGCATGGAAGTCGGATTTCATTCGTCGGTTGTTTTCTGGTCATTTCCTTGATCCTGGTCAATTCGAGTGCTGCTCAATCGGATGAGGTACCTTTTCGGATTGGAGTAGTCTTGAGTGGCGGAGGGGCTAAAGGTGCCGCGCACGTTGGGTTTTTACAAGCTCTTGAAGAGGCAGGAATTGTACCTGACTTCATTGTTGGCACGAGCGTAGGAGCTTTGGTAGGAGGGTATTATGCGGCGGGTTGGAGTCCAATGGAAATGAAGGCTGTGTTGGCAACAGAAGCGTTTGAAATGCGTGTCAAGGGCATCGCGCCTTGGGAATTTGGCTTCAAGCAACGGGCCGCAAACCCTAGTTTTTTTGAAGTCAAATTGGCGACTGGCGGCGGCCTGCTAAAAGGAAATTTGATTTCCAGTTTGCCCATGGATTGGGCCTTGATGGAGGAGCTTGGGCCAGCAGATGGCTATGCCCGAGGTCGATTTGATCAACTCTTGGTGCCATTTCGTAGTGTTGCCAGTGACGTCGTGATGAAGCAAGACTCCGTGTTTTCTCGGGGAAACTTGGCGATGGCGATCCGGGCATCCATTGCTTTCCCCTTTTATTTGAAACCCGTTTGGATGGACGGAAAACCGCTCTACGATGGAGGGCTATACAACAACTTCCCTTTGGATGTGATGGAGGAGGAATTTCATCCTGACTTCATCATAGGGTGCCGTGTCGTTGACGATGTCATTCCGCTGGAATCGGATGATTTAGCGATACAAATTGAGGCGATGGTGTCGCGTCTTCCAAAGTCGTTTGAACCAAGTCACCGCATTGTGGTCATTGAACCTCAAATGGAGGTGGGGACGTTTGATTTTGATCTTTCCGGAGATGCCGTAGCCGCAGGTGTTCAAGCGACTACTGATCAGATCCCTCAGATTCTGAGCCAGCTATTGGAACAGGGTTGGCGACCAGATTCTTCGCTGACGAGCATGTCCAAGCGTAGGAATGAATTCAGACAAAAACTTCCCGCATTTCAGGTAGGTCAAGTCTCAGTCCGAGGGCTTAAAATGAATCAGCAACGCTATGTGGAGTCCCTGGTCTTGGGTCGGGTGGCGCAGGAAAGAACGGAGTCCGTTAAACGCAATCTCTTTTTGTTGGCTTCCGATGAACACATCGGTGATGTTCGGCCTTCAGCGGCTTATGACGATTCCACCGGGTTGTTCAATGTTCTCGTGAATGTACGGGAAGAGCGGGATTTGGCCTTGGAAGCGGGTGGAAACGTGTCGTCCCGTCCGGTGAGTTTCGGTTATGCGTCGACTCGATATAGTCGCTTTGGTCGTGTGCCCATGACGTTGAAGTTTTCGAGTTCTTTCGGG
>JAQCJQ010000004.1 GCA_027593035.1 Bacteroidota bacterium | reverse complement strand
ACACTTTAGATTCTTCTAGTCATGCGCTTATTCTTCGTAATACCCTCCGCAGTCCTCCTCATTACGGCATTCTCAGGATGCGTTACGATGAAGCAATTCGATGCCTTGCAATCCGATTTTGACGCACTTGAACGGAAGAGCCAAATGCTCACCCTATCCAATCAGGATAGCGAAATCGACCGCCGTGAACTCAGTGGTCGTCTCGCCGTTTTGACCGCAGCGCAAAAAGCGCTTGCCGCAGATACCGCTCGATTGGGTCAGCAGATTACTCACTTAGCAGGAGACCTTGAGCGATTGAGGGAATTGAACGATGTCTTGACCTCCGAAAGCTCTTCTAAGATGGCCGCCATCAATGAAGAAAACCGCGCGCTGCTTGAGGACTTGAGCCGCGTGCGTCGAGAGCTCCAGAGTCAAGAAGATGCCCTCAATGCATTGAGCCGTGACTTGGAACAACGGCAAGTAGAGTTGGCCGATCGTTCGAAACGCGTAGAAGAATTGGAAGGACTTCTCGCTGCGCGCGATGCCGCTGCCGAAGCGCTGCGCAGTCAATTAGCCGAAGCGCTCTTGGGATTTGCCAATCGAGGCCTTACCGTAGAACAACGAAATGGCAAGGTCTATGTCAGCCTGGAAGCCCAGCTCTTATTCCCTTCTGGAAGTACGCGAATCAACCCCGATGGCCAACAAGCCCTGCGCGATTTGGCGGCTGTTATCAGCACACAAGACCAGCTGGAAATCATTGTAGAGGGCCACACGGACACCGATCAACTGTCCTCGGCCACCATCCCTCGAAACAACTGGGAGTTGAGCGTACTGCGCTCCACGGCAGTGATCGATATCTTGACGCAATCCGGTGTCGCTCCCGAAGCTCTTGCGGCTTCAGGCCGTAGTGAGTATCACCCCGTAGATGAAGAGGATAAGGCTCGAAATCGTCGCATTGAAATCATCATCGCGCCGAATTTGGATCCGTTGTTCGACCTCATCCGGTTGCCGGAATAAGGGGATTGTTCATAGAATGGACTGTTTAGCTGCCCCTGCGGAGCAACGACGCGATTAAGGCAATGGAATCATGAAGGTTCCTTGCGCCAAATTCACACTGGCGCCAGTTCCAGCCACCACGGTTCCCATAAAGGTTCCCACAATGATTCCCCCTGGATTGGTATCGACATATGTGATGTCAACCGTAACTCCTCCACCGAACGAGGTGGCATAGGAGGTCCCTGTCACATCCGTGTAAGCCGCGGCTGTTGGCATGGAAGTCGGATTGCACTGAATCGTGATCCCGTTTTGCCATCCAAGGGCTGGCTCAGCTAAGAACAATCCCATCTCACCCCCTGAAAGTGGTGTGCCCAAAATTCCAATTGACCCTCCGGTCATGGTCCCAACAACGAGCGGACCTTCAGCAATCATTGCCGTTCCGTTGACCTTCCAAGTCATCATCGCCATGCATTCAGGGCAAAAATCCCCGCCGCAATCAATGTATTGCTCATCGCCATCCAAGAGGCCGTTTCCACAATTCACACCAGGAGGGCACGTAGGACACTGGTCAAGCGGCGTGCCATCATTGCAGGCAACGAAAAGACCATTGAGGTAGTTTCCTCCGCAATCCACAGCCACTTCATCCCCATTCATGATGCCATCACAACATGTTGGGCAGGCATCTTCACAGCCGTCTCCGCAATCCACGGCAGCTTCATACCCATTCAGCAGGCCATCGTCGCACAACTCACCGCAAGCGACACCTGTCGAGCCACCGCAATCAATGCCATCTTCTCCGGGATCCAATTGACCGTTGAAGCTAGGATCACACGGATCACACTCTCCTCCGCAGTCAACCCACTGTTCTCCGAGCAATACATCATATTGGCCGTTTTCACATGGGTCACATGGTGGGCAGATCGAACCGCCGCAATCCACCAATTCTTCCCCATTGTTCAAAATGCCGTCGTAGCAATTTTCTGGGATTTTGTTGTCTTCGTTTAAACATGCACTCAACAAAGCTGTCAAGGCAAATAGAGAGAAAAGCAGGGTAATGGAACGAAATTGTGGCATCAGGAATCGATTGAATGAAGGCGTTTGCAGTTTCATTGTCCTAAATTAGGCAGGGCCAAGATAAGTTGAAGGCGTCAACTCCGCATCCTTTTCATTCAACTTGGCTTTACAAATCAATGGAAAACAGCAAGTGGCTTGTGAAAGTCAAACCCGAACAGGTGGAAATTGAACGTCTCATGCAAGACGCTGGTTTGACCCAATTGGTTGCGTCTTTGCTTTTGCAACGTGGGATTAGTCAATTGAAAGACGTTGTTGATTTTTTAAATCCCGGATTTACCGCCTTGCATCATCCGCTTCTCATGAAAGACATGCGGAAGGCCGTGGATCGATTGCATGAGGCCATTGAAGACGAAGAACGCATTCTCATCTATGGCGATTACGACGTGGATGGGACCACAGCCGTTGCGATGATGGCGAGCTACTTGGAAGGGGTTGGCGCACAAATCAAAACGTACATTCCGCATCGTTATGACGAGGGGTATGGAGTGAGTGCCGAAGGGGTTCAATGGGCTGCCGACAATGGTTTTACCTTGATGATCACACTCGATTGTGGAACCAAGGATTTCGACTCCCTGCAGCTAGCCAAATCGCACGGGATTGATGTCATCATTTGTGATCACCATCTTCCCGAAGCGGAATTGCCCGAAGCGTATGCAGTCCTGAATCCCAAGCGTTCCGATTGCGGATACCCTTTCAAAGAGCTTTCGGGCTGTGGCGTTGCATTCAAATTGCTTCAAGCTTTGGCGCATACCATGGACCTTCCGGAAGGCGGCGTTCTGGAGGAATTGGACTTGGTCGCCATCAGCGTTTGCGCGGCCTTGGTGGAACTGAGAGATGAAAACCGGATCATGGCCTC
The DNA here is from genome assembly GCA_027593035.1 of Bacteroidota bacterium. Taxonomy (GTDB): domain Bacteria; phylum Bacteroidota; class Bacteroidia; order Flavobacteriales_D; family Sanyastnellaceae; genus UA16. The sequence continues at coordinate 43,566 of JAQCJQ010000004.1, read as the reverse complement.
TCAAGGCCTCAAGCAATTGAAAAAACGCCAGCGACCCGGAATCTTTGCTTTGATGCGCGCCGCGGGCATCCAACAAGCTCCGCAGAGCATCCGAGACATTAGCTTCACATTGGGCCCCCGGATCAACGCCACAGGTCGGATGGATCACGCTCAACGCGTTGTTGATTTGTTGATGGAGACGAGCGAAACCCGTGCAACCGAGGTCGCTCGGGAGATTGAGGACATGAACTTGAAGCGCCGGGAAGTGGACGAAGCCACCACGGAACAGGCTTTCGCTCAGTTGGAACAGTCTGATCCCGATGCATTTTGCACGGTGGTTTCTGGAAAAGACTGGCACCGTGGCGTCGTCGGGATTGTCGCCAGTCGATTGATTGAAAAGCGCTATCGGCCCAGCATTGTTTTATCGGAGGAGGACGGAATGCTCATTGGCAGCGCCCGTTCAGTGGATGGCGTGGACATCCACAACGCCTTGGAAAAATGTTCGGAGCTACTCCATCAATTCGGTGGCCATACGATGGCCGCCGGCTTGAGCCTGAAGGTCGAGAATCTCGAATTGTTCAAAGAGCGCTTGGAAATCGCCATGAAAGAACAACTTAACAACGAGCCTCCTCAGCCCAAGGTGCATTGTGATCAAGAAGTCAAATTGGGAGACTTGACCTTAGAGGCCTTTCGGGAACTCCAGCAGCTCGAGCCCTTTGGCCCAGGCAACCCGACGCCCTTGTTCATCTTGAAAAATGTCCAATGTCTCCGTGCGCCCCGCACCATTGGCAGCCAAGGCAAGCATTTGAAAATCACCATTGGCCATCCCGAAAGCGACCATCCTTCGATCGATGCCATCGGTTGGAACATGGGGCACAAGGCCGCCGACATCAAAAAATGGACGCATCTGGACTTGGCTTTCACCCTGGTCAAGAACACTTGGAAACCAAGGGGATGGGAAAACCGAACCGAGTTGAATTTACACCTTCGTTCGGTTCGGGAGTCCGGAAAACGGCAAGAAGACTGAGCGCTTTTTGACGCTCGTTAAAGCCGACCCCGTTCTACCTGTTTACTGGGCGTCCGACGGAATAACATGCACATCGCGCTGCGGGAAAGGAATGCGAATGCCCTCCTGACGAAACGCCTCATCGACCCGAAAGCGAATGTTGCTGGCAATGATGCGGCGAGACCAGGGTTGATCCACCCAAAAGTAAACGCTGAAATCCAGCGAGGAATCTCCGAAGTCTTGGAATAAAGCGGCCGTCTCTTTTTTACGGATAACGAGTGCTTCTGCATTGGCACAATCCACCAAGATGCGTTCAACGGATTTCACATCAGATCCATAGGCTACGCCCACATTCAATTCGAGCATCGAGGCGGTATCACCCTGGCTGAAATTTCGAACGGTCTGACCTGAAATCAGTCCATTGGGCATCACAATGAGATTGCCATGGCGAGTGATCACGCGGGTGGACCTCAAGTCAATCCGCTCAACTCGAACCAACATGCCATCGACTTCCAACTCATCACCAACTCGAACACCTCCCTCAAACAACAGAACAAATCCTGAAATCACATCATTGAAAAAGTTCTGAAGCCCGATGCCTACGCCCACCAACAAAGCCGCAGAACTTGCCCACAAAAGGGTGAGGTCAGCTCCAATTGTTTCCAACGCAATGGCCACAGAAATGCCATAAATGAGGGTGCGCAACAAACGCAAAATCATGAACTGCTTGCCCTCTTCAATGTTTGTTTTGCGGAACACCCTCCCCAACACAACCCGAAGAAACCAAATGAACGATTGCGCAGCCACTACGACTAAAATGATGATCAACATATCCACTATCGTGACGTTGAAATCACCCCATTGGATGCCCGATTGAATGAAGTTCTTCATGGTTTGTCCTTAACGTTCCAACCTGGTTGAATCAGGGCAGAATTGCTGAGCCAAAGTAACGCGCTATTTCACGCTTTTGGGCATCCAATTGCTTTCGTTTTTCAAGCAACTCACGCATGCCTTGAATCGCCGTCTCATCGCCTGCGTCGACCTCTTTCGACAAGGCAATCAGCCCATCTTGAACGCGAAGAATTTCCTGCCTGTTCACATTCAATTTGAGCTGGTGCATGGAGTCCATCATCGCCTTGTGCAGCTGGTCGGCTTCCCGCGCTGGATAGATTTGATGCACTTCTCCCCAGCGCTCACTCACAACGTCCTTGATGATGGTCAAGTCCGTGACAAGTTGGTGGATGGAGGTGTCAGGCTGGGACAACAAATCCAAACTTGACGGCAAACGGCCCTGGGCGATAGCTGTCTGGAAAAACGCATGGATTTTTTGGCATCCCACATCTTGCAATGGCACGTCTGTTTCTTCCAGATGATGCAACATCAGTTCCGCGAAAGACACTTCCAACTGTTCTGGTTTTTTTGGAGCCTCATCGGCATCCTTTGCCACAGGAGATTCAGAACCTTCCTGCTCTTCCGCTTCGATGTCCACAAACAAGGTTTCCTTTCCGTAGAGAATCAATAGCCGGATGAGATCGTATTCCAACACCGTGCGATGGTCCAAAGCCATCCTTTGATTGGCATCGGTTTCAGGCGATTCCGCCCGGTCCTCTGGAATAGGCGCATGCTCATCCGTCCAATTGGGCGGAATTTGGACACCGGATGGAGGCGGCGTTTGGCTTCCCGCTTGCCGGTTGCGAAAGGCATCGCGCTTGGCGGCCTTTTGCTCCTGGACCAGCTTCAGTCGCTGGATCTTATTGATTTCCAGTTGCAATGTGTCCTCGGGCATTCCCAAGTCTTCAGCAGCCAGTTTCAAATAAACGCCTTGTTGAATACCATCCGGAATGGCGGCAATGGATTCCATCACACTGTGGATCATCTCGGCCCGCTGCACGGGGTCATCCCCGGCTTCCTGGGAAAGGAGTTCCATTTTGAACGCAACAAAATCCTTGGCCTCCTCTGCAATGTGACGTTTCAACTCTTCAGAGCTGACTTTCTTGCTGAAGCTATCCGGGTCGTCGCCATCAGGAAACAAGACCACCTTCACATTCATGCCCTCGGCTAAGAGCAAATCAACACCGCGCAATGACGCTCGAATGCCTGCCGCATCCCCATCGAAAAGAACCGTGACGTTCTTGGTGTAGCGTCGGACCAATTTGATTTGGCCATCTGTCAAAGCGGTTCCGCTAGACGAAACCACATGTTCAAGACCTGCCTGGTGCATGGCCATGACGTCCGTATAGCCTTCAACCAACAACACCCGATCCTCTTTGGCGATCGCAGGCTTCGCCAAGTGAATCCCAAACAACACATCGCCTTTGTGGTAAAGGATGCTCTCAGGGCTGTTGAAGTACTTCGCTGATTGCTTGTCGTTGCGCAGGGTACGTCCCCCAAAGGCGATGAACCGACCGGTCACATCCCGAATGGGAAACATGACCCGGCCCTTGAAAAAATCCCACAACCGACCGTCCTTGTCTTTGGACAAGCCCAACGCGAGCAACCGCTCCTTGGTGTAACCGGCATCTTGAGCCGCCACGCTCATCGATTCCCATTGATCGGGACAGTAGCCTACATTGAATTTCTTCAGAATGTCGGGGCGAAATCCCCGGCTTTGGAAATAGGTCAGCGCGATGGCTTGTCCCTCCTCCGACTCGTGCAGTTGTTTGGTGAACCACTGCTGTGCCCAGGCATTGAGCGCAATGAGGCTTTCGCGTTCCGTCAGCGCAGCGCGTTGTTCAGGCGAAACCTCTTCCTCCTCAATTTCAATGCCGTAGCGCTGTGCGAGTTGTTTAATGGCCTCCGGGAAGGAGTACTTCTCCAGCTCCATCAAAAAGTTCACCACACTTCCGCCTTTCCCGCTTGAGAAGCATTTGAAGATGCCCTTTTCTGGCAATACATAAAACGATGGCGTTTTTTCGTTCGTGAATGGGCTCAAACCACGGAACGAACTGCCGGACTTTTTGAGCTCCACATAATCGCCCACCACGTCTTCAATGACGGCGGTTTGGATAACCTGGTCTACGAGGTGCGGGGGGATCATGGTTTTACGACAAGTGAACTTCAAATGTAAGAAGAGCGCCGCTAGCAATAAAATCGGAATAACAACAAAAAAGAGGGTCCGCACCGTTGCGCGAACCCCCATTCCGTCTTTTAAAAAAGACAAACAAAAACCTGCACTCCAAATGCTGATTTCAGCCAATTTTCAAGCTGAAATCACCCTCTGAAATCTTACCCAAAAATATCCTTGACAGCATGCCTATAGATGAAGTCGATGTTAATGGTTGTTGAAGAAATCATGGCCCGCCGCACTGGGGGTTATCTTTACGGCAACTCCCATGGCGCGCACTCGAAAATATCCCATTCCCTGGTTCGTCTTGGCCATGATCATGGCCTTCCTAACCATGAGTACCGTCCAGGTCATATGGCTGCGCTCTTCCATTGAGATGAAGAAGCAGATTTTCACGGACAACGTTTTCCATAGCTTGAGTCAAGTTGGGGAAATCGCCACCCGGCCCACCACGGGCATTTTACAACTGGAATTGGAGGCACTTTCACAAGCACAGTCCAGCGCCACCCTCGTCCAACCCGGAAGGGCTTCCATTGGGGACGGCTTGGACGAAGCCGAGGCGCGGATGTTGCGCCGGTTTGATGCCTTTCATTTGGACAGCTTGATCGGAATCAGTCTTCAGAAACATGGCATCGAAATCCCTTGGGTAATGGGCGTTTTCGATCGGTATGGGCAGCCCGTTCGGCTGGCAGAAGCCGACGAAATGTACCGAACAAACTTGGAGGTTACTCCATTTCAAACGGCCACTGAAACGCTGAGCATACGGCTTCATTTTCCTTCCTTACCTCGTTACTTGTTGTACAACTTGTTGGGGCAATTCGCATTGACTGGATTGATGCTTTCGATCATCGCCTGGGGGTTTTTCTCAGCCGTGATTGGAGCCGCTCGCAACAAACGCATTGACCGCATTCGCAGAGACCTCATGAACAACCTGACCCATGAGTTGAAAACTCCGATTAGCACAATTGGTCTCGCCTCAGAGGCGCTTGGAGACCCTGACATGCTCAAGGATGCCGACGGCACCAAGCATTACATCGCCCTCATCAAAGAAGAGAACAAACGGCTGGGCGTTCTGGTTGAAAATGTCTTGCAAGCCAGTCTCGCTGATTCCGGGAAAATGCAGTTGTATATGCAATCAATCAATGCGCATGACCTCATCAAAGAAGTGCTGCGGAACCTGGCGATTCAAATTCGGAAAAGAGGTGGCCGAGTTGAGCTGTTGCTCGATGCCAACAACCCCATCATCGAAGCCGATCGCATCCATTTCACCAATGTCATTTTCAATCTGATTGACAACGCGTTGAAGTATTCCTTGGGTGATCCCCATCTGACCATCACGACGGTTCAGGCAACAGATGGCTTGGAATTGCGTTTTCAAGACAACGGCATTGGCATTGCAAAAGAACATTTAGGCAAGGTTTTTGATAGTTTGTATCGTGTACCCACAGGAAACGTTCATGATGTCAAAGGATTCGGTCTTGGTCTCAGCTATGTTCAAACCGTTGTGGAGCGGCATAACGGCCGAATTCGAGTCGAAAGTGAACTCGAAAAAGGCAGCACGTTTATTCTGCTCTTGCCACAATGAAGTCTTGAGGTGGCGCATGCAACCAATTTCTGTGCGAATGTGTATTGTCAAGGACCCGGTGTTTTTCGAATTGTCTTAAACCTGCAAATCATCCCCCATCATGAGTCAAAAACCCAACACCAGCATTCTGCTTTGTGAGGACGACCCCAACCTCGGCCGATTGTTGCATGATTATTTGAAGGCCAAAGGCTTCGATGCGACTTGGGCCAAAGACGGCGTAGAAGGCTTGAAGGAATTCCATCGATCCGCGTTTGATTTCGTCATTCTCGATGTCATGATGCCTCGGAAAGACGGCTTTGATGTTGCCGAAGAAATCCGGAGGGAGAGCCGCCATTTGCCCATCCTATTCCTCACCGCTCGGTCGACCCAAGAAGACACCCTAGAGGGATTCAAGGTGGGCGCGGATGACTACATGACCAAGCCGTTTAGCATGGAAGAATTGTTGCTTCGAATCAACGCCATCTTGCGTCGTTCAGCAGCACTTCCAGAAAATGATGAGTCCGTAGGGGCTTTGCGTGTGGGCTCGTTCGAGTTTGATTACAACACACAGATGCTCAAAAGGAATGGCGCCGATCAACGCTTGACAACGAAAGAGAATGAGCTGTTGTTCCTTTTAGCGAAGCACAAAAACAGTTTACTTGAACGCACGTTCGCTTTGAAGAGCATCTGGGGCGCCCCCAATTACTTCAACGGCCGCTCCATGGATGTTTACATCGCCAAGTTGCGAAGACACCTCAAGCCCGACGAAAGCATTCAAATCATCAATGTCCACGGCAAAGGATTCAAAATGATTTGCCCCGAGTAAAGACTTCCTTTTTTATTGGCACGGTATTGGAATATTTCGAAGGGTAACCCTTTCAATATTCCTACCATGAATGAGCCCAAAACACCCCGGTTGTTTCCTCTCGGATTGATTGCTGCACTGGCCTTCACCTTGGCCTCATTTGAATGGACTGTCATGGAATGGGGGGAGCCCGCTGGGTGGAGCTATCAATCAACGAGTTTATTGGACATCGAAATCGCACACGTCTCCATTCCCTCCAAGCCCGTTCCGCCACCTAGGCCCTTCGTAAACCCCATCGTCGTCGGAGAACCCGTTGAACCAACGGCTCCAATTCCTGCTCCCAATCCGGATCCTCTGCTGGGCAAGTTGCATAACTTCAGCGAATACGGCGATGGCAATGGAGACGGTACCGACGAGTGGGACATTGAAACGGTCATGATCGCTGAACACATGCCGCGATTCAGCTCGTGCACCAACGTTTTGCATCCAGAGGAAGAGCGCATGTGTACAGAATCCGAAATGATTCGTCTCATTCAGTCCTGTGCTCAATTCCCTCGACACCTTGTCGATGCCGGAGTAGGCGGAGTCGTCTTTGTCCAGTTCAATGTGAATGAATATGGGGGCGTTGTTGATGCTTCCATTCTAAAAAGCGCCCATCCCGCCTTGGATCGATCGGCCCTCGATGCGTTGCACTGCCTCCCCCAAATGATCGCAGGAACGCAACAGGGAAAACCAGTCCGAGTGACGTATACCATACCGGTTCGGTTTACCGTTCGTTGACTCGAATTGCCCTCCTGTAAAACGCGTTGGGTTTGCCAAATGAATTCCCTACCTTTGCGAGCCTTTTAAAGCACTGCATTCGTGGCCAATATGCTCAAAATACTCGCTGGTTCTACTTCCCAAGTTTTTGGGGAACTGGTAGCGCAATCGTTAGGAACTGAGTTGGTTCCTGTGAAAACAACGCGGTTTAGCGACGGCGAATTCACGGTGAGCATTGAAGAAACGATCCGGGGTCAAGAAGTGGCCATTGTCCAATCCACGTATCCGCCGACGGATAATTTGATGGAGTTGCTGCTGCTCATTGACGCCGCGAAGCGGGCCAGTGCCAAGCGCATCATTGCGGTCATGCCTTATTTTGGTTTTGCACGGCAAGACCGGAAGGACAAGCCGCGAGTCGCCATTGGAGCAAAACTGGTTGCCAACTTGCTCACTGCCGCAGGCATTGACCGCTTGATTACCATGGACCTCCATGCCGATCAAATTCAAGGGTTTTTCGAGATCCCTGTGGACCACCTGTTTGCTAGCACGCTCTTTATTCCCTACCTCCGAGGATTGGATCAAGACAATCTGTGCATTGCGACACCCGATACCGGTGGAACCAAACGAGCCAACTCGTACGCCAAGCTCCTTGGTGTGGACATGGCCATTTGTTACAAACAGCGGAAGGTGGCCAACGAAGTGGATAGCATGACGGTCATTGGTGATGTCGCCGGAAAAGATGTCGTTTTGATTGACGACATGTGCGATACCGCTGGCACTCTCACGAAAGCGGCTGAACTGATGATGGAGCACGGTGCCCTATCCGTTCGAGCCATGTGCACGCACGCTGTATTGAGTGGCCCTGCATACGAGCGCATTGAAAATAGCGTCCTTACGGAATTGGTTGTCTCGGATAGCATTCCCTTGAAGACCGACAAGCCTATCAATAAAATCAAGGTCCTTTCGGCCCAAGATATGTTTGCTAAAACGTTAACCTGTCTGATGGAAAATCGTTCCATCAGCTCTTCTTTACTTATTCATTAAATTATGAAAATTGCATCATTGAGCGGCTCTCCACGAGAGAGCGTAGGAAAAAAAGATGCGGCTCAACTTCGTAACAGCTACCGGGTTCCCGGTGTCATGTACGGAGGTGGTTCGCAAGAGCATTTTTCCGTGTCAGAATTGGAACTCACTAAGTTGATTGTCAATCCTGATGTCTTCCAAATCAAACTCGATTTGAACGAACAGTCTTATGATTGTGTGGTTCAAGACGTTCAGTTTCACCCGGTAACAGAACGCCTCGTCCATTTGGATCTGCTCCAAATCGTGGACGGCAAGCCTGTTCGTGTTGAATTGCCTTTGCGCACAACAGGGACTGCTCCTGGCGTCGTCAATGGTGGTCGTCTGCAGATGTTGTTCCGTCGAGTCGCCGTTCGAGGAATTGCAGCATCCTTACCAGAAGAAATCCTCATTGATATCAGTGAATTGAATATTGGTGACAGCGCCCGAGTCCGTGACATTGACGTCCCCAACTGCGAGGTTCTTTTGAACGAATCCACGCTATTGGTCGCTGTTAAACGTACGCGCGCTGCTATGTCTGCTGACTCAGAAGCTGAAGAAGCCTCAGAGGAAGGTGCAAGCCCGGAAGCCGCTGAGTAATTCTTGCTTCTTGAGCAATACATTTGCTCCTGAAGACTAAAGCATGAAGTACCTCATTGTCGGTCTAGGAAATCCTGGTAAAGAGTATGAGGGTACCCGACACAACATCGGGTTCAGTGTTTTGGATGCCATCGCCCAGAATCGGGAAACTTCTTTTGAGGTTTCACGACTGGGCGATGTGGCATCCGTACGTTTCAAAGGACGCCCATTGGTGCTGCTCAAACCTTCGACGTTCATGAACCTCAGCGGAAAGGCTGTTCGGTATTGGATGGAAGCGGAGAAGATTCCATTGGAGCGTGTCTTGATTGTAACGGATGACTTGGCCATGCCCTTTGGATCGCTTCGTTTGCGAGGAAAGGGGGGTGCCGGAGGACACAATGGTCTCAGCGATATTGAGGCTGTTATCCAGACTCCAGCCTATGCGCGGTTGCGTTTTGGAATCGGTTCGGAATTCCCTCAAGGCCAGCAGGTTGATTACGTTTTGGGGAAGTGGGGCCGTCAAGAATCGGAAGCGCTTACGGAGCGTCTCAAGCGGTGCGATGAGTTGATTTGCAGCTTTGTCACTGCGGGACTTGACCGCACCATGAACACCTTCAACAACACTTAGTCCTCACTAGCGGCTTCATACAGCATGTTGTTGCTGATGTAATTCAAAACTGTGTCTGGCAGTAGATACCGAATGTCCTTGTGTTCTTGGATGGCTGCTCGCAAATAAGTCGACGAAATGCTGATCATTGGAGCGTCACACCACACGACATGCGGATGATCGACTGGAATGCGGTCCTGTTCACCATCCCGTATTTCAACGGACGCCCGATCGGCCACAATGCTGCGTCGTGGATACACTAAAACCCGATGGTGCGTGACCAATTCCCAATGGTCTTTCCAGTTGTGCAACTGGTGAAAGTTGTCTTCGCCAATGATGATGCTGAAATCCACCTGGGCATGTTCTGCGCGCAGAAAACGCATGGTGGCCGCCGTGTAGTTGGGAGCCGGTAAAGCGAACTCCACATCGCTTCCTTGTAACCGTTCATTCTCCGCAGTGGCCAAATGCACCATTTGCAACCGGTGCTCTTGAGCCATCAACTCCACCGCGTCCTTTTGCGGATTCAAGGGGGTAACCACCATCCAAACTTCTTCCAAATCGGTGTGTGTCGCCATGTGATTGGCAATCACCAAATGGCCCATGTGCACGGGATTGAAGGTGCCGAAGTACAACCCAATTCGTCGTCGTTTCTCCTGTGTTTCCATCATGATTGGACATTCGATGAATCCGAGCTCTGCTCCAAATGTGATGAAACCAAATCGTGTGCTTCTTGGAAAGCCTCCTGCAGATCCTTGTTGATCAAAATGCAGTCAAAGTCAACACTCTTTCCCCATTCCCATTGGGCTTTTTCCATCCTCTCGTCGATGCGTTCCTTTGAATCCGTGCCTCGGCCCTCGAGACGTTTCCGCAACTCTTGCAAAGACGGTGGCTGAACAAAGACGGACAATGCCCGATCTCCTAACGTTTCACGCAATTTCAGTCCGCCCACCACATCGACATCAAATAAAACTGTTTTCCCTGCGGACCACAGCCGTTCAAGTTCCGATTTCAAGGTGCCATAATAAACGCCTTCATACACCTCTTCCCACTCCACCAGGTCTCCATTGGCCATGCGTTCTTGAAACGCCGGCAAAGTCATGAAAAAATAATCCTGACCATCTTGTTCCTTTCCCCGTGCAGAACGGGTTGTGGCGCTAATGGAAAAACCGAGCGGTAAGCCCGAGCTTTCCAGCAAATGCCGAACAATCGTCGTTTTGCCTGAGCCCGAAGGCGCTGAAAATATCACAGCCTTTCCGGTCATCCGTTAGAGCACATTGAGCACCTGTTCCTTGATCTTCTCCAACTCATCCTTCATCTGAACCACGAAACGCTGGATTTCCGCGTCGTTGGCCTTGCTTCCAAGTGTGTTGATTTCACGTCCCATTTCTTGGGCAATGAAGCCCAACTTTTTTCCTTGACCCACTTCCGTGTCCAGCATGTCCATGAAATATTGACAATGCGCTTTCAAGCGAACACGTTCTTCAGAAACGTCCATTTTTTCAATGTAGAACAGCACCTCCTGCTCAAACCGATTTGCGTCCAAGCGACCTCGATCCTTGATTTCCTCAAAATTCGATTGAATGCGGCTTCTCACGCGATCTATGCGCGCAGTCAACAGTGGATCCAAATCAGACTCCAGAGACAAGATGCGCACAACACGTTCGCGAAAGTCCACCTCCATCGTGGCGCCCTCTTGGTTGCGGTAAGCGATGAATTGCGCCGTAGCCGATTCTATCAATTCCACCAAGGCGATCCACTCAGCCTCTTCGTACTCCTCTTTTGATTGCTGAATCGTATCCGGCATGCGCATGACCGTTCCAAGCAACCGACCGTCTTTTTCAAATCCACGCTCCTCCGAAATGGCTTCCAATTGATCCAAATAATGTCGAATGAGCGGACCATTCAACTCACGTTGATCCGCGGAATCTGACTCATAGTGAAGCGTCATGTCACTCTTGCCGCGAACAATCGATGCCGCGAGGGATTTTCGCAAATCCATTTCATTCTCGCGAAAAGCCTGTGGCATCCGAATGTTCAAGTCCAGTTGCTTTCCGTTGAGGGAACGCAACTCGGCAACATAACGCCGCGACCCGATGGTCGCCGTTGCTTTGCCGTATCCTGTCATGGATTGAATCATTGGAGGGATTTTCGACAAAGATAGGTTCCCCGGACGAGGAGAGTCGAACGTACCTTTGCTTTCCATGATGTCCCTCAAGCAGATCCAAGCTCCGGTCTCCGATGACATGACCTCCTTTGCTGGTCATTTCAAATCGGCCATGCGCACCGATGTGGCTTTGTTGGACACCGTATTGCGATACATCATCCGCCGAAAAGGGAAACAGATGCGGCCGCTGTTCGTCCTCCTCTGTGCGCGTCTGGAAAGCGGTCAAGTCGATGGAGAACCTCTCAATGAACGCGCGCTCGTCGCGGCTTCTTTGATTGAGCTGCTCCACACAGCGACTCTCGTGCACGATGATGTTGTCGACGAGAGCCCCATGCGACGCGGATTTTTCTCCATCCAAGCCCTTTGGAAAAAGAAAGTCGCTGTGCTCGTAGGGGATTATTTGCTGTCACGAGGATTGCTGATGGCCGTGGATCAAGAGGCCTTTGATTTGCTCAAGATTACTTCTGAGGCTGTCCGGCAAATGAGTGAAGGTGAATTGCTGCAGCTTGAAAAGGCCCGGAGGCTAGACATCACAGAGGCCGTTTATTTTGATATCATTCGTCGAAAAACGGCTTCATTGATTGCAGCTTGTTGCGCATGCGGAACCGCTTCGACGGGTGGAGATCCTGAAACGGTTGAACGCATGCGGTCTTTCGGAGAACTTGTCGGATTGGCGTTCCAAATCAAGGATGACCTCCTGGACTTGGGAGTCGGCGAGCGCACTGGCAAACCTACGGGAGGTGATATCCGAGAACGCAAGATGACGCTGCCATTGATTCACACCTTGAACCAGGCTAGCTCAAAAGAACGAAGACGCCTGATTGCCTTGGTTAAACGGCACCATGACAAACCAGAAGCCGTGGCTGAGGTGATGCGTGCCATCGTGGAGGGTCCGGGAATGGCTTATGCGCAGGAGCAAATGACGGCTTTGAGAGATCAGGCGGTGGCGTTGCTCACGGATGTGCCCGAAAGCCCCAGCAAGGCGGCCTTGATCGGCTTGGTAGATTACACGATTGAACGCAAGAAATAGACCCCCATCCTCATGCGATTTGCCGCAATACTTTTGACGTTGGCTTGTTTCGTTCAGTGCGCACCGCAACCTGAGCAGGTCGTCACGGCCGCTTGGCCTGATGGCACCGCAAAACGAGAAGTGACCTTGGCGGAAGGCGATAGCACAGCAGTGCGAACCTTCTATCCGACAGGCGCCCTTGAGAAAATAGGGTTTTACGAATCCGGTGAGAAAACGGGCGATTGGAACGCCTGGTATGCGCATGGAACGCCTTGGTCGGAGCACCATTATGTCCATGGCATTCAAGTCGGCTCATACCGCACATGGCATCCGAACGGTGCGCCGTTCATCACAGGTAGTTACAATGACCAAGGAACCCCCGATGGAACCTGGACCTTCCAAGACGACGAGGGGAACCTCCTTCGCACAGTGGATGGGGCGATTTTGAATCCTTAGCGACCCGAAGCTTTTCACACCCTTTTGGTGAATAGTATCCGATTCAATCCCTCTTAGCCCTGCAGTACGCACCTAATTTTGCTGCCATTCCGAACAAGCGTGCAATTCATCCATTCCATCGACATTCCCAAGCAATGCAAGTCCTTGCTTTTCCCCCTCTTGCTGGGGTGGATGGTGATCTGGATGATTCTGGGATGTTCTGTGTCGCTTTTGGCCCAGCCACAGCCCACAGGGAGTCGAGAAGCGTATCTCGCGCAATGGAAGGGAGAAGCGGTCTATCAAATGGCGTTGCACGGCATTCCCGCGAGCATCACCCTGGCCCAAGGTATTTTGGAAAGTGGCGACGGGGAAAGCACCCTGGCATCCCGATCCAACAACCATTTTGGCATCAAATGCCACAGTGATTGGACTGGAGCCACCGTTCGACATGATGACGATCGCCAAAACGAGTGCTTTCGCGCCTATGACGATGCCGCCCAAAGTTTCGAAGACCACAGTGTCTTCCTCAAAAAAACACGCTACGAGCCTCTCTTTGCTCTGGACATCACCGATTACAAAGGCTGGGCAAAGGGATTGAAAAAATGCGGCTATGCGACCAATCCCAAGTACGACCGATTGCTCATCGAGCTCATTGAACGCCATGATTTAACGGCCTATGACCAGGAAGGTCTCCAGTTGATGGCCGAGCGCGAAGATTTCGCGGCCAACTTGGCGGATGTTTCTGAAAAAAACGACCGTCTGAACCCCAAAGCCCCGGTAGTGATGCTTGGCACACGGGCAGCGCAATTGAGCGAAAACCACATCCAGTTCATCCTTGCTGAATCCGGGGATCGGTACGACCTCCTGGCCCTGGAATTGGACATGATGCCCTGGCAGTTTTATCGCTACAATGAGATCAAACGACAGCGCGGCGCTCCCGCATACAGCCCCCAAGTCGGTGAAATCGTCTATTTGCAACCCAAGCGAACACGCGGGAAGTCCTTGTGGCTAGAAACCCACGAAGACGAAACCTTGTGGGATGTCTCCCAACGTTGCGGCATCAAGATGTCGTCCTTGACCCGGAAAAATCGATTGTCGCCTGAAAATCCGATGAAACCCGGGCAGAAACTCTCTTTGAAGTGGCGTGTCAAGAAAGACGGGAAGCTCCCATCCATCGTGCGCATGTGGAGTGTCTCCTCAGGATAGAGAACGGCCTGATGCCGTTTTGTCTTGAATTTGCGGCCCTCACTTTTCAAAAGGAGCCCCTCCGTCCTAACTTAGCGCAAACCGCTAGGAACCCACGTGGGTTTTTGGGTCGTGTAAAACCATCGACATGCCTTTTTACCATCAACTCGGAAAGATTCCCCCCAAGCGGCACACCCAGTTTCGCAAGGAAGACGGCACACTGCATTACGAGCAGCTGTTTGGAACCATTGGATTCGTTGGAATGAGCTCATTGCTCTACCACTTACACCGACCGACCATGGTCAAACGGGTGGGGCAATCCATCGATGTGCGACCCCAAGCTGCGATAGAAAATAACCTGTTGAGTCGAAAGCTTGAGGGCTTCCAGGTGAAGCCAAACGGGGATTATTTCAAAAGTCGCGTTCCCGTGCTCTTCAACAGCGACGTGACCATTTTGCTTTCGGCCCCCAGCAAAAGCATGGCGGAAGACGCTTTCTACAAGAATTCAGACGGCGATGAAGTGGTTTTTGTTCATGAAGGATCTGGCGTATTGCATACCATGTTGGGGCAAATCCCCTTTGGCGCCGGCGACTACCTCGTGATCCCAAGAGGCATCATCCATCGCTTTGCGTTTGAAACGAGCGCCAACCGATTGTTCATTACAGAATCCGCCCACCCGGTGTATTCTCCAAAGCGCTACCGCAACCATTTCGGGCAGTTGTTGGAGCACAGCCCGTATTGCGAGCGTGACCTGCGGCCTCCTTCGAAGTTGGAAACGCACGACGCCTTGGGATCGTTCACCATTCGCATTAAAAAACAGGGCCAACTGCACGACTATGTCTATGCGTCGCACCCGTTTGATGTGGTGGGTTGGGACGGATACCATTTCCCTTATGCGCTTTCCATTCATGATTTCGAACCCATCACGGGTCGCGTGCACCAGCCGCCACCCGTCCATCAGACCTTCGAAACGGATGCCTTCGTGATTTGCAGTTTCGTGCCCCGATTGTACGACTATCACCCACAGTCCATTCCAGCACCTTACAACCATTCCAACATCGATTCCGACGAAGTCTTGTACTATGTTGAGGGTGACTTCATGAGCCGAACCGGTATCGATCGAGGGTACATTTCGCTGCACCCCGCGGGCATTCCGCATGGACCACATCCTGGGACCTATGAAGGGAGCATTGGCAAAACCAAAACAGAAGAATTGGCGGTGATGGTGGACACCTTCAGACCTTTGCAAGTCACAGCCCAAGCCTTGGCCATTGAACATCCGGACTACCACCGCTCCTGGCTCGAGCCTGGAATGAACCCCGAAGACTAGCCCATGAATACGCCCTCACCAGAATTGAAAAAAGTCGTTGCAGAAGCGGATGACTTCTTGCCGTTGCTCGGCACGGACCACATTGAGTTGTATTGCGGAAACGCCAAGCAAAGCGCGTATTACTACATGGCCGCTTGGGGCTTTCAGCCTCTTGCGTTTTGCGGTTTAGAAACCGGCGTGCGGGATCGGGTATCGTATGTGCTCCGCCAAGACAAAATCACTTTGGTGTTGACTTCCCCCTTGGTCGCTGATGGGCCAATCAACGACCACATCAACCGGCATGGAGATGGCGTCAAGGCCATCGCGCTTTGGGTGGATGACGCGAAAAAAAGCTGGGAAGAAACCACCTCACGGGGAGCGGTAAGTGTGCTCGAACCCACGAAACGATCCGACGAAGCAGGGAATGTTGTTTTGAGTGGCATCAAAACGTATGGAGACACCGTGCACACCTTTGTGGAGCGCAAAAACTATGACGGCATTTTCATGCCGGGATACCAGCCTTGGAGTCCTGTACACGTCAGTGAACCGCTCGGTTTGCAATTTGTGGACCACATGGTCGGGAATGTGGGATGGGGCGAAATGAACACGTGGACAGAGTTTTATGCCCGGGTCATGGGATTTGCTCAGTTGATCTCCTTTGACGACAAGGACATCTCTACCGAATACACGGCGTTGATGTCCAAGGTCATGTCCAATGGCAATGGCCGAATCAAATTCCCCATCAATGAGCCGGCTAAAGGCCGGAAAAAATCCCAGATTGAAGAGTACATTGATTTCTACCAAGGTGCCGGGGTGCAGCACATTGCCCTGGCCACATCGAACATCATTGAGACGGTCACCGCCTTGCGGGATCGGGGGATCGAGTTTCTAAAAGTCCCGAGCTCATATTACGATACGGTGTTGGACCGCGTTGGAAGCATTGATGAAGACCTCGCTCCATTGCGGGATCTCGGCATTCTCATCGACCGGGATGAGGAAGGCTACTTGCTTCAGATTTTCACCAAACCGGTGGTAGATCGTCCGACCATGTTTTTTGAAATCATCCAGCGGAAAGGCGCCAAATCGTTCGGGAAAGGCAATTTCAAAGCACTCTTTGAAGCCATTGAGCGCGAGCAAGAATCCCGCGGAACCCTCTGATGGGCCAATCGACTCCCGCGACGCCTCTTCTTCAAATTCGCAACCTATCCGTTGCGTTTCATGGGGGGGAACCGGTCACGCGCGGAGTTTCATTCGACTTATTTGCAGGATCCACGACCGCGTTGCTCGGGGAAAGTGGTTCCGGCAAAAGCATCACCTCATCGGCCATGATGGGCCTACTTCCGCCTGGCGGAGCCGTCATCGAAGGTCGGGTAACGCACGTGCCCTCGGAAACCGTTTGGATTGCCCCCCATGGGGTCAATCTCGCTCCTCTGGGTCGCGGGTTGAGCATGGTTTTTCAAGACCCGATGTCCTCGCTGAACCCTTCGATGCGGGTGGGCTGGCAAGTTACCGAGGTCTTGATTTTGCATCAGAAGTGCTCCCAAAGAGCCGCGCGCAATCGGGTAGAACAGCTGTTCGAAGAAGTTGAATTGCCCGATCCAGCACTCACCTTTGGCAAGTATCCGCACGAATTGAGCGGAGGACAAAAACAGCGGATCATGCTCGCCATCGCGTTGGCGGCAGAACCCGAAGTGCTCATCGCCGACGAACCCACGACTGCTTTGGATGTCACGGTGCAGCAGTCCATCCTTGCCTTGCTGAAAAAAATCCAGGTTGAGCGCGGGTTGGCCTTGCTTTTCATTACCCACGACCTCGATGTCGTGCGGGATATCGCTGATCATGTTTTGGTTTTGAAGGATGGCGTTATCGTCGAACAGGGGGCCGTTTGGAAGGTGTTTTTACATCCTGAACATGTCTACACCGCGGCGCTGCTAGAAGCAAAAGAAAGACCACAACGCGTTTTCGCTCCTACGGAAAAAATGCCTTTCATAGAGGTACAGAGCCTCTCCAAGTCCTTTCCTACGCGGCGCAATCTTTTGGGGAAAGTCACGGCCGAATTTACAGCCGTCCAGGATGTCAGTCTGACGATATACCGTGGGGAACGCATCGGTCTGGTCGGCGAAAGCGGAAGCGGAAAATCGACTTTGGGTCGGCTCATTTTGGGGCTGACCAATCCTTCGTCCGGCACCATTGCATTGGCTGGTAAACCTGTCGAGTCGGACAACCGCAATGCCATGAAGCGAACTCGGAAGCTGGCGCAACTGGTTTTTCAAGACCCCTACAGCGCATTGAACCCTCAGATGCGCGTAGGCAAAGCCTTGGAGGAAGTCTTGAAGCACCTGGGAAACAGCGCAGCGCAGGCTCAAGATCGGGCCATTGCCCTGCTCGAAGAAGTCGGATTGAAGGCCGAGGACGCCTTGCGCTATCCGCGCAGCTTTAGCGGAGGCCAACGGCAACGCATCGTCATTGCACGCGCCTTGGCCATGGAACCCGAATTTCTGGTTTTGGATGAAAGTGTCGCCGCGCTGGACGTTCAAATTCAACGGGCGATCCTTGATCTACTCGCCAACATCGGTGATGCGCGGCAATTGACCTTCTTGTTCATTTCGCACGACCTCGGCGTGATGCAATCCTTCTGCAATCGCCTGTTGGTGATGCAGCAAGGACGATTGGTTGAAACGGGTGAGACCTCAGACATCATGGAAAATCCTCAACATCCTTACACCCAACAGCTGCTTTCTAGTCGCGCAGGAAAACGTTCTTTGGAAGCCCTCGAAATCAACGCGTGACCGACCTCCTCATTTCGTAATTTGCCCTCTGAACACACTCGAATCCCGCCCATGTCCCCATCGTTGATCCTTCAAGAAAAAAATGCTGGCATCTGCACGTTGACGATTCAGCGTCCAGAAGCATTGAACGCCCTGAACGCTGCTGTGATCCGGGCCTTAGCCGAAGCAGTTCAATCTGCTCAATCCGACCCCGAAGTCCGTGTCATCCTCCTGACGGGAAGCGGAGAGAAGGCCTTTGTTGCCGGTGCAGACATCAAGGAATTCGCTGATTTCGACGCGGAACAAGGAAGGCATTTGGCGGATTATGGACAAGAGTTGCTGTTCAATCGCATCGAACGCAGCGGAACTCCCATCATCGCAGCCATCAATGGCTTTGCTTTAGGCGGAGGATTGGAATTGGCCTTGGCTTGTCACATGCGAGTGGCATCTGATTCCGCGCGCATGGGTTTCCCTGAAGTGTCATTGGGAGTCATTCCCGGTTATGGTGGCACGCAGCGCTTGCCCCAAGTCGTTGGCAAAGGCAAGGCCATGGAGATGATCCTCACTGCTCGCATGGTCGGAGCCGAAGAGGCTTTGCAGTGTGGCTTGGTCAATGCGGTCGTCCCAGCGAGCGAACTGCTGGATGCAGCACAGAAAATGGCTCAACGAATTTTAAAGAATTCCCCTATGGCCGTTGACATGTCCATTCAGGCCATATTGGCCGGATATGAGGATGGCGTCAATGGTTTTAAAGCTGAAATTGAATGCTTTGGAGCATCCTTCGCAACGGAGGATTTCAAAGAAGGAACCCAGGCCTTCATCGCCAAACGAAAACCCGATTTCCCAGGTAAATGAGTGCACAATCGCCCGTCATCGTCCGCAATGCAAGCGGCCACGCCCTACCGGAATATGCCACGGCCCTGAGCGCGGGCCTGGACGTTCGGGCGCATCTATCTGACCCCATTGTTCTCGAACCGGGAGCCTTCCAGCTCATTCCAACGGGTCTTTTTGTGGCGTTGCCGGAAGGAACGGAATTGCAAGTCCGGCCGCGGAGCGGATTGGCTTTCAAGCATGGCATTACCGTGCTCAATGCCCCGGGAACAATTGACGCCGACTACCGCGGCGAAATTGGCGTGTTGTTGATCAATCACGGAAAGCATGCCTTCACCATCGAAAATGGAGAACGGGTGGCCCAATTGGTCTTGGCCCGGTATCAGCGCGTCCAATGGGAAGAAGCCGATGCCCTGCCTGAAACGCAACGAGGAGCAGGAGGATTTGGAAGCACAGGGACGCATTAAACGAAACAGAAGATGAACATCATTGTCCCCATGGCCGGCAGAGGAAGCCGATTGCGACCCCACACGTTGACCATACCCAAACCGCTCCTTCCCGTTGGTGGCAAGCCCATTGTGGAGCGCTTGGTCGAAGACATTGTAGCGATGAGCGCCGAGCCCGTCGAGGAAATCGCCTTTGTGATTGGTGATTTTGGTGCTGAGACCGAAGCCCAATTGCTCGCCATGGCTGAACGGTTGGGTGCGAAGGGCCACATTTGCCACCAGGAGGAGCCTCTTGGTACTGCCCACGCCATTTTGTGTGGAGCCGCCTGTCTCACAGGGCCCGTAGTCGTGGCGTTTGCGGATACGTTGTTTCGCGCCGATTTTACCATCAATCCCGAGGCGGACGGGGTGCTGTTTGTTAAGCAAGTTGAAGACCCGAGTGCGTTTGGCGTGGTCGTCACCGATGCCCAAGGCGCCATTGAAGATTATGTCGAGAAGCCTGACGACTTTGTCAGCGATCTGGCCATGATTGGCATTTACGCTTTCAAGGATGGAGCTCGTTTAAAGGAAGAATTGCAAAAATTGATTGATCACAACATCATCAAAGGAGGAGAATACCAATTGCCCGATGCCTTGCGCAACATGACGCAATCTGGACTGCAATTCGAGCCGGGTCGTGTCACGGAATGGATGGATTGCGGCAACAAATCCGCTACCGTCGAAACGAATCAACGCATCTTGGATTTGACGGCTGAACAAGCCCACGTTCCCGACTCTGCCACCCTGATCGACAGCACCATATTGCCTCCATGCTACATCGGAGAAAATGTCCGCATTGAGCGCAGTGTCATCGGTCCACACGTGAGCATTGGGCATGGCACCACCATTGCCGATAGCCGCATCCAAAATTCCTTGATTCAAAATCACACGACCATTGAAAACAAGGTGCTTTCGGGCTCCATGGTCGGCAATCACGCTCAACTGAAAGGACGCCCGCAAGACATCAGTCTTGGTGATTACAACGTTATCGACTGAAGCCATGCGCCATCCCCGCCCATACCGCACCCATTGCAAACTTGGCCAACTGCTGGCTGTTGGGGGATTGCTGTGGATTTCTGGTTGCAAAGGGCCGAGTGACTGGTCCCAATTGCCTGACTATTCTGAAGACTTTCAACGGTCGTATTTCGAAGCGCAAAATCATTTGGCAAAAGGCGATCCGACATCCGCTTATTCAGGATTCATGCAGTGCTTGGATTTGGAGCCCAACGAAAGCGCTCTGCACTTTGACTTGGGGAAAATTGACTTGAAACTCGAACGTTGGGATGCGGCCCTGATGCACTTCGATGCCGCACACGCCCTGCAAAAGGAGAATCGATGGTACCGCGAATACCGCGCGCAGGCCCTCCTCAAGTTGGAGCGTTTCGACGATGCCCTCGAAGACCTCCTTTGGATCTTGGACCAGCGCACAGGCGACTTTGAATGGACCATCGACTGGACGCTTCAACTTGCGGATGCAGGCGGACATGTGCAGGCGATTGTCCTGTGCGAGGCCTATGAAGAAGCCGTTCCCAATGACCCTGACGTGCTCTTGCAACGCCTTTATCTGATGGAGCTGGGGCAGGATTATTTGGGGATTTACCGCGCCCTCGAGACAGCGGTAGCTCGCTATCCTGATCACTTGGATTTCAAGATGCAATGGGCGCAAATGCTCTTGGCGACAGAACAAGAAGAGGCGGCGCTGGAGATCCTCCTTCAGTTGGAACGCGCTGAACCATCCAACGGGTTGGTTCAATTGGAGTTGGCCGAAATTTATACGGGTCGCGATCAAATTGAAGCCGCCCAAGAAGCTTTGTCAAGGGCCTTTGACTCGGAAGATGTGCTGGTCGAAGAGAAGCACGACATCCTGTTGCAATACCTGCGCATCGCTTCAGTCAATCCGGCATTGCTCACTCCCTTGGCGGACTTGATGGATCGTGCGATCGATCTTCATGGTGAAGACGGTAGCATCCGCATGCTCGCCGCGGATCTGGCCCAAATGTTAGTTCAACCAGGATTCGCTCGGGAGCACATGCAAGTGGCCGTGCAGGCCATGCCCCACATTCCTTCGGCATGGTCCAACCTCATTGCGTTGGATGCCGAACAAGGGGAGATTGCGGCGATGTTGAAGCACGCCAAAGAAGCCATGGATCGCTTTCCCCTCGAAGCCGAATTCGGGCTCATGGCCGGACTCGGATCTTTGGAACTTGGCGATGCAGAGGGTGCCATTCGGTTTTTCAAGGCGGGACTCGCCGTGGTTCTTGACGAGCCCTTACTCGAAGCGCGCCTCGCCGGTTTGCTCGGAGATGCCCTGCACCAAGAAGGTCAGGTCGAGGCGGCCGGGGTGGCGTACGAGCGCAGTTTATCCCAATCACCCAATGACCCAACAGTCCTGAACAACCACGCTTACCGTTTAGCTCAATCCAAACGACAGCTTGATCGCGCACTGGAGTGCAGCAGCTTGGCCATTGAATTGGTGCCCGATGAAGCCAATTTCTTGGACACCCATGCTTGGGTCTTGTATCAAATGGAGCGGTATGCTGAGGCGCAAGACTACATCACCCAAGCGCTCTTTCTCGCGAGCGGAGACGACGGCACTTTTTGGGAACATGACGGGGACATTCGATCCGCTATGGGCGATGCGGAAGGCGCACTCAATTCCTGGAAAAGAGCGTTAGAACGGGGGGGCAACGCCGCGGCTTTGAAGCGTAAAATCGAAACCGGTTCCTTATGAGGCGCTACCCATACACCCTGCTCTTCCTCGCTTGCCTTGTTGGTCTGTTGGCCGGATGTTCCAATGAACAACGCCTGGCTCGTGGCAAGCCTCTGCGCAATTTGAATCCCAATCAAGTCCTGGAGGCTTTTGAAGCGAATCAAATTCCATGGGAATGGCTGGGAATGAAAATTGATGCTTCAGTCGAAACGGCCAGTGGGGTAGATTCATTCAAAGCCTCGATCCGAATGGCCAAAGACAGCGCCATTTGGGTGAGCCTCTCGCCCGCCTTGGGTGTGGAAGTCGCCCGATTGCTTTTGGAGCCGGATTCCGTTCGACTCATTAGCAAAATTCCAGGGAATCGCTTCCATTTCGCCGGTGATTATGCTGCACTGAGCGCATGGGCGGACACCCCGCTTTCCTTTCGAGACATCCAGGACATCCTAACCGGCCGGCCCATGGGAATTGATCCCGAATTCGATAAATTCAATTGCCGCATTGACGGATACTCCTATGCCCTCATCAGCAAGTACAAACGCCGGATCAAGCGATTGGTTGGCGTGGACAACAACGCGCTGGAACCACAAGATTCTTTGGGAATTCAAGCCACGGATCGCCGGTATGAGCGCGTTCGAAATCGCACGGAAGACAGTGATCTTTTGGTTAAACGGCATTGGTTCGATGGCCTGACATTCGACCCTCTTCAAGATCGGTTTGATGATTTGTACTACCAACGGTCTTTGACCATTGAACGGAAGGACTTCAGCGACCGAGATGAGGGAAGGTGGCCCAACGAAATTCGTTTAGCTGTCACCACGCCTGAAGGCAATCTGAATATGGAGTGGGAACTCATGCGCATCCGTTTTGGAAGAGCTTATGATTTTCCCTTTGAAATTCCGGACAACTATGAGCGCCGTACCGGGTTTTAAATCCTACTTCCTGCTACTCGCGCTCTGGTGCGTTGCGCTCAGTGCCTGGCCTCAAGACAAGGCCAGCTTGCAACGGCAGCGCGATGCCATCAACGATCAAATCGCAACCACGGAGCGGTTGCTCCAAGACGCCTCTGCGAACCGCAACGACGCCGTCGGATCGCTGCGGCTGATTGAAAAACGTGTCGCCTTGCGCGAAAAACTGGTCCGGCACCATCAATCTGAAATTCGCGCTACCGAACGCTCCATGCGCAGCACCGACGGTGAAATCCGTGCCCTGCAAGGCCACATTGGCGCCATGAAAGACGAGTATGCCCGAATGATCCAGAGTGCCTACCGCATTTCCCTTTCTCAGAATCCTTGGCTTTATCTCTTTTCCGCCGCCGATTTTTCGCAAGCGGCCTTGCGTTTTCAACTCCTTCAGTCGTACACCACACTTCGCAAGGAGCAGGTCATGGAAATTGAGAACGCTGAAAAAAAATTGCATTCCAACCAATTGTCTCTCGAAGAAGAGCGGTCGTCTTTACAAAACGTATTGACGGACATTGAACAGGAACGGGATCGTCTCAAAAGCGACCGGACTGAGCGGGCCACGCTCGTGTCCAGTTTGCGCGGAGAGGAATCCCGATTGCGCGGACAGGTCAAAAAAGCTCAGGCAGAGCAGCAGCGTCTGAATGATGCCATTCGCCGGATCATCGAAGAAGAGTTGGCCGCAGAACGCGCTTCCTCCAAAGGGGAATTTGCCTTGACTCCGGAAGGCAAGCTCGTTTCTGCTGAATTCGAGCGAAACAAAAACTCCCTTCGATGGCCTGTCTTGCGGGGGATCATCACGGGGAAATTCGGTCGTCAGCCCCACCCGACCATCGCCGGAATTACCATTGAAAACAATGGCATCGACATCACGACCGATGCCGGAAGTTCTGTCGTGGCGGTGTTTAGCGGTTCCGTGAGCAGTTTGTTTACCATCCCAGGGGCAGGCCAAACCCTCATCCTGTCGCACGGCGCCTTCCGAACGGTCTATAGCAATTTGGAAAATGTTTCGCTCAAAAAGGGGGATCGCATCGAGGTCGGCGAGCGCATCGGTCAAGTGAAAGCATCCGCCAACCGTTCCGCACTCCACTTCGAAGTGTGGGCTGTGCAAGGCAAGACCCAAACGCCCCAAAACCCCGGCTCGTGGTTGGTGAAAAATTGAGGCTTCGCCTAGTCAAAAGTCACTCGTTCGAGGGATTGGATGCGCGCATGGCAACATCGAATTTCGTCTTGTGAAAATTGCGCTCATCGGCAATCCCAATTGTGGCAAAACTACCGTCTTCAACCGGTTGACTTTTGGGCGCGGCAAGGTGGGCAACATGCCCGGAGTAACCGTCGATGCCTTGGAAGCCAAAATGCGCGGCGAAGAGCATTTGACGCTGGTCGACTTGCCGGGAACCTATAGTTTGTATGCCCAGTCAGAGGATGAACGCATCACCCAATGCGTGTTGTTTGACCCCGATCCGGAATCGCGTCCAGACGCCATTTGGCTCGTTGTCGACAGCGCACAATTGCGGAGCAGTTTGTTTCTCGTCCTGCAGGCTTTAGAACTTCAATTCATTGCCTCCATTGTCATCAATCAAACGGATGACACCCCGGTAAATATCACGGAATGGACGCTGCTCACAGGAATTGATGTGGTCACAATCAACGCGGTGGAAGATTCTACGGCCGCGTTGAAACAATCCCTTCTAGTTACGGTCCCCCGAGAAAGCACACTCCAAGAGCCTCGTTTGACGCCCCCCGAATGGGACGCGGCGTTCACCCTGTTGAAAGGGGCGTTCCCGGACGAGTCCCGTCAACGACTCTCGTGGTATTTGCGGTTGAAGGAGATTCCGACGTGGTTGACGCGTCCTCAGCAAGCCGCGCTTTCTCTGGCCAAGGATGAAATTCCGGAATCCAGTGCGGCGTTGCAACTGGAGGAGACCGGTTGGCGCATGGAGCGGATTCGGCAATGGACGGACCGTTGGCCATCCAAATCGAATGCCGATGATTGGAGGGAATCCAGCAAACGCACTACGCGATTGGACCGCATTTTCACACACCCCATCTGGGGACATGTAATTTTGGCCGGGGTGTTCTTTGCCCTCTTTCAAGCCGTGTATGCCTGGTCGGCCTATCCCATGGATTTGGTCGATACTGGGTTCAGTTGGGTTCATCGGATTGCCTTGGACTCCCTGCCAGAAACGTGGTGGCGCAGTCTGATTCTGGACGGGTTGCTCAACGGTTTGGGAGGCATCATCGTCTTCGTTCCTCAAATCATGATCTTATTTGGTTTGATCAGTGCGATGGAAGCCACGGGGTACATGGCGCGTGTTGGGTTTTTGGGCGATCAATTTCTTCAACGCATTGGATTGAATGGACGTTCGATTGTGCCGCTCGTTGGGGGATTGGCATGTGCTGTTCCCGCCGTCATGGCCGCGCGTTCGATCACGGGAAAACGGGAACGTCTATTGACCATTTTAGTCACCCCGCTGATGACGTGCAGCGCTCGACTGCCGGTGTATGCGTTTTTGATCGGATTCCTGGTGCCCGACAAGCACATCATTGGAGGGCTATTCAACCAGCAAGGGCTTTTCTTATTTGGTCTATACGCCGTCAGCACGTTCGCCGCCTTGGCCTTGGCCTGGTTGATGCACCGCGCTTTGCCCAAACGCCAGGAAGGCTCCTTTACCATGGAGTGGCCTGCCTATCGGTTGCCCAAGTTGTGGGAGGTTCTTCAAGAAATGGCCTCCAAAGGTTGGGATTTTGTGCGCAGCGCTGGACAAGTCATTCTCATCGTCTCCCTCATTTTGTGGGGGCTGGGGAAGGTTGGACCGTCGGGAACCATGGACAAAGCCAAAGCCCAATATGCGCTGGCCATTTCAGCGGAAGACAAATCCGCTGGTGAAGCGGCCATCATGGAGGCCTCGTGGTTGGGACAACTCGGTCATTTCATTGAGCCCGCCGTGCGTCCCCTGGGATACGACGGCCGCATTGGCATTGCCATCCTGAGTTCTTTCGCCGCGCGTGAAGTGTTTGTTGGCACCATGTCCACACTATTTCCAGGAGAACAGCTCGAAGAAGGCAGCATCCGATCCTTGCAGAAACAGTTGGGTACGGAAGTGCATCCGACCACGGGAAAACCATTGCTGAATCCTGCTTCCGCGGCTTCCTTGCTCGTGTTTTACATGTTTGCCATGCAGTGCATGAGCACGGTGGTGATTGTGCGGAAGGAGTTGAACAGCTGGCCTTGGGCCCTGGGTCAAGCCATCGGATTCACATTGCTCGCCTATGGCATGGCGCTACTTGTTTACCAAGTAATGAGTCTATGAATTTTCGGTGGGACGGGCTTCGTGTTGACGAAGTCTCAAGCCCAAGCGTGCTCCGTTGAAAGCACGGATTCGGTGACAGCGACCAAGGGTCGAACCCACAACAAGGCCGCTGCAGATCGGCGCAAGGCCACTTTTCGGCCGCCGGACACAATGGCCATGGGGCCTCGACGCGGCGCAACATGCGCTACTTCCACCTCTTCCCCAGGGCAACATCCCATCTCAATCAAAGCCAAGGCTCCATCCTCGCAATCAATGCGATCGATGATTCCCTTTTCAAATGGCTTCATTTCAGACAAACGTTTTCCCTGCATGCCCGCAAAAATAAGCCGATGTATCTTGGCCACACCTCCCTCATTTATGGTATTTAGAATGAATTCAAATAAACAACTCCGCCAGCTGGCTTTCGCTTTGGTTACTGCCTTCGTTTTGCTGGCATCGCCAACACTCATCGCACAAGGCTCCCTTGTCTTCGTCCCAGATGGGGAACCGATGGATGTGGCGTTGAGCGATTTCGGCAACAAGTCGATTGGGTTGGTCACCAACAGCTCCGATGAGTTGGTGCTTTGTTTTGGTGGTAGTGGCCATTTGTATGTGTGCAAGTGGGACAACACAAGCCAAGCCTTCACCGAACCCACCGCAATTGATCCCGAAGAAAACATCTTCATGTCTGACTCCGAAGGGCCGCAAATGGCAGCGTTTGGGGACGACATTACCCTGACCTACATGCTCAGTGGTGATTGGGATACCGGTGCGCGTTCGGTATCCTCTCATGATGGAGGTGTCACCTGGGAAGCCCCGGTTTCCATGGTGCCTGAAGCAACCACGGATCACTTCATGCCTTGCGTTGGGATGGATCCAG
Source organism: Bacteroidota bacterium (assembly GCA_027593035.1). Classification (GTDB taxonomy): domain Bacteria; phylum Bacteroidota; class Bacteroidia; order Flavobacteriales_D; family Sanyastnellaceae; genus UA16. The sequence goes on along the minus strand of JAQCJQ010000004.1, from coordinate 16,116 downwards.
ACGGCAACCCCTTTGCCGGAGTCAAGGTCGGAACCAACTTGGTCTATGAAGGCATATTAAAATCCAATGATGGGGGAGCATCCTGGTTGCCTGCAGTCAATGCCAGTGAAGCCGTAGACGGCGACGCGGTCTGCGAATGCTGCCCGTCGCTTCCTTTTTGGGGCAATGGTCGGTATTACGATTTGGTGCGGAACAACAACAACAATGTGCGGGATTTCTGGCTTATCGGTTCCGACGATGGCGTCAATTGGGACACGGCGGTCGATATGGATCCAATCGATTGGGTCATCAACAGTTGTCCCGCTTCTGGACCGACGGTTTGCGGACCGTTTCCCGACGGATCATGGCGTGCTGCGTTCATGAACGGCGGAGGCGTTACCGGCCAAAGCCGCGTCTATGTTAGCTCGATGGATTTGGATGCCAACAATGGCGCAGGCGCTCTCCTTGGGACCGTGCCCGTTACTGTCAACCAGTTCGAGAATGCGACGCAAAACAATCCCACCATGGATTTGTGGAGCCCCCCCAATGGCGACCCGATCATCGCATTGGCCTGGGAACAAAATTCAGGCGGGTATGATGTCCAATTGGCCGTGAGCAATGGCACAACGTTAACGGATATCGCCGTCAACCTCACTGGGGAGTGGTCTGGACAACACCGCCGCCCTCAATTGGCGTTTACCGGAACAGACGACATGCCAACCCTCCACCTGGTATGGCAAAACAGCAGTGATGGAACGGTCAAGTACCTCAAAGGCGGCATAGAAATTCCTTTTGACGTGAGTGAACCTCACGCCTTGACGCTACCGGTCTGCAAGACCACCGCCGCCGGCGTTCTATTGAATCTTCCGGAATCCTGGTCTACAGGGGATTGGACCCTTTGGGATGTTCAAGGCCGACAGGTGTCACAAGGCCCCTGCAACCAGCTCAATCAGATTTTCATCGACGTGCCGTCTGCTGGAAATTGGATCGTATCCGTGGTCAATTCCAACGGCAACCGTTGGTCTCATCAAGTCGTCAAGCCGCAGTAATCTGCTGTATTAGCTCCAGAACAGTCCATACAACGCCACCAACACGATCATCACAGCGAAGGCACCTACGTTGTAAATGCTCCCCGTCTTGAACGTTTCCGTGGAAATGGCGATGCCTTTTTCGTCGTCAGCGCCTTTGTTTTGGGACCAACTCACGATGGCAATGACCAGCATCGTCAACAACGTCGTGTAACCCATTTGGTGCAAGAAAGGCAGGTCAACAAACAGGGCGCTGCCTGACCAGCCTTTGGGAGCGATCTTGAAATACATCGCAATCGGAATGGATGCCAACGCTCCGGTAATGGCCCCTTGATTGGTTGTTTTCTTCCAGAACAATCCCAGGATGAAGACCGCCAGGATGCCCGGACTTACGATCCCTGTGTATTCCTGGATGAATTGGAACGCCTGATCGATTCCACCCAGCAGCGGCGCCATCACACACGCAATGACCAAGGCCACCACGGCGCTGATTCGACCCATGCGCACCGTGGCGCGGTCACCTGCATTCGGGTTGATGTACTGCTTGTAAATGTCCATGGTGAAAATGGTCGCCGTCGAGTTGAGCATGGACGCCAAGGACGAGACTATGGCCGCAGCCAAGGCCGCAAAGGCCAGCCCTTTGAATCCAGTGGGGAGAAATTGCAACAGCCACGGATAGGCCTTGTCGGCTTGTTCAGACGTCGGCATGTTGAGCTGTCCCGCTTCGCCCAGACCAGCCATGATGGCCGGGTCGTTGATCATCACGTAGGCCGCAATGCCTGGGACAACGACAATCAAGGGGAGGAATATTTTGAGAATTGCGGCAAACAAAATTCCATTTTGCGCCTCTTTCAACGACTTGGCTGCCAGCGTTCGTTGGATGATGTACTGGTTGAAACCCCAGTAATAGAGGTTCGCAACCCACATGCCACCAACCAGCACACCGATGCCAGGGAGGTTGTCATATTCCGGATTCGATTTGTCCAAAATCATGGCAAACTTGTCTGGAGCGGCATCCATGATGGCCGAAAGTCCAGCCCACATGCCTTCGCCTCCTGAAACCGTGTTGAGCGCCAAATAAGTCGTGACCATTCCCCCGATGATCAGGAAAACCACTTGAATGACATCCGTCCACGATACCGCTGATAGGCCCCCATAAAGGGAGTACGCTACCGCAAACAAAGCCAATCCCATCACGCCGTAGACCATCGGCACACCCATGATTGTCTCGAGCGCCAAAGAACCCAAATACAGGACCGAGGCCAGGTTCACAAAGACGTACAAAGCAATCCAAAATACCGCCAGGATGGTTTTGAGATTGGTGGAGTAGCGCTTCTCGATAAATTCAGGAATCGTATACAAACCCTTCTCAATGAAAATGGGCAAGAAGTACTTTCCGACGATGATCAACGTCAAGGCCGCCATCCATTCATAAGAAGCAATGGCCAGCCCCAGTGTAAATCCTGATCCGGACATGCCAATGAACTGTTCGGCGGAAATGTTGGCCGCGATCAACGATGCCCCAATCGCCCACCACGGCAACGATTTGCTCGCCAAAAAATAATCCTCTGCGCTTTTCTCTTTTCCATCCTTGTTGCGGGACACCCACAATCCAACACCCAAAATGAGCAGCGCATAAACGATGAAAACCGCGTAGTCCGCTATGGCAAATGTTCCCGTCATGATGATTCTATTGTGTGTCGAAAATACACTTCAATGGCGATGTAGCAAAGCTTGATCGGTACATCATCCTTGCGCTTTTTGCACATGGCAACAGAATGTTCTGAGTGTTCCTCCTTGCTGCACCAGCCTGAATGCAAAAACCCCTCGTCCTCCGTGTTCGGAAGACGAGGGGTCTCAATTTGTGGGCAATACAGAATTCGAATCTGTGACCTCTACAATGTCAATGTAGCGCTCTAACCAACTGAGCTAAATGCCCTCAATGCTGCTGTCTGCACCAGTTAATGATGCCTTCAACGGACGGCGAAGATACAAAAACTTCCGTGTTCTAATCGAGGACATTCTACTATTCATTCGCATCGTACCTTCGCTTTCTGATAATCCAGACTCCATGCAAATTCCCATCGTTCGATTCAACCGTGATGCCTCTGCTTTTAGCAAGACCTTGAAAGCCCGCGTTGATGCTTACTTCGAAGAATCTGGACGTTCACGCAAAGGAGATTGGCGTTTGCATGTAAAGAGTGTTTCCATGATCGCTCTATTCTTTGTTCCCTGGGCATTGTTCGCCTTTGGAACCATCGGTGGAGGTCCGTGGTTTTGGGTGGCCGAAGTCGCCATGGGTTTTGGATTGGCGGGGATTGGTCTCAATGTGATGCACGATGCCAATCATGGTTCGTACAGCAAAAGCAAGAAGGTCAACAACATCGTTGGGCGGGTATTGGACCTCGTCGGTGGTAGCGCTGCTCTCTGGCGAATCCAGCACAATGTGCTGCACCATTCCTTCACGAACATCAGCGGATTGGATGAAGACATTGACACGCCGGGCATTTTGCGCTTTACACCCAATCGACCTCTCAAGAAGATTCACAAACTTCAGTTCATCTATGCCTGGTTCTTCTATTGCATCATGACGCTGTTTTGGATGACCGCAAAAGACTGGATCGCTCTCTATCGTTACAAAAGCAAGGATCTCATTAAATCTTCCGGGTCAACTTTTGGAAGACTCTTCAGTGAATTGTTGATTTCTAAAGTCATCTACTTCACTTATATTTTAGTCATTCCAGCATTGTTCAGTGGGTTGTCCCTCGTTCAGGTTCTCCTTGGATGGATGGTCATGCACGCCGTGACGGGTCTGATCCTCGCATCCATCTTTCAGCCAGCTCACGTTCTTGAAGAATTGCAGTTCGCAGAAGCAGAAGCCGGGGCGAAAATGGAGGATGATCCCTTGTCACACCAATTGAAAACAACCGCCAATTTCGGAACAGGGTCCAAGCTCTTCACGTGGATGTGCGGAGGTCTCAACCACCAAATTGAACACCACTTGTTTCCCCAGATTTCACACATTCACTTCAGCGCATTGGCGCCCATTGTGAAGAAAACTGCAGAAGAGTTTGGCTTGCCTTACCGTTCATCCACCACATTTGCTGGAGCCCTTGCGCTGCACACTAGAATGTTGTGGAGCTTGGGGCGCAAGGAACTATTGGCCTAAGATCCCTGAAAAAAGGGGTATTCAGCTCCTTTCGATCGGTTTACATCGTCTTTTTTAATATCTTGGAAGTAAATCAAATTGCTTTCACGATGCGCACTCCCATCTTACTTTTCGCACTTTGCTTGGTCATTTCGTTCGGGAATGCTCAAGACGCGGCCACTGCCACTGCCAATTCCACTGAAGTTCCCGCGCACCGCACGTGTGCCTCGCATGACAAGTATGTGGAAATGATGGGCGGAGCGAAGTTTTCGGAAATGCGCACGCGCATTGAGCAACAGACGCAGCATTGGGAGTCTCAGTCGGGCGAGCAACGGTCAAATCAAGCCAGCACAGTCGTGACCATTCCGGTGGTGTTCCATGTGGTTTATGCCAACGGGAGCCAGAACATCAGCGACGCGCAAATTCTTTCGCAGTTGCAAATCCTGAATGACGATTTCCGTCGCCTCAACAGCGATGCTGACAACACGTGGTCGCAAGCCGCTGATTCCGAAGTGGAGTTTTGTTTGGCGACCAACGATCCCGAAGGCAATCCCACCGATGGGATTCTCCGCGTTTCCACATCCGTGTCATCCTTTGGAACATCCGACAACGTCAAGTTCTCCAACTCTGGAGGTTCTAATGCCTGGCCAGCGGGATCATATCTCAACTTTTGGGTGTGCAATATCGGCGGGGGCATCTTGGGTTATGCGCAGTTTCCTGGCGGGTCGGCATCGACCGACGGCGTCGTTTGCGATTACCGCTATGTCGGTGACATGGGAACGGCCACCGCGCCATTTGACTTGGGTAGAACAGCCACACACGAGGTTGGTCACTGGCTGAACCTTTATCACATTTGGGGCGATGGCAATTGCAACCAAGACGACCAAGTCACGGACACGCCGAATTCCGATGCTTCAAATTTCGGTTGCGCTACGGGCCATGTGAGTTGCAGCAGCACGGACATGGTGCAGAACTACATGGACTATTCGGACGACGCGTGCATGAACCTGTTCACATCCGGTCAAAAATCCCGCATGCAAGCCTTGTTTGCCCCAGGAGGCTTCCGGGCCAGCTTGGCGACTTCTGACGGGTGTGCTCCGGCATGCACGACGGGATGTGGCTGCACAGATGCTACCGCCTGCAATTACGATAGCGCTGCGACGGAAGACGATGGCAGCTGCGATTTCAGTTGTCAGGGCTGTACCGATGCGGAAGCGTGCAACTACGACGCCGATGCTACGGTGGATGATGGATCGTGCATTATGCCACAGGCTGGCGTACCGTGCAGCTGCACCAGCGATTGGACATTCGCCGTCAACAACCTCACAGGCACTTCCAGTGAATCGTTCACGATGGAAGCTACGAGCAGCACTGGACTCGATCAGTTGGACGTTAGCATGGCTTATTCCGCCTCTGCGGGAGGCAGTTGGGCCGGCGATGTAATCATCGGGATCTGCGACCCGAACGGATCGTGCATTGAAATCGGGGGGTATGACATGACCTTGGGTTACGCCATCGCCAGCGATTGGCCCAGCAGCTGGAACGTGAGTGCTGAAGGAACCTATACACATGGTGTCGACCTCTCTTCATTCGGCTTAACCGGTTCAGGAGTTTGGACCTTAGAAGTCGTCAATGGCTACAGCTCTGCCGGATCCTCAGCGAGCTGGGATGGAACGCTGAGTTTGACCAATTTCTGCCTCGGATTGCCCGGAGAAGATGTGGATGGCTGCATGGATACGACGGCTTGTAATTTCAATGTTGCCGCAACGATCGCTGACAATTCCTGCCTTTTTGCGGCAGGGTGCGACACGTGTTCGGGTGAGACGGATGGATCCGGTTCTGTAGTCGATGGTGACGACGACGACGATGGCGTTTGCAACGCCGATGAAGTCGCGGGTTGCCAAGACGCTTTGGCGTGTAACTACAACGCGGATGCCACGGATGAGGGAGACTGCACTTATCCGATGGCCGATTTCGATTGCGATGGCAATGCCCTCGGATGCGCTGAAGACGTCAACAACAACGGCACCGTTGAGGTGGCGGACTTGTTGATCCTACTCGGTGATTTCGGATGCACCGCAGATTGTTCTGCTGCCGATATCAACGGAGACGGCTCTGTCACCGTCGCCGATATGTTGTTGTTCCTCGCCATGTTTGGGGAGGATTGTTGATTGGGAAGTTGGCGGTAAGTCGGTATTGGTGTTAGCCCATTTGGATTTGATTTTACTTCCCTTGTCCTCGTTATTGGACGACGTCTCGTTTGAGCTCGCTGGGCATCGAGCGCTTTGATGCCCGATTCATCTGGATGTTCAACCCCAAGCGTTGCCGATGACTTCCATCCAACGGACTGACCGCCGAAGGAGCATTGCTTCCTTGGCTTTTACCGAAGGAGACGCGCGTAGGGCCAGCTGTCTTCTCTTCCCACCTCTCTGTACGTTCAACAGGTACCGTTCTTGTCTGTCCGATCACCATGCGGTGAGCGCTTCACATTGAAAACATGGGCACAAAAAAAGGACCCCTACGAGGTCCTTTTTTTATTGTGGCAATGAAAGCCTTAGCTCTTCACTTCCTCAGCAATCAGCTCCAACTCCTTCCGGCGGTTGAGCATAAACGCTCCGAAAAATCCGCCTCCAATGAGCAAGAACAGAACACCGCTGTCGATGGGAGTGCACGACAAATCGCATCCCTCTGTATCGCTAAAATCGAAATCGTAATTAGAGCAAGGCGCATTGCACGCACCCTCCACTTGGCAACAGCCATTCCCATCGCTACAATCAATTTCATTCCCGTTTTCAACGTAGCCACCCCACCCACTACACTGGGAAAAAACCACAAGTGGACTGAGCATTAAGACCAGCACAACTAATTTCCGAGCATTTCGATTAATCAATGTTATTCTATTCTCAAGCAAACGCCTGAATAATTAATCCATTGCAATTTACGCATGAAATAACACCCAATCAGAAGCTGTCGTCGCCCCGTCAGAATCCGTATCGAAGAATTTGACTGACTCAACCCCAATAACCGGTTGTAACTCCCCCAATAACAAGAGCAAGCCCGTAATATCCCGTCCACCGTTCAGATTGAAATATCCGAGACAAACTTCCGGGATGCTCTTGGTCGAGAGCACTTGACATTGGGTCAAGGCATTGATCACTCGAGTACATAATCACCCGCATACAATCCTGAAGCGCATCCTGTTTCATCCAAATTACCAGAAACTGTCGACCAATTGATCTTCTACAATTCAGACTCTTCACCGTCAAAGTGGATTACGCCCGCTTCGCAATGAGAAACAGAAGATTCAAACATGGGCGCATTCATAAATGTCAACTGAAAACGATCCGTCTAAGCTGTATTCGATTCCAATTCGATGACCATAGGGTCTCCACCCAATGCCTCTAGATGACCCGTTTTCACATCTTCAATCAACGCGCAAACACCTATGACATTGGGAGGCTTGGTTCAACTGGAAAGTCACGCTTCCTAAAGATCCACTGCGAAAAACCAACGGCACTGCAGACGTCGTTTCTTTATCACACATCGCATTGAAAATGCAATTCAAAATCACGATCCAATAATGACCAAGTTGCTGGATTCGAGGCATCAGTAGCTATTTGGTGGTATCGGTTCAATCTCAATTGGTGTTCTGGCAAGCCTTCTATACGGAAGCGCACAAACCTCTCTCCTGAACGTCCATCATCCAAGCGAGTTTATGCAACTAGAAGCCGCTTATAAAAAAGGAGAGAAGCAATGAAACCCGGCCTCATTCGATGTGCTGGTTGGTTTGTTGCCGGATCAGTCCGTTCAATTCAACAACAATTGGCCGCCCACATGGTCTCCTTCGGAATCGGAACGACACGACCAAGAATACGCCCCCCGGGCAAAGCACGACACATCCAAATCATAGGATATCGCTTGAGATTTCGTCTCAAAAACCAGGCGTCCCTCAGCATCCGCAATCCGCAGAGATCGCAACCTACTGTCTGGGAAACTCCAGGTCACCCGATGCACCGCCGGATTCGGGAAGACGTGAACCATCGATTCCGTCCATGTCGCTACGCTCAATGCCAAGAGTTCAGTATCGCCAACGTGCAGAACATGTCCGCCTGGCAACTCATGAAGCGCTCCATAAACTTGGTAGACATCCCCGGGCGTTGGGCCATCCGGATCTTCTTCGTTGCCCACTTCGCTGGCGCCGACGCCCCAGCAAATCAGTTCGCCGGTGCCATCGGAGACCGTCCAGAAACCCTCAGCATCCGGAGCCGTGAGGATGGTCGCCGCATCAATGCGTACCCGCGTTCCCTCGTATTGCTCGTCTTGGAAAGCATCGGCCGTCAACCAAATCCCTGCCGGCGTGGCGTTCCAAAAGTCCACAAAGTCCACGAGGGACACGTCCACCAATTCAGTGTTCCCATCGACTTCAGCCACCGTGCCAGAAACCGTGAGGACGTCGCCCACTTCCGGTTGGCGTTCGCCCGTCCAATAAGGCGGATTGGTGGGGATCACAATGCCCGCGCCATTGATGTAGAGGCCATTCCATGGGCCGTAAGCGTCCTGCAGATAAAACGTGTCGCCGAAATACTCCGTGACTTTTCCAGAGACCGTGACTTCCTGGCCCTCCATAGGGGACGTGTCGACCTCACCCTGCACTTCGATGATCGGTGTGATTTGCGAGAACATGGTGGCCGACCCTGCGGCCATGGCCATGGTGGTCAAGAGGATTGTGAATGGACGTTTCATGAACGCAATGTACACATCAAGAGCACATGCGGTTTCCAATGCATTTTCGCCATCTTTGGAAAGTGAAGAACAAGAACATTCTATGGGAGACAGCGGTCTTGTTTTCCCTTCTCCTGCTGACACCTGATGGTGTCCTGGCTCAATGCGCAGATTGCGTGGCCGATCCGGCATGCACCTCGACCGATGGCTTTCCGACCATTTGCCCCGCCACCTTGGCAGAAGGAACAACCGGTGAGTGGTATGAGGAGACCCTCACCTTTTTTCTACCGGAAGACATCGTCGATCCTGGCTCTGGAGTGACGGCGTCACTCCTTTCCATCACGGTGACGAGCATTTCCGGGGCGCCATTGGGCATCCAAGTGGAATTGGACGATCCGGACGGAACCTATTTCCCGTCCAACGGCCAAACGAGTGGGTGCGCGACCGTGTGCGGTGAGCCGTTGCTTCCGGGCGTCTATGAAATGGTCATCAGCGTTTCCGCCGTGGCGTCGGCCTTTGGCATCGAAGAAGTGGTCAACGAAAGTTTCTCCTACACCTTGATCATCAATCCGGGAGCCGGTGGAACCTCCACCTTTTCCTATTCCGCTGCCGCAGGGTGCGATTCCCTCTGGGTTGATTTTGCGGCGGCGTTGAGTGGAACTGGAGCCCAAACCACCACCTATGCTTGGGACCTTGGCAATGGAGAAATCGCCTCTTCGGCCAACGTTGATAGCGTTTTCTACGCCGAGCCTGGAACCTACAACGTGACTTTGCACACCGTGATCTCCGAGTGGGTGTTGGAACAGCTCATCTTGAATTCCACCGGTGGGGGCGGCTGGGATGATTTTTTCACGCCTCCCGACCCCTACTTCGTGCTCACCGACGCCAATGGGACCAACGTCTACACATCGAGCACTGCGGACGATTCCAATTCGAATACCTGGAATGGATTGAACGTGGTGATGAGCAATCCGCCCTACACCATCTCATTTTACGACGAAGATTTATTGGACGGTGACGACAACCTCGGATCGACGACCTTCAATCCCACTGGAGCCGGAGCCATTCCGTTGACCGCCGGCCCCAGCAATGCCATTGCCAACATTGGAGTCAATGAAATCGTCAACATCACCGACACCCTCACCGTGCAAGTCTATAACACTCCAGAAATTGGTATTTCAGAACTCAACGCCGCCACCTTGAGCTGCTCCAACCCGTTCTTGAGTCTCTACTCATGGAGTACCGACGGCACCGTGGTCGCTTCCAGTATGAACTCTGAATTCAACCCTGAAGCGAGCGGCTGGTACTCCGTTACCGGCACGGCCAGTTCTGGCTGTAGCGCCATGAGCGATTCCATTCTATTTTGCCATCCCGACGCGTCCATTCCGTTGGAATTGCTCACACAAAACGACTTGCCTCAGTACCTCGCGACCGACAACGATTGGGATGTCTACATCTGGAGTCAGAACAGCTTGCCAAATGACACCCTGTTCGGGGCGGAAAACGCTCTGTTTTTCCCGGCTGAAAGCAGCTGGTACCAAGTGGCGAGCATCGATGCGCTGGGCTGTCCGATCACCAGTGATTCCCTCCTCGTCTGCTGGCCGCTCGATAGCGTCATGATCAGCCAAACAAGTGAAGGACATATCCTTGTTAACCAGTCCTATACGTCTTATGTGTGGTACGCAGACGGCGTCGCCATTGTCGGGCAAAACGATAGCATCCTGCTGAATCCGGGTGCGGGAATGTATGCGGTCGAAGTGAGTGATTTTCCGGGATGTCCATCGCTATTGAGCGCACCATGGACCTACGTGCAGGTAGTAGAAACCGGCCGCGTCAATCCGCCGCTGGTGTACCCCAATCCATTTCGTCACACCCTTTTTGTTGAGACTCTCTTTGAAGGATCCTTGTGGAATGTTTTTCTCTTCGATCTTCAGGGCAATTTGGTTGCATTAAAGCAAACAGTAACAACACCCCTCCACTGGTCCCTCGGTGAATTGCCCTCCGGCGTTTACCTGCTTCAGCTGCAAGAAAGTGGCGTGGGAAGTTCGCGGATTTCGCCCCCTGTCCGGGTCATCAAAGAGTGATGCTTTGGCGGCGATCAGCGGCGATCCAAACTCCATCGCCCCGGTCCCATCAGCAAGATGACTACCAGTGGAAAGAAGAAGAGCAAGGCATGCTCCATTTCAGAAAGGCCTTCGCCCCAGTGGACCATAAACCCCGCAACACCCATTGTAATGGCTGCTGGAACGGCCGCCCATCGGGTTTTGAATCCGATCAAAATCAAGATTGGAGCGATGAAGTTCGCCGAGCACCGTCAGCATCAAGGACGGCGTTTCGCCTATGCCCATAAAGTTGTAGAACTGGACTCCATCAGCCGAATTCAGCCCGGCAATCAGTTTGTTGAGTTTTCCCCAACCGTGTGGAATCAGCAGACCTGCTGTTCCAATGCGAAGGACAAGTAGGCCCCAATCATGCAAACTTTTCATGCCACGAATGTAATGCGGTCAGCATGAAAAAAGCCCCTTCGCGCTGAGCGAAGAGGCTTTCATAAGTGGAGAGGTCCGTGACCTCAAAGCACCGGTATTACTCTTCGAGCAAACTGTAGGCGGTCGCTAGATCTCCGTATACCTGGGTCCACCGAATTTTGCCTTCCGCGTTGAAATCGAAGGACTCATATAGCTTCACTTCAACCGAACGCGCTTCCGTGGAATCTGTAGCCGCTTTGGAAATCTCCCAACGGAAATACCCCCTTACAGAGCCATCTGTCATCTTGGTGTTTGGATTCACTCCTGGCAACATATTGGCCTCAGTCACCATGCGGTAGTCGTACTGTGACCACATGTTTCGGTAACCTGCGGTGACCACATCAAGAGTCAGCGTATCTGCACTTCCAACCGCATTTCCACCCCATGTCGCGTCGTCGCTAAAGTGGGTGAAAAAATCGTCGCTTTCTGCAGTGAAGTCCGCGAAGGCCTGGCTAACGGTCGCAGCGTTCGCGTCAAACGTCGCAGCGACATCAGCATTTGGCTGGCAACCTGTAGTCGCAATCAACGCGAGCAAAACGGCTCCTGTTACACTCCCTGTCATTAAATGTTTCATGTATTTATCTGTTTTTGAATTACGCTTTTTGAGCCGAGGTCAAGGCAATGGCAATCAATACGAAGAACATGACCACGGGCGGTGTTGGAAAGGGTTCCGTTCCTGTGACGGCTACCGCGATGATGGATCCCACGATACACGCTGCTGCACCCACAAAACCGTACAGCACCTTTTTGGCATCTGCACCCCTCAATTCACGGCACGATAGGAGGATAATCGCCATGCCGATGACCGAAGCACCGATCATACGGCGCAGCAATCGGGCAATATCATTGGCACGGCCATCTAGATCGACGAAAAGCTTGTCGTTGATCAAGTCCGGGAAGAAGGCAAACACCAGCCCTACAAACATGAGGACGGATGGGATGACGGTGAGGGCTGTTTTTGATTTCATCAGGAAGGCGTTTTATAAAGTAAAATTTCAAGTCCAGCGGTGTTTCAAAGGGGGCTTTATCTCGTTTGCAAAGCGACGACTGCAATCAAAAGCAATCTAAAAAAACGAAAGGACTTAAGAGCAACAAACGTGAATGAATTAGAAAGCCTGAAATACGATCATTCACAGCACTTTCATGCCATCATTTTAACAAGAACACAGACGGTGTTGGAAAGTCGCTCTCCTTTGAACTGAAGGTTTGAAAACCCATCGGGTCTACTTTCCCTCAATTGGTTTCCGATCAATGCATCTGCGGTGCCGGGGTGCCGTCCTCCCCCCCAGGGATTCGGATGTTCTCGACCAGCTCTTGGACGTCTGGCGGCGGCGGTGCTGTGAACCGCATCACGACCAACGAGACGACGAAATTGATCAGCATCGCGATCGACCCAAACCCTTCGGGTGAGATGCCAAACCACCACGAATCCTTCAATGCGCCCACCGCTTCCTTGCCGCCATCAAACACCCCAAATTTGAACTTGAGGATGTAGAATGTCATGGTGACCATGCCAACGACCATGCCCGCAATGGCGCCTTCCTTGTTCATCCGTTTGTGGAAAATACCCAAAATGATGGCCGGGAAAAACGAGGCTGCTGCGAGGCCGAAGGCCAATGCCACCACGGCGGCCACGAAACCCGGGGGGTTGATGCCGAAGTAGCCTGCAACGGCGACGGCGGCTGTGGCGGATAACCGCGCTGCCAACAACTCCCCTTTTTCCGTGATGTTGGGGTTGATGATTTTCTTGATCAAATCGTGGGAGACCGATGCGGAGATCACCATGAGCAATCCCGCGGCCGTGGACAACGCTGCTGCCAATGCTCCCGCTGCGACCAGCGCGATCAACCAGTTGGGCAATTGGGCAATTTCGGGATTGGCCAAGACCATGATGTCCCGGTCGATCAACAACTCATTCTGCGCTTCGTCCTGCACGTACTGGATGACCCCGTCGTGGTTCTTGTCTGTGAACGTGAGCAGTCCGGTGAGTTCCCATTTGCTGAACCATTCTGGCATCTCGCTGTACGGCTGGTTGGACACCGTTTCGATCATGTTGGTGCGGGCAAATACGGCCACGGCTGGAGCGGTGGAATACAAGATCACGATCAACAACAGGGCGATGCCCGCCGATTTGCGGGCGTCGCGCACGCGTTTGACCGTGAAAAACCGCACGATGACATGCGGCAATCCGGCTGTTCCCGCCATCAAGGCCAACGTAATTGCGAAGATATCCACCAAGGATTTCGAGCCTTCCGTATAGGGAGCAAAGCCCAATTGCGTGCTCAAGCCATCGAGCTTGTCCAGCAAATACACGCCTGAACCGTCGTTGACTTGGCCTCCAAAACCCAACTGCGGGATCGCATGGCCCGTCATCTGGATGGAGATGAAAACAGCCGGAACCATGAACGCAAAAATCAACACACAGTATTGGGCCACTTGGGTGTAGGTGATGCCCTTCATTCCCCCGATCACCGCATAAAACAGGACGATGGCCATGCCGATCAACACGCCGGTGGTGATGTCCACTTCGAGGAAACGCGAAAACACAATCCCGACTCCGCGCATCTGTCCGGCCACATAGGTAAATGACACCAAGAGAGCACAGGCCACGGCGACCATTCGCGCATTTTTCGAATAGTACCGATCGCCAATGAAATCGGGGACGGTGAACTTGCCAAACTTGCGCAAGTACGGTGCGAGCAACAAGGCCAGCAGCACATAACCGCCCGTCCAACCCATCAGATAGACCGCGCCGTCATACCCGGCAAAGGAGATGATTCCGGCCATGGAAATGAACGATGCCGCGCTCATCCAATCGGCCGCTGTAGCCATGCCGTTGGCCCACGGAGACACGCCACCACCGGCAACATAAAAATCCTTGGTTGAACTCGCTTTGAACCAAATCGCGATCCCGATGTACAGGGCGAACGTGATGGCGACGATGAGGTAGGTCCAGGTTTGGACGTCCATCTGACTGAAAAAATCACTCATCGTACTGGTATTTTTTATCCAGCCGGTTCATCAGCAACACGTAGGCAAAGATCAGGAGGACAAAAACCACCAGGCTGCCTTGTTGGGCAAACCAAAACCCCACCTTGAATCCGCCCATGGTGAATGCATTCAGTGCATCTTTGAATAGGATCCCGGCTCCGAAAGAGACCAAGAACCAGATGGTCAGCAAAATAAAGAGGTAGCGGAGGTTTTCTCGCCAATACGCCTGTTGCTTTTCGGGGTCGGTCATGGGCATCGTGTTGACTTTCAAGGTACAAAACAACGCCGGACAACAGCCTGCAACTCCGTCAGAACTTCACCAAAAAGTCACCAACCGATTAGCTCTCCTGATCGGACAAGACCTCCCAATCCCGCACATCATTTCGGACTTCAATCGCCGCAAAAAGACTCCGCGTGAACGACTTGCCATAGCATCCCTTTTCACACAGCCACAAATCGGGATTGAACAACCCGATGACCAGCAACACCGTTGACGCGATGGTTGCAAACCATGAAATGCCGTCTTAGATGTCGGTGACGGGCACGCCTTCCATCCGATCCCGAACCGCCTTTTGCGGCGAAAGAACGCTCAATAGTCCGGAGAGCAAAGTGGTGAAATAGCAGCCTTTTTTGTTGAGCACCATGTCGGCATTCCAAAGTCCGATGCAGTAGGACACGACCCCGGTGAACCGTGCAAAACCACGATGCTCCTGCAAATGCCGAAGTGGGCTTGCTACGCTTGCTGGCATGCCCTTCTTTGTGGTCGGCCCAGCTGCTTGGTTGACTGTCTGCAAAACCTTCGAACTTAGGCCCGTAAGCCCCCACGCCGAGCATCGAACTCGGATCCAACGTTGAGGAAATTGCACGTCTTCTTTTAACCTACAAAAGGCCAATTCACCCACTTGGCAGGTCGATAACGCGATGCTGCAACTACATCACTCTGCGGCTTTTAAAACTTGTGTGCAAAGCTGAACGCTATTCCTGTATTGTTGTCCTGCGTTGGAAAACTGTAAACATCCCATGTGGTTGATTTGTCTTTGAGTTGGCGATTAGAAATTAAATTCCAAGCACTCAAAATCATGGTTGTTGTCCCAAGTCCAATGTTTACCATTGAAAGTGTTTTTTGACTTTCGTTTGTGTCGGTTGTTCCCCAACCAATGATTTCTTCCGGAAACATGGCAGAGCCTAGTGCAACTTGTCCAGCGCCCGTTATAAGTCCAACAATTGGAACGGTCTTGTTTGTTGTGCCATTGCCAATTTGTATTCCGTTTATTGTGTTAAGCGAAAGATTTATTCCGCCAATTATAGAAGATGAAATCCCATATGCTGGCGCAATGTGATTGTAGGTATAAACCGGTGTTGGTCCATAAGCAGGCTGTATCATTGCACACTCTTCTTTTGTTAGTCCACTTGTCAAAATCCACTTGTCAACGGTGGAGTTATTCATTGCTAAAAGCTCTTCGTATTGATGTGCTCTATTTATGCCCTCTGCGACTTGTCTGCTTGTGGTTTGCTCTAACAAATAACCCACTGCACAAATAGCCCCATCCTTGTCTATGAAGCAGGTTTTTCTTTGATCAGGATAGTCGTAATTTTTAGGAAACACCCCCTTTGTCCAATACTCGTGAAGCAGGTTCAAAAGATCATTTCGTTTTGTTTTCAGGTCAGTCGAAAGGGTTGAAACGTCTTTACTTCTGAGTGAGTTTTCTACATACTCAAGATG
>JAQCJQ010000081.1 GCA_027593035.1 Bacteroidota bacterium | reverse complement strand
GAATGAACTCTCCCGTTTCAAGAACGCGCAACAACCGGACTTGCGTCGTGAGCGGCAATTCCGCGACTTCATCCAAAAAGATGGTCCCGCCATTGGCTTCTTCGAAATAACCCTTCCTCGATTCCGTGGCTCCTGTAAAGGATCCCTTTTCGTGGCCAAACAACTCCGAATCAATGGTACCTTCTGGAATAGCGCCGCAGTTTACCGCGATGAAAGGTCCGTGTTTTCGAGTCGAAAATTGATGAACAATGCGCGGAATGGACTCCTTACCGACCCCGCTTTCTCCCAGCACCAAAACTGAAATGTCGGTTGGCGCCACCTGAGCAGCGACGGTCACAGCACGATCGAGCGATGCCGATGTGCCGATGATTCCAAACCTCCGTTTGATCGATAGAACATCCATGGATTAAGCGTGCGCTTTTGTGTCCGTGATTTCACCAATTAGCGTAGCCGCTGTGCAATCATGGGTTTGCACGTTGACATACGTCCCAGCCTGGGCTTCTCCTTTGGGGAAGACCACCACGTTGTTGAAGGTATTCCGACCAAAAAACTGGTCGTCACGTTTCTTTGAAGTCCCTTCAATCAAAACCCGATATACACGGCCTTTTTGCGCCAACGTTCTTGCCGTGCCATGGATGCGCTGCAGGTCCATAATTTCCTTCAAACGCCGACTCTTCACTTCTTCCGGGACATCATTATCAAACTTACGTTCAGCCAGCGTTTTCGGACGTTCGCTGTACTTGAACATGTAGGCCATTTCATATTGTACGGCCTCCATCAAGCTCAATGTGTCGGCATGCTCCTCTTCCGTCTCTCCGCAAAATCCGGTCATCACATCCGTGGAAATCGCACACTCCGGCATGATCCTACGAATGGCCGCCATGCGGTCCATGTACCATTCCCGGGTGTATCCTCGGTTCATGCGTTTGAGCACCTCCGTGCTTCCCGACTGAACGGGGAGGTGCACGTATTTACAGAGATTCTCATACTTCGCCATGACATGCAAGACATCGTCTGTCATGTCCTTCGGATGGCTCGTGGAGAATCGAATTCTCAATTCGGGATTCACTTGAGCTACAAGCTCCATCAACTCCGCAAACCGGACCACCGGCTGGTCAGGATCCTTCACTTGACCCTTGATGTCCAAATTCCATTTGTAGCTATCCACATTTTGCCCAAGCAAGGTCACCTCCCGGTAACCGGCCTCGAACAGCTCATGCGCCTCGCGCACAATGCTGCCAGGATCTCGGCTGCGCTCGCGACCCCGTGTAAACGGCACGACGCAAAAACTGCACATGTTATCACAACCGCGCATGATGCTAATGAAAGCGGTTACGCCATTGGTATCCAAACGCACTGGGCTGATTTCCGCATAGGTCTCTTCCCGACTGAGCAATACGTTGACGGCCTTTTGCCCTCCATTGACTTGCTCTACCAGATTGGGAAGGTCCCGATAGGCATCGGGTCCGACCACCAAATCCACCAATTTCTCTTGTTCAAGAAGGCTCTCTTTCAGGCGTTCCGCCATGCACCCCAAAACGCCGACTACCAGGTGCGGTCGCTCCGCTTTGGCTGATTTGAATTGACGCAATCGACCACGAACCCGTTGCTCTGCATTTTCCCGAATCGCACAGGTATTCAACAAAATCAGATCCGCTTCCGTTTCATCCCGCGTGGTCGCAAAGCCCGCTGCATCCAAAATGCTCACGACAATCTCAGAATCCGAAAAATTCATTTGGCAGCCATAGCTCTCCAAATACAACTTGCGGGTGTGGGGCGGCTGAGAAGGCACCACAATCGGCGCTCCTTGCAATGACTCATCCAACAACTCATGGCCTGAACCCCTTGGAGAATCTATCATTCGATTCGTTTCTTAATTACACATTCGGAAAAGCAAAAATAGGAAGATTCCGGGGACTGACAGAATGTCACGTCGTCTAATCTCGCTCTGGGACGTTAAATCAACCCAAAAACTCGAAACCGAAATAAAACAGAAGCAACCACAATAGCCCCTTGACTAGAAAGAAGAAAAATCCAAACCAACCCAACTTGACCAACCATTGCTTCATGGATTCGAAATTAAGACTGAATCCCCAAAAGCAGCAGAGGACTTCAAATCGAACAGGCGAAACGTCTGGTGTCCAGAGAGCGCTGCCGTCAACCAAGGACTCTCAGCGTGACGGACCCACCAATCTTCATCGTTGCAGACCAAAACACGGGCTCCCTGAGCAACGCAATGCGCGATCCGCTCATCCCCCGTCAACGCATCGTCGTACAAATCGGTGAATCCGCGCACGTCCATCAGCGACAACGTAATGTTCGGGCTGGGGTCAGGAACGGAAATCACACGATCCGTGCGCTTGACACCCAATGACCGCAGATGCTCTCCCAAACCAGCAACAGATCCCAGTCTCCTTTCGTAATCCCAGTGAAACCAATTCCAGACATCCCGTTCACGCACTGGAATGAACTGCTCGGACAACCATCCCTTGGGCGCCGTGTGTTTCATGCGCGTCCTCAAACTCGATTCGACAGCTTGAAAAAGAAGCAATGCTGGCAACACAAGGGTCAGCAATCCCCAGCGAACGCGCGCAGAGAGCAACCACTGTTCTGGTTGATAGAGCAGCCAAGCAAGCAATACCGGGACGGCCAACTGGAATTCAATGAGATAATAATCGTGCACATCCAGATTGCTATACCAAAGTAAAAAGTAAGCGAGGAGCGCAAACACCAGTGCCAGCGCAGAGAAACCCAAATAAGCCCGTCTGGATTGCAGGGTGCATTGCAGATTCCGAATCATCAAAAAGCCACCGATCATCGACCCTAGGAATGCACCCCAAATCACAAAACGATGGTACCATTGAGGCACCATCATTTCCTTGAAGGACTGCCACGTAGCCCAAGGATCGGCTGACTCCCATATGGGCCGAATGGTCGTCAAGAAATAAACGCTTTCCATTCTCGCATTGTACGATTGCGACCAAATCACCCATGACCCGGCTACCAGAAGTGGCAAAATCAGCAACACCATCCAAGACCATTTGTAGCGGGTTTTGAAAAACGCCAAGCCCAGCGGAACCAAACCGATCGCCATGGTAGGCCTGAACAACAGGGCCAAACTCAAGGCCGCAACCGCAACGACAAGAGCCTTCCATTCGCCCCTGAGATCAAACCGATACGACCACCACCAGCCCACGTAAACCAAACCCAACCCAGCACCATTGACCAGGTAATTCGGACCATAAAACGCCATCAGTGGAGAAACCATGACCAGGCTCGACACCCAGGCACTCGCTTTTTTCCCAATCCACTCCCGTCCCAAGAAATAAAGGGAGACCAGTCCTGCAAGCCAAAAGAGAAGATGCATCCAGCGCATGGTCCAAGGATGCAACCCGATGACCTTCCAAAGTTGAGCATTGAGCCAGTAAGTTCCTGTGAACTCGCCGACCGCCTCGCCATTGGAGGCCCCGTGAATAAAGTGCATGGCCGGCTGACCTATAGTACGGTCCTCGTGAAAATAATTCAAGGCCAAAGAATAGGCGTCGCTTTGCCGCCATTGGTGCATTCCATAAGGACCCTTTACGGCTACATCGGGCAAGAGATAGACAGCGACTAAAAGGAATAAAGCCCAACCAATTAGGCCCCGGTTCCACGTTGAAAGTCGGTATTGATCCATCATGCCCAAGGTCTGAAAATCGATTTTATTCTTCTACAACGCTGTCTCCGAATGCCCAAAATAAGCGCAACAAATTCAATTGGCTTTGCATTCGTCCGCATTCCGTCCGTTTCTTTGCGAACGCTTTCAATTTCACCATGTCAAAAAACCTAGTCATCGTCGAGTCGCCTGCCAAAGCAAAAACCATTGAAGGGTATTTGGGCAAAGACTTCACCGTAAAATCCAGTTACGGCCACATTCGAGATCTCGCGAAAGGCAACGGTAGCATAGACATTGACAAGGGATTTGAACCCAACTACATCATCTCTGAAGATAAGAAACAGCTGGTAAAAGACCTGCAAAAAGCAGCGAAAAAAGCCGAAGTTGTTTGGCTCGCGACGGACGAGGACCGAGAAGGAGAGGCCATCAGCTGGCATTTGTACGAAACGCTCAATCTGACAGAAGAAAACACTCGTCGGATCGTCTTTTCTGAAATTACCAAGTCGGCGATTCTCAAATCCATCGAGCATCCGCGGAAAGTGGACATCGATTTGGTCAATGCTCAACAGGCGCGTCGAATTCTGGACCGACTGGTCGGATTTGACTTGAGTCCTGTTTTGTGGAAAAAGATCAAGCCCGGACTGAGTGCGGGACGCGTCCAATCAGTGGCCGTGCGCATCATTGTCGATCGCGAAAGGGAAATCATGGCCTTCAACTCTGAGGCCGCATTCCGAGTGGTGGGCGAGTTCAAGGCATCAGGCCTGCCTGTCAAAGCCGTGCTCAACAAGCGATTCAAGTCTGAAGAAGAAGCACGCCTATTCTTAGAAGAATCGGCTCAAGCCACGCACGCAGTTACCTCCGTTGAAACCAAACCGGCCAGCCGCAAACCAGCCGCGCCGTTCACCACCTCAACACTGCAACAAGAAGCTTCTCGAAAGCTCGGTTTTTCTGTATTGAAGACGATGCGTGTGGCGCAGACCTTGTACGAGGCGGGGCACATCACTTACATGAGAACGGATAGCACCAACCTCAGTGATTTGGCGCTTGAGCATGCGGAAAACGTGATTGGAGAACTCTATGGCACTCAATACCAAGAGCGCCGTCAATACACCGGGAAGAAGGCCAAAGGCGCGCAAGAAGCGCACGAGGCGATCCGACCATCTGTTATGGCCAACAAGGATGTGCCGGGAGAACGAGACGCTGTGCGGTTGTACGATTTGATCTGGAAGCGCACGGTCGCTTCTCAAATGGCCAATGCCAAGCTGCAAAACACCACGGCCATCATCAACGTTTCGGCACGTCCTGAAGTATTCACTGCCAAAGGACAGGTAATTGAATTCGATGGATTCCTCAAGCTTTATCTGGAAGGCAACGATGATGAAGGGGAAGAACAAGACAAGGATCGGTTGCCCGCCATGGCAGTGGATCAGCTCATGGATCGGGATCGCATTGTCGCAACGGAGCGATTTAGCAAACACCCACCGCGCTATACAGAGGCCAGCCTTGTCAAGAACCTCGAAGAACTCGGGATCGGACGTCCATCCACGTATGCTCCAACGATCAGCACGGTCCAGAACCGTGGATATGTTGAGAAAAAAGACCACGATGGCACACCTCGTGACTACCGAGTTCTCGAATTGGAAAAAACGACTGTTAGCGATCGCACCGATACTGAAAATACAGGTGTCGAGCGATCCAAACTTTTCCCCACGGACATTGGCATGGTCGTCAATGACTTCTTGGTCAAGCATTTTGAACAAATCATGGACTTCAATTTCACAGCAGATGTGGAAGCCAAATTTGACATCATTGCTCAAGGACAATTGGATTGGCGCCAAATGCTCAAGGACTTCTACCAGGGCTTCAAATTGAACGTTACGGATACGCAAGAAAACGCCGAGCGAGCGTCCGGAGAAAGGGTTTTAGGAGATCACCCCGAAAAAGGCAAAACCATTTTAGTCCGGATTGGGCGCTATGGTCCCATTGCCCAAATCGGCGGCGCTGATGACGAAGAGAAAGAATTTGCTTCGTTGCTTCCAGACCAGAAGCTCGAGACGATCACCTTAGAAGAGGCGATCGACCTGTTCAAGCTGCCCCGAAAATTGGGTGAGTTTGAAGACAAAGTTGTCGTAGCCGCTATTGGCCGATTCGGACCTTACGTGCGTTATGACGGAAAATTCGTGTCTTTGAAAAAAGACAGCGACGACGACCCATACACCATCACACTGGAACGCGCAATCGAACTGGTGAAAGCTAAGATTGAAGCCGATGCGAAAGCGTTGATAAAAGTCTTTGAAGAAGATGACACCGTTCGAATTCTTGAAGGTCGATATGGCCCATATATCAAGGCGGGCAAGAAGAATGTCACCATTCCTAAAACGGAAGACGCTCAAGCCATTGACTGGGCTCGCGCCCAAGAATTGATTGAAGAACACGCGAAGAAACCGCCGCGTGCTCGTGGTCGAAAGAAGAGTTAATTCGGTTCTTCGGCACCGTCGAAATCCCCACCACCGTGTCAGCAACCTTTTGAATAGGCTGCTTCAAAACGCGTCGTAATCGCGGAACTTCGCTTCATGACGGATGGTATTTATGACCTTTTTGAATCGGTTCACACGCCACATTATTCGAATGCGGAAGGATCACAACGATTGGCCGACCGAATTGACGTACACCGGTTTGATCATAGGCCGGAATTGGAGGGTGTGCGCGTCGCCATGTTTGGTATTTTAGATGGCCGCAGGTCAGGTGACAATGAGGGCTGCGCAGACGCCCCAGAGTCCATTAGAGAATGCCTTTATCGGCTTACACCGCATAGCAGTTGGCAAGCGACTGTCGACCTGGGCGATTTGCGACCTGGTTTGACCGAAGAGGACACGGCCGCAGCTGTGGAATCAGTGGCTTCCGAGTTGATTCAAATGGGCATTATCCCTCTGGTGATTGGCGGCGGACAGGACCTCACGGTATCCTTGTACAAGGCGCTGGAGATATTGGGACAACCGGCACAAGTGGTCACATTGGATGCACGGCTGGACTTCGGCGCTGATCCGGACCAGGTGTCATCCTTGAATTACATGAATGATGTCATTCTGCACGAGCCCAACTTCCTTTTTGACTACACGAACCTCGGACACCAAGGCTACTTAACCGATCCGGACACGCTTGAATTGCTAGAGAAAATGCAATTCGAATCCGTCAGGCTAGGACTGGTGCAAGGAGATTTGAAAGAAATGGAGCCGATCCTCCGCGATGCGGATTTGGTTTCGATTGATTGCGGGGTCATCCGCGGTTCCGACCATCCAGCCCATGCCCATGCTGGACCGAATGGATTGAGTGCTGCTGCTGCCTGCCAACTGGCGCGATACGCCGGCATGAGCGACCGGCTCAAGGTCTTGGGAGTTTTTGAGCACAACCGATCCCTCGACGATCGCAATCGAGGAGCCCAACTGGTTGGTCAAATCTTGTGGCACGTGCTGGATGGTGTCTTTGCGCAAAAAGCGGATTACCCGAAGTGTGACGTGGATGAATACACCCGTTACGTTGTTGATTTAGAGGAGGTTGATCAGGACGTTGTGTTCTACAAAAGCGGACGCAGTGATCGCTGGTGGATGGAGGTCCCCTACCCATTGAAAAAGGGCAATCAAAAGCATCGATCTCATTTCGTTAGCTGCTCTTATCTCGATTTCGAACTGGCCTCAAAAGGTGAAATGCCCGATCGATGGTGGAAGACTTTTCAGAAACTGGGATGAGGTTTAAGCAGCAAAAAAGGAATCAAAACGCAGCTGATTTCCAGGCTCCGTTTACCAAGTTTGTGAATTTCTCTATATTAGCGTTCTTGAGCGCAGACCACTCTGCCCCGAACCTGCTGAAACACAATTAGTTAACATGAATCGCTATCTCCTTTTGATTTGTGCTTTTGCCGCATATGGCACTTCCATCTACGCACAACAAGACCCGCAATTCACTCAATGGTTCATGGAACCCGCTTCTTTCAATCCTGCCGTTGCGGGCAATAGCGATCTCACATGCGTTTCCGGTACATACCGAAACCAATGGCAAGGACTGGATAGAGACCCGAACACATCCATGTTGACGGCTCACTCATTCGTTGATCAATTGAAAGGAGGTGTCCTCCTGTCCTTTTACAATGACGCTTTGGGTCAAGAGGAGAACACCATGGCACGTTTGGGATATGCTTATCACATGGAACCATTATCCAACGGAGCCATTGTGAGCGTCGGCCTAGCTGCATCCATGTTCACTAAAAAACTGGGCAATGACTGGATCGCCATTGATGACTACGAGCTCGACTCCGCCATTCCGAACAACGCTTCTAGCGCGAGTGCAATCGATTTGGACTTCGGTGTTTTCATTCGCAAGCCAGGATCTTTTTACGCAGGCATCTCAGCGACCCACTTAATGGAGCGCGAGTTGGAAGGCTTGAGCATCAATCCCCGTCGTCACTTGTATTTTATGGGGGGCTACGACTACCCACTCAGCGGTGACTACTTGATTCTACGTGCCAATGTGCTCGCAAAAACAGACCTCAGTGCTACCATTCAAGACATCAACATCAATGTGCTCTGGGACCGCATGATTTGGGCTGGAGTTTCCTACCGTCATGGCGATGCCATCGCACCTACTTTGGGCATTGAATATGCCACTGAAGACAAGCAGCGCAACAGTTATTCCAAGCAAGTCTTCCGTTTGGGATATTCGTACGATGCGACCACTTCAGAACTCAGCAATTACTCTGACGGTTCCCACGAAGTGTTCCTCAGTTACTGTTTTAAATTCCAGACGATCCCCGCAATGAATCGGTTAGCCAACCCTCGTTTTCTCTAATGAGGCATACGAAAGAGCAACTCTTTTCGGTTATTAATCGTATATTCAATCTGGATACTAGCCTGCAAGCAAAATGAAAAATATCCTCATCATTCTCATAGCCGCCTCCACTTTGGTGGGCTGTTATGCCGGCCCGCAAGGGGAACTCGTTGGTGTTATACCTCGAGAACAATGGATTCAAGTCAATCCATACGGCATGAATTACATCCATTTGGGATCCTACACCATGGGCCCCAGTGATCAAGATGTCCCTTTCGCGTTGAACACGCGCTCCAAAACGGTTACCGTGCCGGCGTTCTATGTAGACGTGCACGAAATATCGAACAACGAGTACCGTCAATTCGTTACTTATGTTAAGGACTCGCTCTTCCGGAACACCCTCGCTGAAGATGACAATGAAAACTATTTCGTAGCTGAAGATGCACTAGGCCGTGAATTGGATCGATTCATTGACAAGGGATACATCCTCAATTGGGAAACAGAGATCAACTGGGAAGACGAAGATATTTTTGACCTTCTCTACGACGAGTA
>JAQCJQ010000080.1 GCA_027593035.1 Bacteroidota bacterium | reverse complement strand
GCGTCCTGACCGGGAGATCCCGTGAGAACAGAAACTTGTACGGCGTCCGACCATGGAAACGATGCCGGCGCTTGTTGGGCCCACATGGAGCTGGACAAACCCAGCCAAAACAAGACTGTCAGAACGCGATTCCAAGTGTCACCAGCATTCCAAACCCCTTTAAACCATTGTTTTGCTGGCCCGGTGAGCCAAACGGAGTCATATGCCGTCGATCCATTATGAGGCGGATCAAAATGCACATGCAATGCTCCTCCAGGCATCTGGATTGTCCGATGGTTTTCGCCTCCCTTGCCCGCATGATCCGCCAATGCAGCCGCCACAGCTCCCGTGCCACAACCTCGAGTTTCAGACTCAACACCCCGCTCATAGGTCCGCATGTGGAGCACATGGGGATCGTCCTCCTCGCGGCGCTCAATAAAATTCACATTGATGCCATCCGGGGCATAAACCGCATGGAACCGAATGGCACGTCCCGCATCGACCACGGGAAAAGACGCCAAAGACATCGACCCATCAAGCCACTCCAAATGATGGGGCGACCCTGTTGCTGCCACCCAAGCTTCGCGACCATTGGGATGCATTGAATCCACTTTTTGCGGTATCTGAACAGGTCGCAATTCGACCGAAGGCAGCTCATTTTCTTCATCCCACCGCACGGCATGAACACCGTCACACGCCTTGAACCATCCGGCATCACCCATCCACCCTTCACCCCGCAAAAAGGCAAACAGAGCGCGGCTTCCATTGCCACAAAACGAACGCGAACCATCAGAATTGAGATAATCCATATCCCACCCTTCATGCTGTCCATTGGCATTTTTAGGCGTCAGTGGTTTATAAAAAATAATGCCATCTGTCCCAACTCCCCCTTCTCGACTACACCAACGTTGAATTTGCTCCGCAGTTGGCACATCCGACCAATCGCGTGCATCGCAAAGCATGAATTCATTGCCCGCTCCTTCCCATTTCCAGAATGTGAAACGCATGAAAGCGAAGGTAGCCCATCCGGACTGCTCTATCTTTACCCCACATGCCGAAAGTGAACCCTTCCAAGACTCCAACCATCTCGGTAGATGCCTTGCTTCAAGCGTACAAGACCATGAGCACTGCTCGGGCCATGAGCGATCTATTTGAAGCGAATGCCCGGCTCACATCGAAATATGTGCATGCCTGCTCGCGCGGCCATGAAGCGATTCAATTCGCTGCCGGACGGCTTTTGCAAGCACAAGACTTTCTCAGTGCGTATTACCGCGATGATTGCTTGCTGCTCAGCATGGGCTTGATGCCGGAAGAACTCATGCTTCAGCTATTCGCTAAGCGCGACGATCCGTTTAGTGGAGGACGCACGTATTACAGCCACCCCTCGCTCAACCGAGAAGGCTTGCCACGCATTCCACATCAAAGCAGCGCCACCGGCATGCAGGCCATTCCGACGACAGGAGTTGCTTTGGGCTTGCAATACCGAGAACGCATGGGCCTCGCACAAGATCGTCCCGGCGAGCCTCCCGTGGTCCTTTGCTCCATCGGCGATGCCGCCATGACCGAAGGGGAAGTCAGTGAAGCGCTGCACATGACAGACTTGAGGGAATTGCCCATGGTCTGGCTGGTGCAAGACAACGAATGGGACATTTCTGCTCACGCGTCTGAAATCCGCTCCAGCGATGTTTCAACCCTGATCAAGGCTTTTCCCAACATTCGGGCGTTCCGCGTCAATGGCTCCGACACCGAAGCCTGCATGATTACCATGGAGTCGGCCTTCGCCCATGCACGACAAACCAGGGGCCCCGTATTGGTTCACGCTGACGTGCCTTTGTTGGGTCACCACACCAGCGGAGTTCGCAGAGAATGGTACCGCCATGACTTGAGCGAACACGCCGAACGTGACCCCTTGCCCATCCTAATCAAGCGATTGGAGTCCTTGGGAATCCAAAAGAAAGAACTTCAGCGCATCCAAGAGGAAGTGGCTGCGGAAGTCTTGTCCCAATTCGAAAACGCCCAAGCCGCCGAAGAACCTCGCGGAGAAGACTTGATGGCGCACGTGTTGGCGCCAACGCTTATTGTTCAAGAAGAGGGCTTGCGTGCACCTGTAGGGGCTGAAGAGTCGTTGATGGTGGATTGCGCGCTGCATGCCATGCAAGAAATTCTCGAGGACCACCCTGAAGCGCTTCTATATGGTCAGGATGTGGGTGGCCGATTGGGAGGTGTATTCCGTGAAGCCGCGACGCTCGCACAGAAGTTTGGAGACGAACGGGTGTTCAACACGCCCATCCAGGAAGCCTTTATCATTGGATCCACAGTGGGAATGTCTGCTGCCGGCTTGAAGCCCATCGTCGAAGTGCAATTCGCTGATTACCTCTGGCCTGGACTGAACCAGTTGTTCACAGAATTGAGCCGAAGCTATTTTTTATCCAATGGGAAATGGCCCGTCAGCAGTGTGATCCGGGTCCCCATCGGGGCGTATGGCTCAGGTGGACCCTACCACAGTTCCAGCATTGAATCGGTTTTGGCCAACATCATTGGCATCAAGGTGGTCTACCCATCCAATGGAGCTGACCTCAAGGGCCTACTCAAAGCAGCCTTTTACGACCCCAACCCGGTCGTGGTATTGGAGCACAAAGGTTTGTATTGGTCAAAAATTCCGGGGACGGAAGCGGCCAAATGCATCGAGCCGGACCGCGATTACCGCGTCCCCATTGGAAAAGGCCGCATGGCACGAACAGTGAACACTTCGGATGCACCTCAATGCACCATCATAGCATATGGTCGGGGTGTTTATTGGGCTGAAGAGGCGTCCAAAGGACTGGAGAAGTCCACTGAAATCTTAGACCTCCGCTCCATCCTTCCCGTTGATTTTGATCTCATTCGCCAGCGCATTCAACAAACCCACCGTGCACTCATCATCACAGAGGAACCGGTATTGAATGGCTTTGCTCAAGCATTGGCAGGCCGCATCGGTTCGGAGTTGTTCTCCACCCTCGACGCACCAGTGCATGTCGTGGGCTCGATGGAAACGCCGGCCATTCCTTTGAACGAAGGATTGGAACGCCATGTGCTGGTGGACGCTCAGAAAGTACGAGAAGCACTGGAATTGACGTTGTCTTTTTGAAATCAATCCCATGTCCCATCCCATTTTCCCCCTTCTCCTCGCTAGCATGCTTTTCACCAGCTCGCTGCATGCGCAATGGAGTGGCACGATCGTGTACAACGTCCAAGCTGAAACGAACATCCAGCCCCAAGGTCTTGACTATCTGCCACAACAAGTGATTTTGGAAACCAATGGGCAGCAGTTTCGCATTGTAGAGAAAGGAACGGATTTCGAGCGGATCTGGCTCATGGATGAGGAGGAAAGCCATGTGCTCTTTCACTTCTTGGGTCATGCTGTGGAACTGCTCGAACCCTGTCCGCAAGCCCGCCCATTGATTCTTACAGGTCGTGGCGGGACACGAGAAGTGGCGGGAATGACAGGAATCATCACGCGCCGATCAACCGGATGGGCGGTCGAGTCTGAAACTTTGGGACAGGCACCCTGTGGCTGGCCCACCGCTTGGATCCCCCTGCAATGCACCATGCAAGACGGGCAGGCGACGTACGATTTGGTGGCCCAATCGATCATCGAAAAATCCAAAAAGCAGTGGCCTCGCAAACACTTCGATCTGCCTGAAGGGTATGAACCGGTGGATCGACTCACCTTGAGCACCCTGATTTCGAGCATTTCGAGTGAGTAAGCGCCTCCTCAGGAAGTGCCTTTTTTGGGGATGGAGAAGATTTTTTTGTTGCGAACGAACAATTTGACCGAATCAGCGGTCTTTATGGCATGCAGCGCAAGCCATTGAACGGTTCAATTACCGTACAATCCATCCACTACGAAGGCCCCGATGCGGTGCGAGTTCGGCTATCTCCTAATCCGGATGATGCTGAACGATGGCGTCATGAACCGGGCGCTTTCATTACATTTTCCATCACTCCTTCACTTCAACGGAGCTATTCATTGGTGAATCCCATTGGCTCGCTTCCCTTGGAAATCTTGGTGCGCTCCATCCCAGGAGGCCAAGGCAGTCGTTTTTTCAATCATGAAGCCGAAGTGGGCAGGGTGATGCAAGCCATCACGCCAAAAAGTCTCTTATGGCGACCCGAATGGAATCATGAACCCCAGCATTTCGTGTGCTTTGCTGGTGGCATTGGCATTACGCCCATTTTCAGTTTGGTCCAGCATGCCATGCTGCATCCTGAATTGGGCCATCGCATCACCTTGATTTACAGCAATCGAACCCGGAAACATGCACTATGTGCTGAAGCGCTTTATGCCTGGGAAGACCGGATTGATTTCATCCCCCTTTTTTCAGAAGATGAAATTTTAGAGGACCCCGAACAAGTTGGGCGCGTGACGATTCAGCGCCTGAAGCCCTGGTTGGAGGCCGTGGGAGATAATGAAAACACCCAGTACATCATCTCGGCACCGCCCGCTTTGATGCGCACAATCCATGAGGGACTGGATGATGCCCAGATTCCACAAGATCGCCGCCACACGGAACGATATACATCAGCGGCGTTGAGCGAAGCCCTACCGATTCTAGCCTCGCACCCAACTACCGATCGCCCCGACTGCACCATCACATTGGAACGGGACAACGGAGATGAGCAATTTCAAATGCGCGGTGAGGGACAAAGCATTTTGGACGCAGCATTAGCCGAGGGGCTTGAGGTTCCTAGCGGGTGTCGAGGCGGCGTTTGCATGTCCTGCTTGGCTCAAGTCACCGAGGGGAAAGTGCAAAAGGACGGAGACAATGGCTTGACAGAACAAGAACAACGCGACGGGCTGATTCTATGCTGCCGAAGTCAACCTCAATCAGAAACGCTCAAATTGCGTTTCATTCATTGAGAGCATCCTTCAAGGCAATCCCACATATTTGTGCATCTGCAAGGAGATGCGCCAACGTGGATTCACCTGGAGGTGGTCCATGATATAGGGTAGCACCCGATCCCTTCGGTCCCATTCCGGCTGTAGAAAAAGCACGGTGTCCTGGCGAACAGATGCCGCATGCTCCTCACCCCATGGAAGGTCTTGCCGATTCACCACCACCACTTTCAATTCATCAGCCAAGGGAAAAACATCTTCGCGCGCGGCTTTGAACCTTTTGGGAGAGAGGGTCACCCAATCCCATGTTCCTGTTAAGGCATGAGCTCCTGACGTTTCGATGTGCGTTCTGATCCCTGCTTCATGCAATGCTGAAGTCAAGGAATCGAGCTGGTGCATGGCCGGTTCTCCACCGGTTACCACACAAATGGGTGCTCCGGAATCCTTGGCCTCTTGGACGAGTATTTCGCACGAAACCCGTGGATGGGCATTCACGTCCCAACTGTCTTTGACATCGCACCATGCGCAACCGACATCGCAACCGCCCAAGCGAATGAACCAAGCAGCCGTGCCCGTATGCGCGCCTTCCCCTTGAACGGTAAAGAACCGCTCCATGACAGGATAATCGACGTTAGACCAATTGCCCATGCAAGTCAAATTCTGTGGCCGATTCGATGCGTGCTGAAGCAAAATCACCCAAGCGCAAATGCACGTCCTCGGGCACCTGTATGCGCACTTCATTGTCCACGTCCGGAGAGTCAAATTCGGTGCGACCAACCCACAACCCATCTTCAGCCCGGTCAATCAGCACGCGCTGAACCGTACCGATGTACTTCTGATTCAATTGATGGGATATGCCCGCTTGTTGCTCCATAATCGCTTCCACGCGTTTGCGCTTCACATCCTCTGAAACATCATCGTTCATGCTATATGCATGTGTGTTTTCTTCGTGCGAATAGGTGAAACAGCCCAGGCGCTCAAATTGGTGGCGCTCTGTCCAACGCATCAAGTCTTGGTGGTGCGCCTCCGTCTCACCGGGGAAACCGCAAATGAGCGTGGTGCGTATGGCAATTTCTGGAACTCGGTTCCGGATTTCACCAATCAACCGGTCCATTTTCTCTTGCGTCGTACCGCGGCGCATGGCCTTGAGCATTTCGTCTGAAGCATGCTGCAAAGGCATATCGAGATAATTGCAGACGTTCGAACGTTCCGCCATCACATCCAACACATCCAACGGGAACCCCGTAGGAAAAGCATAATGCAGACGGATCCAGTCAATCCCCTCCACATCGCTCAAACGCCGGACCAACTCAGCGAGCTTGCGCTCTTTGTAGATGTCCAATCCGTAATAGGTCAGGTCCTGAGCAATGAGGATCAGCTCGCGAACACCGTTAGCTGCCAGCCCTTTGGCTTGCAATACGATGTCCTCCATTGGCGTGGACACGTGCTTGCCGCGCATCAATGGAATCGCACAAAAAGCGCAGGGCCGATCGCAGCCTTCTGCAATTTTCATGTAAGCATAGTGTGCAGGGGTTGTGAGCAACCGCTCACCGACCAACTCTTTCTTGTAATCCGCTTTGAGCGTTTTCAGCAAACGCGGCAAATCCCGGGTACCAAACCAAGCATCCACTTCTGGAATCCCGTCCGACAACTCCTCCTTATAGCGCTCGGACAAGCAACCGGTCACGTACACCCGATCTACCAGCCCTTCCTGCTTCGCCTCAGAAAAACGAATGATGGTATCGATGCTTTCTTGCTTCGCGCTTTCAATGAATCCACACGTGTTGATGATGACAATGCCGGCATCTCCTTTGCTCGATTCATGCTCGACTTCGTAAGAATTGGCCCGCAGTTGGGTCATCAAGATTTCCGAATCGAATATGTTCTTGGCGCATCCCAATGTGACCACATTGACTTTGCGTGGTGAAGTAGTGCGTGTTCTCATGATGCTTTCAGCTTTCCGTTACCGAAGCCATGCCATCGCTGAAATTTTCAGGAAGCAGACTATCAATGAATTCCAACACATGGAAGTCCTGAAGGTCTTCCATTTTTTCGCCGACTCCAATGAATCGCACGGGAATGTGCAATTGATCAGAAATCGCAATGACGACACCCCCTTTGGCGGTCCCGTCCAATTTCGTCAACACCAATCCAGACACGTCCGTTGCTTGAGCGAATTGCTTCGCTTGTTCCACCGCATTTTGCCCAGTGGACCCATCCAACACGAGCAACACCTCATGAGGCGCACCCGGCACCACCTTGTCCATCACCCGTCGAATCTTCGTCAACTCCTCCATCAATCCCCGCTTGTTGTGCAAACGCCCGGCTGTGTCAATGATGACCACATCGGATTTGCGCGCCACTGCCGCCTGCAATGTATCAAAAGCCACAGCGGCGGGATCTGCTCCCATGTGCTGGGAGATGATCGCAACACCCGCACGCTCCGCCCAGATTTCCAATTGTTCGATGGCCGCAGCTCGGAACGTGTCCGCGGCTCCGAGCATGACGTTGTGGCCTTCTGATTTGAAGCGATGCGCCAATTTGCCGATGGTAGTGGTCTTTCCCACACCATTGACTCCGACGACCATGATCACCGTTGGATGTTCTGGGGACGACTCGGGAAGAAGATAACGCGCTGATTCCGATGCTAGACCGCTTTCAGCAAACAACCCCGCTATTTCCTCACGGAGCATCTGGTACAGCTCTTCGACTTCAATGAACGTTTCAAAACGAGCACGCCGACGCATGCGATCCAGAACCTTCATGGTGGTGTCAACACCAACATCCGCAGAAATCAAGGCTTCCTCCAAATCATCCAGAAGGGACTCATCAACTTTTCGCTTTCCCGTAAAAACCCGCGCCAGCTTTTGAAAAACATTGGTGCGTGACTTTTCTAGCCCAGAATCCAAGGACTCCTTTTGCTTGCTAGAAAATAATTTTTTGAAAAAGCCCATGGTAAATGATGAAATCGTTCAAATGAGTCCAAGACATGAAACATTAAAAAAGGGCCCACTCCTATGGAGTTCGACCCTTTTTTATTGCCGCTGAACCCTCAACAAGATGTTGACTTACAGCGATGAAATGGACATCAGTTTTTGTCGAACCAAGCCTTGATGCCGTCGTTGTGCACGACCTCTTCCTTGAAGGTATACGAACCCGATTTTGGGCTACGCACCATTTTAATCACTTTCGTGTGCTGCTTCCCTCCGCCGGTCTGCAGCGATGCTACGGTCTTCTTTGCCATGACTCAGCTTATTTAATCTCCTTGTGGAGGGTGTACTTGCGCAGCACCGGGTTGAACTTCTTTATTTCAATGCGATCGGGAGTATTCTTCCGATTCTTAGTCGTGATGTAACGAGACGTTCCAGGCATGCCAGAATTCTTATGTTCTGTGCATTCGAGAATGACTTGTACGCGGTTGCCTTTCTTGGCCATCTTTCGAGAAATTGGGGTGCAAATATAACGATTCCGCACGAGGTAACAAGGCCAATACGCAAATCCAACACGTGCTAGTGGAAAAGCATTGCAAACATCGGGTTTAATGCATGAATTCCCTCGTTAGATTTATGCACTTCACATGGCCAAAAAGAATCCCACTCCCACCCCTGAACCGCGCGTTGCCCGGAACCGTCCTAAAGCAGCAAAGCCAGCTACAGGCGCAACCGCGAAAAAGGCGGAGGTCAAACGCGAACCAGGGCGTTACCGACATTTCATTGAATCCATTCGGCACAAGTGGGCCAACCCCAGAATTCAAAATGTCGCTGGTGTTACCGCGATCACACTGGCTGTTTTTATTTTAGGATCCTTGATTTCAGGACTTTTTACAGGAGCACTGGATTACAATCTTGTTTCAGAAGGGCTGAGCGATGGAGCAGAAACCCAAAATGAGCCTTATCACAATTGGCTCGGCGGTGCCGGTGCCCATTTGTCCTTTTGGCTGGGACGGCAAGGCCTAGGGATGGGCGCATTGGCCATTCCTTTTTGGATTGGATTGATCGCTTGGCCCTGGTTGTCAAAACGAAAAATCAGCACCGCGGGAAGAGCGTTTCGGGTGTCGGCCTTCTGCATGATGGTCCTTCCATGGATCCTTGGATTTGCGGCCAAACTCACTGGAAATCTAGGGTCTAGCGCATGGGACCACTGGGTCGGTGCTTCTGGATACTACCTTGTTCAATTGGGGTTGTTGACGCTCGGCACTTGGGGATCCGGTCTCGTATTGATGGCTATCGCTGTCAGTTTAGTCGCCCTGTATGCGCCGCTTCATTTTTTGCAATGGAACTTGCCCCAATGGGGAAGCATCCGATCTTGGTTCTCCCACCAAGATGAAGCGTTGAAGGCTG
>JAQCJQ010000079.1 GCA_027593035.1 Bacteroidota bacterium | reverse complement strand
AAGTGGCCAAGGAGGTCTTTCGACGTGTGGACGCCCACTTGCAGTGCGAGTTGTTGGCCGCCGACGGAGATGCCGTTGAGCGGGGGACTCGGGTCATGAAAATCACAGGTTCGGCCATCCACATCTTGGAAGGCGAGCGATTGGCCTTGAATTTCATCCAGCGCATGAGCGGGATCGCCACGAGGACCGCCGCGGTGGTTGCATCGCTTAAAGGAACAGGATGCCGTGTTTTGGATACCCGGAAAACAACCCCTGGCATCCGTGCCTTTGAAAAATGGGCGGTTCGGATTGGTGGTGGAGTGAATCACCGGATGGGCTTGCATGATATGATTCTCATCAAGGACAATCACGTGGATTATGCCGGTTCCATGCTGGCGGCGATGGAGGGCGTTGCCTCCTATTTGAATGAGCGTGGGTTGGAATTGCCCGTGGTGGTCGAAGTGCGTGACGCGCAGGAAACACAGGACGCCATGGAAGCGCGAAAGCGTTGGGCCAAGCCTTCTGGAGCCCCTCTGATCGATCGGCTGCTGCTGGACAACCACACCCCCGAGCAGGCGGCATTGGCGGTCAAAAAATGGGGATCGGAGATTCCCCTGGAAGCATCGGGAGGCATCACGCCAACCAACGCCCGCGCTTATGCAGAATCGGGAGTGAATTTCATTTCAATGGGCTGGTTGACACACAGCGTCCCAGGGCTGGACTTCAGTTTAAAAAGCACGGATCAAATTCAGAGCTTTGATGAGTGAATTGCCGCCACCTCCTGTGCCAGATGGACCGCTGTTTAAGTGGATCCAACAGAACCGTTCATTTGACCGCATTCGGTCGGGGTTGCGAGGCCTTCGTCCGTGGAAAGGACAGCAGGTCAACGTCTACGATGTGCTGCGGTTTTTTGTCTTAGGACTGATCAACGGATCCGTCGCCATGCGATCGGCGGCCATTAGTTTTCGACTCTTCTTGGCATTTTTCCCGGCCATGATCTTACTGCTCAGCATCATTCCCTATACACCACTTGAAACCGCAGAGGTTTTGAGTAGTTTGGAAATGCTCTTTCCAGTGCAAGTTGTGGAGTTGTTCGAGCAAACGGTAGCAGATTTGATCAATCAACGTCAGGGAACTTTGATTTCGGTGGGTGTGATTTTACTCCTCTACTATGCTTCGAGTTCCGTCAACAGCATTTTACTCAGCTTCGGAGAAAGTCCTCATGTTCCGGGTAAACCGCATTGGTTGTTGTATCGTTTGCTGTCGGTTGTGTTGCTGTTTGTCCTAACCATTTTGCTCGGAGTGGCGGTTTTTTTGATTGGATTCTCCGGTGACGTCATCCGCTGGATGGATGCGCACCAATGGATCAATGCCGACGCGATCCCGTGGCTTACGTTGGCACGATGGACTCTTTCGTTTGCTTTGGTGTATGCATCTGTCAATATGCTGTATCATGCGGGTTCCGGTGCTATGAAAGCGTGGGGTGTTTTGAATGTTGGGGCGACTGGTGCTACACTTTTATTGGTGCTGACGACATGGACCTTTTCTTGGATCATAGGACAATTCTCTTCATACAACACCCTGTACGGTTCTTTAGGAACCTTGATGCTGACCTTGGTTTGGTTGAATTCTAGCAGTTCCATTTTATTATTGGGCTTTGAATTGAATGCAGCCGTCAGTCGTGCCCAAATGGATGCTACGAAAAGCCATGAAAGCGATCGAATGAACCCCATTGAAATTACCCATTGAATACCATTGAACATCATGAAAAAATTCACCTACCTCCTCATCCTTGTGCTTTGCGCGGGATCCGCATTCAGCCAAGCCACCAACCCGCTCTTGGGCCAATGGAAGACCATCGATGATGAAACTGGCAGAATCAAAAGCGTGGTCGAAATCACAGAACGTGATGGCCAATTTTACGGGCAAATTGTGGAGCTGTTTCGCTTGCCTGAGGAAGATCAGAATCCCGTTTGTACCGACTGTGAGGATGACCGAAAGGGCCAGCTTTCGTTGGGCATGGAGATTGTCCGTGACATGGAAGCGTCAGACAAGGGCATGGAATGGGACGAAGGCACAATCTGCGATCCCAAGACAGGGAAAATCTACGATTGCGAGATGTGGTTGGAATCTGACAACATGAATGAACTGAAGGTTCGAGGCTACATCTACTTCCTGTTCCGCACGCAAACTTGGCTGCGCGTAACGGGTGAATGACGCCATTAGCGCTCATTCAGCATGGATTTTTAGGGCCACCAAGCAATGCGTGACTTCATTCCGTCGCGCAATTCAGGAAAGCAACCAAAGGCATAGCACAAGACGAGTGTGGTGCCCGAGGCGAACGCTCCTTGAACGACGGATCCTACGATCGGATACGTGAAGGCATCAGCTGACCAGTGAAAGCTCCATGCGCTCGCCATGCCAATGAGGGCGATGACGACCAAATTCCATGAGAACGGATGGATTTTGAATTTTCGCCAGACAATCAGGAGGCGCCAAATGTTGTTCCAAAGGGCGGTGCCCAATGTGGCTACAGCGGCTCCTTTCAAGCCCCACCCCATCGTAACGATGAAGAAGTAATTCGTAGCCACGGTCACCAAGACGAGTCCGAGGTTGAGCGGCAACACGACGCGATACCATTGGCTGTAAGCCAAGACCTGGTTGTTGACGACGTTGAAGCTGACGATCAAGCGTTGGAAGCCAATGCAGAGAAAGACAAACTCGAGACCCCGATATCCCTCTGGGAGCAAGAGTTGAAATGGCGCTATGCCTGCCCAGATTCCCGCCATGAGGACGGTGGCCAAGAGGAAATTGACCCGCGCACTGCGTCGGTTCATGGCATTGATTTCGGACGTCTTGTCCTGGGCTACAAGGGAAGCAGAGAGTCCGCTAAGAATGCCTTTCGTCGCACGAGTGGGCATGCCCACAACATTCCCAAGAAAGAACCCAATGGTGTAAACAGGGACTTGTGCGAGTCCGACGTACATGCCAATCATGACATAATCGAGATGGGTAGCGATGATGGCGGCACCGCTAGCAAACAAGCTAAAAAGACTGAAGTCGAGGATGTTTTTGAATTCATCCCAGCGCCACTTTTTCCCAATCCGCTGCGGAAGCTTCCAGGCCTGGATGAATAAAAGAAGAGCACTGATTCCCCAGGAGCCCATATAGCACGTGATAAAGGTCTCAAAACCGATGTGTTTGAAGTACAACAACACGCCCAGGACGAGATAACTCCCTTTTTGCCACACCTCGTCGACCCAGGCTATGATGGCTGTTTTGAGTTGTTGATTCACCAATGCTCGAACCAAATGCAGCAAGACCATGAAGCTGGTGATCAACAGGAAGCCCGCGATGTGATTCGTGAGCGTAGACCCCTTTTCAGCATCCAATAAAGGCAAGATTTGCTGCCCATTGAGCCCAAATAGCAGCAGGACCAGAAGCAGCCCAGACGCTGGTAAAATCAGTAATGTCCGAAGGACGTCGGGCCGCTCCTGCTCATCATAACGGGCGAGAAAACGCAGGATTCCGCCAGGTGCCCCCACCACCGCCAGCGAACTCAAAATGATGCCCCATGATGTGATGATGCGCACCAAGCCCCAATCAGCTTCGGCCCCCTCAAAAGCCCGCGGCAACACGACCATGGTGTTCAACGCCCCGGTTTTATCCCGATCGCCGATGGCCAATGAAGCCCATCCGGCTTGCTTAGCGACTACGCCCATGTGAACAGGCGGTTTGTGGGAATCATACGCGCCATCAGAAATGGAATGCGGGCAAAGGATCTAAAACGGTGCAATAGCTGCAGTATTTAGCCTCGGCATTGTGCTCAACACACGGGGTGTCGTCATGCAAGGCATCCAGGGTGTGGCTGATCCATTGGAGCAATTCCTGGGCCTGGTCTGGGTTCACGCCTCGTTGTTTTTGAATCTTCAATTCCAACAAACCGGCTCGGGCATTTTTCCCAGAGCGCACACCGGCTCTCACGTACAAGAGAGGTTGTCCATCGGTTTCCAGGACCTGGCCATGGGCGTCCAAGGTTTCCAATGCGATGGCCGCATAAATCAACAACTGCAACGCCTTTCCTGATTTTCCGGAAGCGACTTGATCGTCCCAATCATTGGGCAACGCCAGCTCCTTGGATTCCACCTTCCCTGTTTTGTAGTCGGTGATCACCACATCAGATCCGTCTTGCTCAATCCGGTCGGCCATGCCGTTCAATCGAATGGGGTCGATGCGTCCTCCGGTTGCAAATGTGTGGGATAGACTCAATTCCAAATGTCGGATAACCCGCTGGCTGTCAGCATGCAATTCCCCCATTTCCGAAGTGAGCAATTTTTTTAGCGTGGCCTCCGCCATGGTGACTTGCAAATAATTTTCACCTTGGCGCACCATGTCCGCATTGAAATGTTGCTCAATGGCGAGCGGGAGCAAGCGGGTCACATCCTTTTTTAAAGAGCGCAAGTCTTCTTGTTGAAGTGGTTTGTTGAGCACGGATTGCAAGCCGTCCTCAAGCACCTGGTGCACCACAGAGCCGAACGTGCTCACGGCCATCTCCTCCTGAATTTCCGAGGGCTCGCTGAGCCGTAGCATGTACTGATAGAAAAAATTCCGTTGGCACGCCATGAGGGTGTTCAAGGCGGAAGGACTGATCCCTTTTTCCGCCCATTCTGATAGCCGCTGGCTTGCCGGTGCAGTCCATTGCAATGGAGGAATGATCGGCCTTGGTCCGGGCAACGGAGCTTGCAGCGTAGATTCCTGGACGGGCAAGAGGTCCTTGCCATTGGGGCGAAAAGCTTGCTCCATTTGCAACAGATACCGGCTTTTTTCGGAGGCCTCATCTTGAGCCCGATAAAGGAAGAATACCTCCTTGGCTTGGTTGAGCAAGCGGTAGGTGTAATAGGCGAAGATGGCTTCCCGTTCATGGCGCCCGGGCAAGCCCCAAATGGCCCTCAGGTCAAACGGAAGAAAGCTCTCAGAAATTGCCGATTGCGGCAACACGCCTTCGTTGCAATCGAGCACAATGACCCGATCAAAGTCGAGCGCGCGGGTTTCAATCAATCCCATGATCTGAAGGCCATCTTCCGGTTCTCCGAGCAAATCGATGCGTTCGGAAACAAGACTTTGCAGGGCCATGCTCCAGACTTCTTCGGCATTCACGAGCAGTCCATGTTGCTCTTGGAAGCGTCTGACCACAGAAAACGCTCGCATGACCCGCTCCCAGCTAGCCATAATCCAGGGATCCAACTCGGAATCCGTATCGTTGGCAGTGAGCTGATTTCCGATTTCGCCCGCCCAACGTTCCAATCCGATGGCGACCTGCAGCGGGTCCGTCGCTTTGTTGAGGAGAAGTTGGTTGACGAAATTTAGCAGGGTCCCATTGGAATGCAAGGCCAATTGCTCCGCACTGAGCCAAGCCAGATGGTTTTTAGCGAGCCGATTCATCACACGGGAACCGTCTTGTATGAGGGCGATTCTCCCACACGTAGCAAGAGCCACGGGGTCGCTGATGATCGATCGCAAGTCGGCATGACTCAACTGCTGTCCGCTCCGCAATAAGAGGGGCTTGACAGCCTCCAAGAAGCCGCTCGCTGGTGTTTCGGCCCAGCTCAACCCCATGGTCACATTGTAACCCTTGTTGCTCAATTCAGGAAGACTCTGAAGAACCAACGGGAGGGTTTTGCCATCGGGAAGCACCACAGCCGTGCGGCCGTCCCGTTGATCGGGAGGAATGCTGGAAATGATTTCTCGGACGGCTTGCGCTTGGTAAACGGAACTGCTACAGCCAATGATTTGGATGGTGGGAGGCTCGGTTTGCAGTCGCTGCGGCAACGCGGCAATGGCACTCGATGAAGCTTGTTTCCGCACAAACAACCCCGATTCCATCATGGGTTGGGTCACGTAACTGGCATCGGCATCCCAAAGCCAGGTCAGACAATTTTTCTGTTCGTACCGATGGAGAAATGCGCGTTCAGCGGGCGTGAGCACACTCAAACCGGCCACGAAGACATGGCTGTAGGCCGTCAGGTTTGTTGACTTCGACGCTTCTCGAGCGATCCGACCGCCATAGCCCCATTGTTTTTCAGCGAGTTTCTCCTGAAAAGCTTGATAAAGCGGACCGA
This sequence comes from Bacteroidota bacterium, assembly GCA_027593035.1. Classification (GTDB taxonomy): domain Bacteria; phylum Bacteroidota; class Bacteroidia; order Flavobacteriales_D; family Sanyastnellaceae; genus UA16. The sequence continues at coordinate 3,467 of JAQCJQ010000079.1, read as the reverse complement.
GCTGCATGAACTGCCGCAAAAATTTCCGCTGGCCTGATTTCAAATCGGCCTCCGATTGAAAACTCCATTCTTCAATGCCTTCGATGTCACAGAGATTTTGGAACACCAATCTCGGATCCAGCAGGTGCTGATCAATTTCATTGAAATCCCGCAAGGCAATGCGTCCCCAATGCCCAAACGCGGTGAAAGTCATGGTTTCTTTTTGATCATTGCCTTCGGAATCCGTTGCTTTCAGGGTGGTCCACGTATGGTACAATTCTGCGAGGCCCTCGAGTGGATCCATCGGGGTTAAGCCTGCGTGCTCTTGCAAAACGGTTCCCAGCGTGCACGCTTTGGGCAACCAACCTGCTCCAGGCATTTTAGCGGCCAGCAGTCGATGGAACTTTCCGGTGGCTCTTTGGCTGGGCAAAATGACCAGGCATGCGGAAGGATCCGGTTGTTTTAACACGGACTCAACCACTCGATTCAAAAAAGAGGATTCGGAGTTTTGGGCGTTCAATGGAGCTGGGTTAGCGCTACAATTTAAATCCGTTGCGGATGAATGCAATGAATTCTTTGCGCCCATCCGGTTGTTGCAAAGCGCGTTTGATTTCAGACAACAAGTTGGGACCTTGGGTTTCCTTTGTGGAGGGGGCCTCAGGCACGGGACTTTCGTTTTGCTGATCGAGTGCCGCGGGCGCAATGGACTCCTTTTGAAGGATGCCCGCGAGTTCGTCCGCAGCGGCAAACCGTTCTTTTGCCTCCTGACGATAGCCCTGCTGCTCCTCCAACAATCCTAAGTTGTTCAAACTAATGGCGTCATCAGGGTCCAATGCAATGGCCGTCTCGTAATCAGCCATGGCACCTTGGATATCCTTCAAGGCCTGTTTCATCCATGCCCGAGCGGCATAACGGTATCCGTAATCAGGCTGCAACGTGACGGCTTCATTCAATTCGATGAGCGCTCCTTCTTGATTTCCTGTATGAAACAAGGCGATGGCCCGGTCGTGCTTGAAATCAGGATCGAGGTTCCACGCAGAATTCGCTGCGATCGCTTGATTGAAGTTCATGAGCGCCCGGTCCCATTGTCCCTGATCAGCGGCTTCTCGAGCGGAATGAATGAGCAGATGTCCTGGTGCAGGAGCGGGTTGATTTTGGTTGGGCATGGGGTGGAAAAACAGTTGTTCAAAAATACAACCCCGTGGTCAAGCGTTTGTTTCTTTGGTAGGTCCGAAATTGCCGCTAAGAAGCATGCCTTTAAAATATCCCTTATACCGCGCTTTGGAAGGATCGGAAACCCTCTACCGGGTGGAAGGTCGGAGGCATTTTAGCGAGTGGCAGCCACTTGGAGAAGACCGCTGGCTCGTTCATGCGCATTTTGCTGAGATCTACCCGTCTCAAGTTTTGATTCAAGCCTTGATCGAAGGCGAGGGGGCATATGGCGTTCTGTCATCTGAAGAATGGCAGCGACGGCGGCAGCGGCGAGTCTCATCGGATGGGGATCCTTCCAGCGGAACAAGCCTACCGGGTTCGAAAATCATGGAGATGAAGGAACGCGTGGATTTGGCGGATTGGACCACCTTTGGATTGTCCGCTCAAGCCGCACATTGGATGACGGCGCGAAGTGATGATGCGGTTCGGTTTGCTTTGGATTGGAGCCAGGAGAACAAGGCGGACTTGCTGGTGATGGGGGGCGGCTCGAACATGCTGCTGCACCGTGATTGGGATGGGTTGGCTTTGCATGTTGGGATGCTAGGAATCCGTGTTTTGAAAGAAGAAGGCAGCCGGGTGGAAGTGGTCGTTGGAGCGGGGGAGAATTGGCACCAATGGGTGATCAATGCCTTGGACAATGGTTGGCATGGATTGGAGAACTTGGCGTTGATTCCAGGTCAAGTGGGCGCGTCGCCCATGCAAAACATTGGAGCGTATGGTGTGGAATTGAAGGACCGGTTCCTCTGGTTGGAAGCGATTCATGTGCAAACGGGTGCCTTGAAGCGGTTTGATGGTGCGGCGTGCGCTTTTGGTTACCGCGAAAGCGTTTTCAAATCCGCTGAAAAAGGAAATTGGATCATCGTGCGTGTTGCTTTTGCATTGGATCGCAATGCGCCACTGCAGACGTCGTATGGGGCAATCCAACAGGAACTTAAGGATTTGCCAGAAGCGTCCTGGACACATCGGGATGTTGCGAACGCCGTCATGCGCATTCGTTCGGCCAAATTGCCTGATCCCGAAAAATTAGGTAACGCGGGAAGTTTCTTTAAAAACCCCGTGCTTCAAGCGGATGCGTTTGTCAAATTGCAAAACACCCACCCTCAAGTGGCGCATTATCCCCAACCGGATGGCACGATTAAAATCGCTGCAGGTTGGCTCATTGAGAAGGCCGGTTGGAAAGGTATGCACCGCGGGACCCATGGTGTGCACGTGCATCAAGCCCTGGTTTTGGTCCATTATGGCGGTGCGACGGGAGCAGAAATTTGGCAGTTGGCTCAAGACATCATGCACGATGTCTTCTCCAAATACGGAGTCCAATTGGAGGCAGAAGTCAATCAAATAGGCCGCGCGTAAAACCGGCTAAAACTGATGTGGGATCCGCCACACACCGCTGCATTCTGGGGAATGCAACAAGCGGCAACAGAGCCCACACTGTTTTTTCTGATCCGCTGAACTATCAGAAAATGGGACAAGGCATGTAGCGTGGAAGTTGCGGCTTGTTTCGGCGCAGCGTCTGCCACGTGGCACTCAATACGATTTCATGACTGCCTCCGGTTGTTGCCAATCCGAGGCTGTTGAGGGTCATATCATAGCTGTAGCCAATTTTCCAATCATCGGTTCCGTAGCCCAGGATGATGCTGATCGCATCCACATCGGTTCCACCTTCAATGGTATGTCCGAATGGAAGACCCTGGTACCACAAGCCAATGCTCAGAGGATTGGTGTCATAGTAGATCCCTACGTCCATCTGGTCGAATTGATCTTGTGCCATGTAGTTGAACGCCACGACCATGTCTCCGTAGTTCTTATTGTGAACCGGATCAACCAGGGCCATGCGGAAGCCTCCATGTACGGAAACACGCACATCCATGGGGTCGATGAAGACAGGATTCAAACTTTCGTCTGGCGTGTTCAAGTGATCAAAGGAGCAACCCAACCACGTTTTCTTTCCAAGCAGAAGGATCCCCGTTCCAAAATCGAAGTAATTCTGAGCCACGCTCGGACGGTCTTCGATGGTAGACACCTGAGTCCCTCGGATGAGTTGATCGCCAAAGGTCAATGCCTGCATGTTGATGGAACGATTTCCAATTCCAGCCTGTAAAGCCGGACGCAAACGCCATCCATTTCCAAGGGGAACTTCATAGGCATATTGCATCGCGAAACGAGTGGTATTCAACCCACCAGCGCCGGCCTCTTCCTGACTGAATAAAATGCCGAAGCCACTATTCAGATCTCGATTGAACCAATCGTGTGCAACAGGCCTGCACCGTCAGGAA
>JAQCJQ010000078.1 GCA_027593035.1 Bacteroidota bacterium | reverse complement strand
CGCTTGGTTCCCGATTACCGGAAAAAATAACCTTCGGGCCCAGGAAATCGCGATGGAAAATCGCATCCCCATCATATACTTGGTCGATAGCGCCGGCGTTTTCTTGCCGATGCAAAATGAAATCTTCCCAGACAAAGAACACTTTGGACGGATGTTCCGGAACAATGCGCGACTAAGCGCCATGGGCATTCCACAGATCGCGGCCGTGATGGGCTCCTGTGTTGCAGGCGGTGCGTACCTCCCAATCATGAGTGATGAATCCCTTATCGTGAAGGGAACGGGCTCCATTTTTCTAGCAGGCAGTTATTTAGTCAAAGCGGCCATTGGGGAGGATGTGGACAACGAAACGTTGGGAGGCTCTGTTACGCACAGTTCCATTAGCGGCGTGACGGATTATCAATGTGAAAACGACCAGGAGGCACTGGTTCTTATCCGTCAGTTGGTCTCGCATCTGAAATCACCCAGTGCCACGGCTGGTTTTAGCCGTGAGCCAAGCGCCGATCCCGCCGGACGGAATCTATGCTCCATTCTCCCACCCGAACGTTCCCAACCGTATGAAGGGCGTGACCTCATTGACGCACTTGTGGATGCGGACAGCTTTACGGAATACAAAAAAGACTACGGGCGGACGTTGCTCACGGGGTACGCCCGTGTGGATGGATGGAGTGTTGGCATCGTGGCCAACCAACGAAACCTGGTGAAGTCCAAAAAGGACGGCATGCAATTTGGAGGCGTGATCTATTCAGACAGCGCGGACAAAGCGGCCCGGTTCATCATGAACTGCAATCAAAAAGGAGTTCCCTTGGTATTCCTTCAAGATGTTTCTGGATTCATGGTGGGATCCCGCAGTGAGCACGGAGGCATCATCAAAGATGGCGCGAAAATGGTCAATGCCGTGGCGAATTCCGTGGTTCCTAAATTCACAGTCATTGTCGGAAACAGCTATGGCGCGGGCAATTACGCCATGTGCGGGAAAGCCTATGACCCACGACTGATTGTCGCTTGGCCGACGGCGCAACTTGCCGTTATGGGCGGCGAACAAGCGGCCAAGGTGCTGCAACAAATTGAAGTCGCCCGGTTGAAAAAGTTAGGAGAGGTTCCCGACGAAGCGATGCAAAAAGCTTTGTATGATAAAATAGCCGCCGGCTATACGGAACAAACGTCTCCGGTATATGCCGCTTCCCGACTTTGGGTGGATGCTGTCATCGATCCCAATACAACACGGGAATGGATTGCGCAGGGCATCGAAGCCGCCAATCACGCTCCTTTAGACGCGCCATTTACGTTGGGCGTCATCCAAACGTGAATTACTGCAGCCTTTCTAAGTGCAATAGAGCTGACAGCATTGCTTCGTACAAGCCCTTCGCTTCCGCGTTCTTCCCTTCTTCAATCGCTCCTCGAACCAACAGAATGGAATCCATCAATTGATTTTCGTCGTGGACTTTTTCGAGCTCTTCAATCCAGGTCAACGCCTCCACTGCCATCCTGAAATCTCCTTCTACTGCGCATGTGACAATGGCACGCAGCGACTCCTCGGGAACAAATCCAGAGCTCCACATGAATCCGACAATGTCCGCGTAGATCGCCTCGAATTCCGGGTCTTCAAGGGCATCCGCTAACGCATCGGACGCTGCAGAAATTTTCAAGGCACTGAGCATGGTGCCAATTTCAGCAACAACGGTATCGGACGGATGATCACGAAAAACCTCCATCATGGGCCTCACCCACTGGATGTCTCCCGATTCTTTTGCTTCTTCAAGTGCCGCAAGAACTTCTGACTCTTTGGAAGAGAACAGTGCTGAAATGCCATTCATGCGACAAATTTAAGGAAGAGCCCTGGGCTTATGGCATGTTCCGGACCGCTTCTGGGAGAAGCTTCCAGTGTTCCATGAATTCGGTTAGGATCAAAGCCGTTGCCCCCCACACTTCATGGCCTTGGATGGGGTAAGCTGGCATGGGGTGATGAATCCCCGGAGAAACCTCCATGCTCACAGGGCGCATCGCCTGCTCTCCCAATAAACTTTCGATGCTGAATTCAATGATGGAGGCCACTTCCTTGGGATCGACATTCCAATTTGGACGTTGCGGCAGGATGGACAAATAGGGCGTGACAGCGAATCGACTCGGCGGGATGAAGCGTTCTGAAAGTGGACCAAAAATGGCCTCTGTGGCCATGGCGACGCCAACCTCCTCATTGAATTCCCTCCAGGCCGTTTCCATCAAATCTTCATCCGTCACTTCCCGCTCGCCGCCAGGTATCGAAACTTGTCCGCTGTGAACACCGGGATATTGCGTGCGCTGCATCAACAGACCATGCCACGATCCATGCATCGGATAGATGACCAAAAGCACCGCGGCAAATCGGATGGAAATGCCCTGCTCCTCTGCCGTATCACGCGAAGGTCGTGCATAAGGCATGGCTCGATCAGCGAGCGCAGCCGCCGCCGATCCATTCTCCACAAGGCTCTTTGATAAAGCTTCTCGTAAATCAAGCCCTGCATCCTTCATGGAACAAAGGTCCGACATTTCCATTCTTAGCGGTACCTTCGATTCTGAACTTCTCCATCGTGACAGACTCCACCCAACCGCGCATTGCCTTACTGAACGACGACATCTCCTTCCCTCCGTTGGAAGAGTCTTGGGAAGGCCTACTCGCTGTCGGTGGAGATTTATCTGAGGCACGTCTCATCGCCGCGTATGAAGCCGGAATCTTTCCTTGGTATGGCGAAGAAGACCCCATTTTATGGTGGGCTCCTGAAAAACGTTCGGTGCTTTATTTGGATGAACTGAACATCTCAAAGAGCATGCGGAATGTGTTGAATCGCGGCACATTCGAGATTCGCATGGACACCTGCTTTGAACAGGTCGTTCGTTCCTGTGGTGACATTCGCCGGGATGGCGAAGGAACCTGGATCTCTGAAGCAATCACCGAAGCCTACATCGCCCTTCATCGTTTGGGGTTGGCCCATTCCGTTGAGTCTTGGCACAACAACGAATTGGTCGGCGGGCTGTATGGCGTTTCCATTGGCCACATGTTCTTTGGTGAAAGTATGTTTTCCCAAATGAACAACGCATCCAAAGCAGCGTTCATCCATTTGGTCAAATGGGCACGCGAACAGGGATTCGGCCCCATTGATTGTCAAGTTCAAAACCCGCACTTGGCTTCACTCGGTGCTCGTGAAATTGAACGGTCGGAATACATGACCATCTTGAAACGGCATCTGAACGATTTCCCGACGATCAAAGGTCGCTGGAATCCCGAAGTCAAGGCCAATGGCTGATGTTGGATCAGGTTTTCTCGATTCCAGTCCTCCCCGACTACCCATCGCAATACACACTACAATCTTGGTTTATAAGGCATTGCACAAGCGACTAGCGCGCTCCAAATCCGAAATTCACAAGTTTCCAACAAAGACTCTTCGCTCGTTAACAATTCGTTCATATTTCATCGAGCCATCGTAGCCGGGAAGTCGAACCCGTCGGGTACTTTGCACACACGACGATTCACTATCACCCCTCAAGACTTTCAGATGGATAAATACGATTTTATGGTTTTGGACATCGTCCACACATACAAGCAAGAACAGCAGGCACACATCCGATTGGCAGTTTTGGAACGAAATTTTTGGAAGCGCATCGAAGCGGATACCGACCTCAGCGTCGGACAAGCTCGAATCGGTGAGCGCATTACCAACCTTTACCTGGATGGAATGGTCCAAAACAAAAATGGCTACGCTTTGACCAAGAAAGGACGGGAACAATTGGCGTTTGCTCCTTGGAAAAAAGAAGAGGTCGCATAACCCCTTCTTCTTTGGCACAAAAAAGCCGGCTCCAATGGGGCCGGCTTTTTTGTGCCGCAACTTTTTCAGTCAGCAGGCTAGTCAACTGCAGGATTCAATCTTCAATGATTTCCAACAGCGGATACTTCTCTTTCCAGAAGGCCAATTTCTCATGGTCACGCACAGTAATCACCGTTCGGCGATCAAGGCGAACTTTGATGTTGGGCTGCAACTCTTTCTCTCTCTTTTTTCGAGCCATTACAATCTATATTCTCTGTGGCTCGAGCGTTCGAACCATTGCTTCAGCTAATGAACACCAAAACAGGTGAAATAGTTGTGTCTGTTTAAAAAGAAAGTGCATTTGTTAAGGAAATTTGTGTGGAATGCCAAATAATTCAGTCCCGCGCTACGCGCATGGCGTAATACTGGATGTAGAAATAGCACAACACTGGCAAAATCAACGCCAATGAAAAACCGAACTGATCCGCCAATCCTCCGACCGACGGAGGAATGATGGCACCTCCAACAATAGCTGTGCACAGCACTCCACTGCCCAAAGGCTTCAAATCACCCAACTGACTAATGCCCAAAGTGAATATCGTCGGGAACATGATGCTATTGAAGAACCCGACACTCAGCAGCGCAAGCAAAGCCGTGACTCCAGTGGTCGATACACTCAAGATGGTCATGGCCGCGGCGCAGAGCGCGAAAAATCCAAGGATTCGCTGAGGGGACAAGCGATTCATCACGATCGAACCAATGAATCGCCCAATCATGGCACCACCCCAATAAAAGGTCAACAAGGCGCCAATGAGGCCCTTTGTGTCCATTCCTGCCAGGGACTTCCCACCGATACTCGCAGCGAGTGCAGCCATGGAGGACAGCACTGTGCTTTCCCGGATGATCTGATCCACACCCAATTCAATCCCATAATTGACCATATAGGACCCAATCGCCACTTCAGCGCCAACATACACAAAGATGCCAATCGCCCCGTATACCAATCGCTTGTTTTGCAACACGGCTCGGTAGCCTCCTTGAGCCGTTCCTCCCAAAATGCGAGGCAATTTGCTCACTCCCATCAGGACAGCCAATACGCCAAAAGCGACAGCCAAAGCCACAAATGGCCCCTGCACCGCCGAAGCTTCTGCTAAACGGTATGCATCCAAAGCCGTTTCATCCAACTGGTTTTGTTGATCCGAATTGAGAATCTTATCGCTCAATAAGAAGCTTGCCGCGACGATTGGCGCTATGGTGGTTCCCAACGAATTGAACGCTTGCGCTAAATTCAATCGACTCGACGCTTTTTCTGGCGCGCCCAAAACGGAGATGTATGGATTCGCTGCTACCTGCAAGATGGTTATCCCTCCTGCCACAACGAACAACGCAAGCAAAAACAGGGGATACATGCGTGTTGCAGCAGCCGGGTAAAACAGCAGACAACCCAGTGAAGCGAGCCCTAGTCCCGTCAAAATGCCTCTTTTGTATCCAATCCGTTCGATGAGGTTGCCGCCCGGGATGCTGATCAATCCATAAGCCGCAAACCACGCGAACTGCACCAATCCTGCTTGAAGCAATGTCAGTTCAAAAACATCTTTCAATCTGGGAATCAAGCCATCCACCATCACTGTGATGAACCCCCACATAAAAAATAAACTGGTTACGATAATAAACGGAGCCTTCAAGGAAATACCTCCCGATTCTTTGGTCTGTGCATTCATGTGTGCAAAATACACTTAAGACCGCAGCAATCCATAAGGGACCTCGCGCAAATGCCCAAAGGATGCCAACAATTACGGGAAGTAAACTCCGAACCTAACGATCAACGCATCAACTGCAAGGTGCCGGAAAATTCTTCGGCGTCCGTATTGTATCCTTTCAATCGGATGACCCAATTGTAAATCCCGTTTTCCGCAAAATGCGTACCGCCTTGCACATCACCCAACCAAACCTGATCCAATGACTCACTGTGAAAAACCATTTCTCCCCAACGGTTCATGATCCAAATCTCATAGTTCATGATTTGGCTTCCAATGACCTGAAAAGCATCATTGATTCCATCATTGTTGGGCGTGAAGGCTGTTGGGACATACAGCAATACAGGACCGCGAACGACCGTGTAGGACGAGTTCACGCACCCGGCAAAACTGGTGATTTCCAAGGAAACCGTGTAGTCACTTAAACCGTCAAACGTGTGTTCGGTAATCGGTTCATCAGAATGCACGCCATCTCCGAAATCCCAATCGTAAGCGTAGGCGCCATCGTATGGCTCCTCCGGACTCGGTGTTGCACGGAACTGATACGCGTTCTCATTGTTATCCAACGCGCTGATCACAAAGTCACTGAACAGGTATTGAACCTCGATCGTTGAATACGCATCGATGTCCTCCCCACAAATGTCCGTGGCAACCACAGGGTATGTAGCCGATTGTGCAGGCGTAATGTATTGGGATGGTCCGTATGCATCCAGCGTAGGCCAGTAATACACAAAACCATCTTCACCTCCCATCGCTTCTGCTTCCAGTGAAATGCCATCACCCGCACAGATGATGGTCGAAGATGTGACTTGAATATCGAGAGGAATGTCTGGAATGTGATAAACGAGTGAATCGGAGGTCACTCCACCGCAGCCGTCTTCTACATCCACATACACCGGCACCGTACCGAACGATTGCAAGATGATGCTTGAACCCAAATCATAGGGTTCCCCACTAACAAACCAGGCGTAATCATAGTTTCCAGCACCACTGATGATGTCCACCGGGATGTTGGTGTTGTCAATGCAACTCGCATAAACATCCGCCCCGAGCTCAATGATCAAGGGGGGGTTGTCAATGATGATCACCGTGCTTTGTGTTGCACTTTGACCACATCCATCATTGACCGTCAAAGCAATGGTTGTCGTTGCAAAAGACTGCACGTCAATTTGACTTCCGTTGTCAGACAAAGACGCTCCATCTTGGCTCCAATTGTAGACATATCCACCGGAACCATTCGTTACATTCGATGCGATATCGAACACTTCTGTGCAGGGACCAATGAGATCTTGCGGCAATGTGAATTCCACATCCGGCGCTTCCACGATGACCTCGATTTCAACATCTTCGACTTGCCCACATCCGTCTGAGACTTCGAGCGTGAGGCTCGCATCATTGCTAGTTGACCAGTTCAAAGTCTGCCCCCAATTCAACCAAGCACTCCCGTTGAGCCAATTGTAATTGAACGGACCACTGCCTGTCGCAGAAGCCGTAATGGAGAAAGGATCGTTGCACAAAACTTCAACGGTCGATAGGACATCCACGATGATCTCCGGAATGTTGTACTCCACCTCCACGCTGTCCGTCGCCTCAAATCCACAGCCATCCGTGACCGTAAGGAACACCTCTTCAGCTCCTGCCCACGTGCTTAAACTTAAGATACTCGGATCCCACCAAGAAGGGAATAAATTGTTGCCATCTTCATCTTCCCAATCATACGTGTAGAAGGAGTCCCCCCCTGCAACGGAGCTTGTCACATCTTGTGTGTCATTGCACTCTAACGTAATTAAGGCCTGATCAATCGAAGCGATTAAGGGAGGAAAGTCCAAGACTGTTACGTCAATAACAACGCTCTGCGAAGGCATTCCGCACGTGTCTCCCACGATGATCGTACAGCTGTAGTCTTCCGTTGGAGAAATGGTCAAAGGAGAATAGGTCTCTCCGCTGCACAACCATTCAAAGGTGTAGTTGCCATAGCCTCCTTCAACGATAGGCGCAATTTCCAGGAAATCACCAATGCACATTTCCGTTTCGTACCCTTCCACAATAAACGGAGGTGGGTTTTCGGCGACATAAAACGAGAAGTAGGTCGTCAATCCACCGCCATTGCAAGCGGCGACATTTTCAATTTGCATTTCGACGAGCTCCGGACCTTCATCGATCATATCGATATCAGCCACCAACTCAAAAGAGACTATGCTCACAAAAGGCTCGAAAATGACCGAATCAGGCAAAGGCAATAGGGAGCCATCTGGCTGCGGTTGGCCATAATCGACACCATTGGTCGCGACGCTGCTTCCGTAATTGATGTAAACCATCTCTTGCACCTCCAAAATGGTCTCTATGGGACGTTCAAACGTCAACGTTGCCTGACCACAATCCTCATAAATCGTGTTGGCATCCGGGCCACCTACATCGATCGACAAATCAATTTGAACCACGGCATTGGACTGAAATGACCCCTCTTCGATCACCACCACCGACTCCAAGGCGGTATCGCTTCCGTCTGCAATGGCCAATTTGATGTGATAGGTCTCTCCGCATTCCACCTCGTACATTGCTGTGAACGGAACTGTGTATCCATTGAGGCACACGTCTGACCCTCCTAGATTGTCGATGTAATATTCAGAGTTTGTGCCTGAATTGACCGAAGAAATGGTGATTGGAACGATCGGATCGGTGTCCGGAACACCCGCAATGTTCACCGCTCCATCAGGAAAGCCCGCAGGACTATCGTATGGCCCCACAATGCCCGGACCGCTTAAGAAGAAGGCAAAGACGTCGTTGTATTGGGTGTTGATCCACGTTTCGTATTCATCCGAACCAAACACATAATCAAAGCTAACCGTATCCCCTGCTGCGATGAAATCAAATTCCAAAACACAGCCATCATTCACAGAACTCACGGAGAAGGATTGTCCAATGAGTGGAGGAACGGAATTGGCGATTTCCAATAGGTCCGGGTCACTGAAGCCAATCCCCAAACATCCATCACAAGCCAAAAATCCATCTGGACATTCGAGATTCTGCGAAACATCACTGCTGAGAACCAATCCTGAATTGATGGAAAAGGAGTCCTCCCCATTCGTCAGATACCCTAGCTGATTCGTACCGCCTTGGTATGTGATGTTGAACGCTTGAATTCCATTTCCGAGTAGAATGTCATTCACATACTGCTCAAGCGTCAATCCCGTCTCAACTTCAAGCTGAGCATTTGAACCTGCAGCGTAGCATAAAATCGATGACAACAGAAAAACAAAGCGACCTATTGATGAAGTCATGGGGCTGCGCATTTTTAAAGGAGACCTGCAGTACGCGATAATAACACATTTCTACAACTTTCCCTCACCCTAAAGGGTTGCATCCAAACCCTTGTTGCTCATTTAGTTTCGAAACTCTGAGAGCTGCGCTCCTAGTTTTTTTCGTGCGTGAAAGATTCGGCTCTTCACAGTGCCCATCGGAATACCCAACTCCTCTGCGATTTCATCGTAATGAAAGCCTTCAACGAACATGGTGAAAGGCACTCGGAACTCCTCTTTCAGACCATCAATCGAATCGCGGATGTCTCGCTCATTGATCACGGTGGTCACGGTATCAGCTTGCATCTCCACGCTGGAGTTGATGAAAAACTGATTCTCGGTGCTATCCACGATGGTGTTCTGAAATTTCTTGCGCTTGTAGTTGTTGATGAAGATGTTGCGCATGATCGTATACAACCACCCCTTGATATTGGTCCCTTCCTTGAAGTTGTTTTTGTAACGCAAGGCCTTCACCATCGTATCCTGGATCAGGTCTTCGGCATCTTGCATGTCACGTGTGAAACCAAGGGCGAAACCTTTCAAGAAATCGCGATTTACGATTAAGAGGGAATTGAATTCAATTGAGCTCATGGTGTTTTTGTTTGACGTTGCGAGGCAAATATTAAACAAAACTCACGCAGAACCTAGGGTATTGTTGAACTTTTTTTGTTAAAAGTTAAACAATTAAGCCCTAATAACTGAAAACCAGTCTCTTAAGAAACTATCAAACTCACCAACCC
>JAQCJQ010000077.1 GCA_027593035.1 Bacteroidota bacterium | reverse complement strand
TGCGGAGCGATGTTCAATCGCAATTCTTCGTCAGGCGAACCTTGGTATTGTGTAGGGCAAATGAAATTGGGAATGCAATCGATGGTCTGATCGCAACCAAATAAATTGAGCGTGTCCGATTTCAAACTCTCCGAAACCGCAGTGACCGCATCGGATTGGTTGATGGCATAGGAGATGACGGGCTCAAAAGCCGGGTCTTTTCCGAGCAGGGTGATGTCTGTGCCGTGCAAAGTGGTGACGATGGGCAAGTGGTGTCCTTTCGAGGCGAGAATGGCTCGGGCCATCACAGCCGCACTGGCATGAGGGATCGCGTAATGCACATGCAACAAATCCAAGCGGTGCTGCAACGCCACTTCAACCATTTTACTGGTCAGGACCAGCTCGTATGGTTGGAAGTCGAACAGGGGGTAATTGGAAAGTCGGACCTCGTGATAGAAGATATTGCTCTTCAGGCTGCCCATCCTGGCCGGCTCACTGTAGGTGATAAAATGCAATTCATGCCCCTTGGCAGCGAGTGCTTTACCTAATTCTGTGGCAACAACTCCCGAGCCGCCAAAAGTGGGGTAACAGACAAATCCTATGCGCATGCGACAAAGTTCGGTGTTCGAACGGCAGTTCCCTTAAAAACGGGATGGAATTCCCAAGGATTCATACACCACCTGCTGCAGCTCGGTTCGCACATTGTTGTGGATCAGTTTTCGGTTTTCGGCATCGGGATACGTCCGGTTGCTTAAAAACACAAAAATCAGATCATGGTCGGGGTCAGCCCAAGCTAACGTCCCGGTAAAACCGGAATGTCCAAAACTGGACCAACTGGCTTGATCACAGGTAGGCCCTTCGCCGCTCTCGGAGTCTGGCCGGTCAAACCCTTGTGCTTTCCGGTACCGGGGGTCCGGACCAAATCGCTGAGTCCAACTATGGATAGTTTCGGTTTTTAATAACGTTGTCCGGCCGTAGATGCCTCCCATGCGCAGGCAGTACATCAACTGCGCTAAATCATAGGCATTGCTAAACAACCCTGCGTGTCCAGCAACTCCTCCGAGCATAGCGGCTCCGGGGTCATGTACTTGCCCATGAACGGTCGTTTTTCGGAAAACGGTATCCACTTCGGTCGGGGCAATTTGCCCCAATGGAATTCGGTCTAGGGGATGAAACCCCATGCTAGACCATCCCATGGGGTCATAGATGTTTGTTTGAAGCCACTGATCCAAAGGCGCATTGGTCAATTCTTCAAAGATGCGTGCAAGGGCATAATAGCCCATGTCACTGTACCGATGCGTGCCCACAGCATCGAGTGGTTCTTCTGTGATGCGCCTCCAAATAGAATCTTGCCAAGCCAAACGCATGTAGCAGTTTTCGGACAAGCCGACAACGTGTTCTGGTGATGCAACAGAAGAGAATGCAGTGGAATCTTCCAGGGCGTAGAGATAAAATGGAATCCAGGCTTTCAGGCCCGATCGGTGAGCTAAGATGTCTTGGATCACGAGTTTTCCTATGGGCAAGTCCACCAACTCAGGCAGGTAGTGGCTCAGTGATTGGGTGCGGTCAAAAACACCTTGCTCTTCGAGCTGCATCAACCCCAGGGACGTGGCCGCTATTTTCGTGATGCTGGCGAGGTCGTATACGGATGCCAAAGTAACGGGCTCAATGCCGTCTAACGTTCCGTAGGCGCCGTCATGAATGATCTGTCCAGCATGGGCAACGACCAATCGACAGCCGGGCATAGCTCCGTCTTCCATGGCGGCAAAAACAATGCTGTCCAGTTGGCTCTTGTACTCAAAAGGCACCGGCGAAAATCCCAAGCGTTGACGTCCCATCCAGGGATGGCCGGTCCCCGCTTCAAAGACTCCGCTTGAAACGGGGAGGACCCCGCCAGCGGCACCTGCTCCCGTTAAAGCTTCCGCCACTTGCTCCACGGTCCGTTGATCATCTTGGTATGCGACGAGAACGGCATCGGATAGTGCCGCAAGGGTCTCCATGCGCTCCAGTAAATAGGGGCTGCCGTAGACGACCACAACCATTGGTACTTCCGCTTCCAAAGCTTGTGCTGCGCAGCGCTCGAGTTGATGCAGAACGTCGTCGCTGACTCCATATCGCTTGCTCACAGAATTGCTCGTGCCTCCAACGTGGACGACCATCCAATCAGGATGAGGAGCGAGGAGCGAACGAAACGCAGCGGCTCCTTCCGAAACAAATCGCCCGGCATTCAAGGAGTTGCTTGATAAATCCATCTGAGGCCCCATGATGGCCTGCACAGTCGCGTTGAAGCTGGCTTCTGGAGCTTGCTTCCAACCGATAAACAGGGAAGCTAAGGAGTGCGTTGTGGATGCGAAGGGCAGTCCATTTTGGTTGTTTTTAACCGCCGTAATGCTTGAAGACAAAATGGCCCGGTGATTGCGCTCGGCTTCAGGAGAAAACGCATAACCCGCAGGGACTTCATCAACACGACACCAAGATTTTGCTTGCAAAACGCGCTTGCATTTTGCTGCAATGAAGAGTGAATCCATTCTTCCTTCGCTCACAGCCTGTTCCAATTCAGTCAAAACGGTCGAAGGGTCACCCGGAAACAACAAAATGTCATTTCCCGCCAAGAGTGCATCCACATGGGGAGTCGAAGTGGTTGCAAATGAAGCGAAGCCTTTCATGGTCATGGCGTCGGTAAAAACCAGTCCTTGGAAACCGATATCTTGCCGCAACAAGGTGTCGATGATGCGAGGGGAAAGTGTGGAGGGTAGACCTAAGGTTGAATCCAAGGCAGGGATGTACAGATGGGCTGCCATCATGGCTCCAACGCCCGCATTGGACAGCGTTCGAAAAGGAGCCAATTCTATGGAGTCGAGCCGAATGGTGCCGTGCAATATGGAAGGCAGGGTCAGGTGAGAGTCCGAATCGGAATCTCCATGCCCCGGGAAATGCTTAGCGGTTGCCAGGACACCAACATCTTGCATCCCCAATGCATACGCCGTTCCCAATTGTCCAACCCATTGAGGGTCTTCTCCAAAAGATCGGCTGCCGATGACGGGGTTGTTGGCGTTGCTGTTGACATCGACGACTGGAGCGAAGTTCACATGAACGCCCACAGACCGCAGCATTTGCCCGACTTCATGTCCAAAGCTTCGGGTCAAATCCACGTCTCGTGTCGCGCCAATGGTTAAAGCGCGGGGCCATGACCGGGTTGAATCGAGTCGCATGCCCAATCCCCATTCCCCGTCAGTGGAGACGAGCAAGGGCACCTCGGAGTGGTCTTGGAGACGGCGTAGCCGATTGATTTGCCCCGCCGGGTTGCCTTGCATGCAGATGACGCCTCCAATCCCAAATTCCTCGGCCCATTGTTCTGCTTCGGACCAGCCGGTCGTGTCAGAATGCGCGTAAACGGGGGGCATTAACAACTGCGCCATTTGAGCTCTGAGGCTCATGTTCATCATGACGGAGTCTGCCCAAGCGGCATGTTCTTCTGTTAGGAAAGGGGGGGAGGTGGCCTGTGATTCGAGGTTACCGATTTGCCCGCTGGTCAGGTTTGAGACCAACAATGCCCAAGACAACATCCAAGATTTTGAATACGGAAAATGAAAGGTCATTGCTTGCGAGAAATGACTTTTTTCGCGTGGGCTATCAAGAACTGAAATTGTTCTTCGATGGTGAGGTTGCTGTTGTCCAGAACAATGGAGTCTTCCGCCTGGCGCAAGGGAGCGACAGCACGACTCGAGTCAATCCGATCGCGTTCGACGATGTTGTTGCGCACTTCATCAAACGAATTGGGGATTCCTTGTTCGCGCAATTCATCGAGTCTGCGCTGAGCACGCACGTCTGGATCAGACGTGATGAAAAACTTGAGTTCGGCTTTGGGTAACACCACTGTTCCAATGTCTCGGCCATCCATCACAACGCCTCCTAAGTCGGCCATTCGTTGCTGCAAACGAACCAGTTTGTGTCGGACGGCAGGTATGGCAGCAATCAAGCTCACCTTTCGTGCTACATCCATGGTTCGGATTTCTTTTTCCACATTCACTCCGCCCAAGTGCACTTCCGAAGCTTCACTCTGGGCATTGTACTTGAAGCTGATGAACATGCGGTCTATGGATTGCTCTACACTGGCTTCATCAATCTCATTTCCCTGAATCAGGCGTTCTCGCATGCAGAAAAGGGTGGCGGCACGGTACATGGCGCCGGTGTCCACATAAACGAAGTTCAATTCTTTCGCCAAAGATTTGGCCATGGTGCTTTTTCCTGCGGAGGAATGACCATCAATAGCAATGTTTATACGACTCGCGCTCATAATCCTGCAAGTTATAGCGATTGGACGATTTATGGTGTCCTAAAAACCCCCGGGTTGAACGCAATACCGAAATGAGTTGAGGACCCGGCAAAATGATAGGTATTGCGGCTGATTCGAAATCGAAAACGGTGGGAAGCAAAATCCAGTCCCAAAGCCAAACCATTGGTTCCTAAGCGACCGGCGGCCTGCATTTCTTTTCGCCTTCGGTAGTCAAAACCGGCCATCAAACTCAAAGCGGGACCCAAGTTGATCGAGGCGCCGAGACCGACGTGACGCATCAGTTGATCACCAAACTTGAAGGTTGAGTTTTGAATGTCGTTTCCGGTCAAAGGATCAATGAGATTATCATACGTTCCAGCAGGAGCGAGGTCCCAGGTTTCCAAATGTCCTGCCCGAACGTACAAGCTAAAGGGTGCATTTCGGAAACCTTTTGTGATGCCAATTTGCAAGTCTTTCGGCAGAACACCGGTCGGTTGCGTCCCTTCCAATCCGAATTGATGGCCCAGGCTCGTTACACCGGCTCCGATGGCCAAATGGCGATGAGGCCATACGCCGTGAATGCTGAGGTCCATTCCGAGGAGCCCGGCCACTTCGCGATCCAGGGAGCGCATGCCGACAAAACCCTGAGCACCAAAGGTCCAAGTTGAATCCAAGCGGTACGACCATCCGGAAAACAAAAGAGATTCACCTCCCTTGAAGGTGCCGAGGTCATTTCCTGCGGCATCCATTTCTTGGAATTGGCCGAAGCTTTGAAATCGAGCGCCGACTTGTCCGTTGACTTTGCCTCCCGGTTTGAAAGCGTAATTGACAGTTGTCAAACTCATGCCCGCGAAATAATCCACGAAATCGATGGCCAAGTCTCGCTCTGTTGTAGAATCCAATAAGGCGACGTTGTTCGATGCCCCGTGCAAGTCCGCTTGAAGATCGGCGATAATCCGTCCTCCTAAAGCGGCAGCTCGAGCGTCCGCCGGAATTTCAAAAAGCAGGGATTCAGAAACTTGTGCGCGGGCTTGTGCGCTCGAAAACCCCAACGCCAAAACGATGCATAGAAAGCAGGAAAGGATGCGCCGGGATTCAGGAGTCATGGTTCAACAAACGTTACTTGGTCGCTTTTTCTTGTAGCAAAGCGCGTTCAACCACCTCACGGATGTGCTTGACAAAGGTAAACGTGAGTCCTTTGATGTAGCGTTCGTCGATTTCATCAATGTCTTGTCGGTTTCGTTCGCACAAGATGATCTCTTTGATGCCCGCGCGTTTGGCCGCTAAAATTTTCTCCTTAATCCCTCCAACAGGTAAGACTTGGCCGCGCAAGGTGATTTCACCTGTCATGGCTAACGCATTGCGCACTTTGCGCTCGGTAAAGGCCGAGACCATGGCCGTGATCATGGTGATGCCCGCGCTCGGGCCGTCCTTCGGAATTGCACCTTGTGGAACGTGCAAATGCACATTGCGTTCATTGAGTTCAGCAGCATTGAGCCCGATCGATTCGGCGTTGGACTTGATCCATTCCAATGCAATGATCGCACTCTCCTTCATCACGTCTCCCAAGTTGCCGGTCAGTGTGAGTTTGCCTTTTCCAGCGGTCAACGAGGTCTCAATGAACAAGATGTCGCCACCATTTGGGGTCCATGCTAAGCCAGTCACTACACCGGCCACGTCGTTTCCTTGGTACTGATCTTTGGCTCTTGAAGGTCCCAATATTTTCGGTAAATCCTTTGGCTTGACTTCTGCCTCGAAAGCTTCATCCAATGCAATTTCTTTGGCTCGGTTGCGGATGATCTTGGCGATGCGTTTGTCCAATCCGCGGACACCGCTTTCATTGGTGTATTGCTCCACGATGGCCTCCAAAGTGGCTACGGGGATTTTGATTTGGCTTTTGGTCAAACCGGTTTCCGAGATGTGCTTGGGTGCCAAGTGGCGTTTCCCGATTTGCACCTTTTCCTCCACTGTATAGCCCGTGACCTCAATGATCTCCATCCGATCGCGCAAGGCCGGTTGGATGGAGGAGAGGTTGTTGCAGGTGGCAATGAACATCACCCGACTGAGATCATAATCCAGGTCGAGGTAATTGTCATGGAAGGTGCTGTTTTGTTCCGGATCGAGCACTTCCAACATCGCACTGGAAGGATCACCATGGTGGTCGCGGCCCAACTTGTCGATTTCATCGAGGACGAACAGGGGATTGGACGTTCCGGCTTTTTTCAAATTTTGAAGGATGCGACCGGGCATGGCGCCAATGTATGTTTTCCGGTGGCCTCTGATTTCAGCCTCATCTCGCAAGCCGCCTAAACTCATGCGGACGTATTCACGATTGAGGGCCTTCGCTACGCTTTTTCCGAGCGATGTTTTTCCGACGCCCGGAGGGCCGTAAAGACAGATAATGGGGGCCTTCAAATCGCCTTTTATCTTCAAGACAGCCAGGTGTTCAATGATGCGCTCCTTCACCTTCTCCAAACCATAATGGTCTTCGTCCAAAGTGGTTTGAGCGTGGTGCAAATCAAAGTTGTCTACTGATGCCATGTCCCATGGTAAGTCCAGCATCAAGTCCACGTAGTTGGCCTGCACGCTGTATTCCGCGGATTGCGAGTTCATGCGTTCCAGCTTTTGGATCTCCTTCGCAAAAGCATCTTTGGCATGATTCGGCCACGGCATGCTTTCAGCGCGCAACTTCCGTTCTGCCACTTCTTGAGCTTGGGGATTGTTGCCCAGTTCTTCTTGGATTTGCTTGAGCTGCTGGTTCAAAAAGTACTCCCGTTGCTGTTGGTCGAGTTCCCCTTTGACCTTGGTTTGGATGTCGCGCTTCAACGAGAGCATTTGCTTTTCCTTGTGAAGCAATTCCAAAACTCGGCTCGCACGCGCCTTGATTCCAGGGACTTCCAACAAGCCTTGTTTCTCCTCCACAGGAGCGTTCATGTTGGAGCCGATGAAATTGACCAAGAATGTCAGGCTTTCGATGCTCTTAATGGCAAATCCAGCTTCTGAAGGGATGTTGGGGCTCAGTTGAATGATTTCCAAGGCTAGCTCCTTCAAGCTGTCCATCAGGGCCTTGTGCTCATCGTCTTTTGGGGGCAGGTTCTCCGCGTCGTATTCCAGAACGCTGGCCTTCATGTAAGGCTCTTCCTGAACGATGTGAGTCCATTTGAAGCGCTTTTGACCTTGAAGGATCACGGTGTTCGAGCCATCAGGCATCCGCAGCATTTTGATCACTTTCGCTACCGTTCCAACTTCATTGAGGTCCGTTCCGACTGGGATTTCAATGTCATCGTTTTTTTGACTCACCACTCCGATGCGTTGCTCGTTTTGATGGGCCTCTTTGATGAGTCGGATGGACCGGTCTCGGCCAACGGTAATCGGAATGACCACGCCGGGGAAGAGGACGGTGTTGCGAAGAGAAAGAAGAGGCAACACCTCTGGGACTTCCTCTTTTTGCATCGCTTCTTCATCTTCCGATGAAATCAGGGGGATGAACTCGTGGTCCTGGGAGTCAGATAAAATCCAGGTTTCTTGTTCTTGCGCGTCTTCAAACATCTTCTCTTCGTTTCTGTACTCCACTTCTTTCAAACCCCGTGCCACAGGCATTTCAGACATTGTGTCAGGCGACCTTGTCACGATTGACTTGACCGCAGACCACTTGTGACCTCAAATTCGCGCTTCCAGCGATCTTCTTCTCCGTTTTCCCATTGGCGCTGTCTCCGTTCCATGACCCGCGTCTCGGTTTCGACAAATCGATCAAATCGATGCTCGGTCCAATGGCCATCACCGCCCCAAGAAAATGGAGGCACATGCTTGGGGATGAATGAGCTGCCCACGAGCACACTGCCCGCGCCGATGATCGTGCCGGTATTGAACATGGTGTTGATGGCGCATTTGCTGTGGTCTCCCATGATGAGCCCGCAAAACTGCAGGTCCGTGGTTTGAATCGATGAACTTGCGGCATCCCAAAGACGCACGGAGCTGTAGTTGTTTTTTAGGTTGCTGGTGTTGGTGTCCGCGCCCAAATTGCACCACTGTCCAATGACGGAATTCCCCACGAATCCATCGTGGCCTTTGTTGCTGTAGCCTAAGAATACACTGTTGGACACCTCGCCGCCAATGCGGCATTGCGGTCCAATGGCCGTAGGACCGTATACCCGGCTGCCCATTTTCACGATGCTGCCTTCATCCAATATAAAGGGGCCTCGAATGTGCGAACCCTCCTGTATTTCGGCATTGGGACCAATGAAAATGGGGCCGTTTTCAGTGTTCAAAGTGCTTGCCATTGCGCGTGCGCCAGGAGCCATGAAGACCAGGTTCGAGTCCCCAATCACAACGGTGTGGGCACCATGCACAGCAGGGTCCCAGGTTTGGGCATCCCATCGTGTTTGAAGGAGTGCCGTCTGGGACTCGATGGCCCGGCCACATTGCAAGAAGAAGTCCGTTGGGTGGCAAATCAACGACGCTTCAGGGAAGTCCTGAGCAGTGGGCTGTCCTGCCGTTTTGTTGGATTGAAAAAGCACCGTTTTCCCGCAATTGAGCGACTGTCCCGGCTCCAATTTTGAAAGGGCCAATAAGGCGTCTGCGTCCGGAATCCAACGATCATTGATGGCGCCTAGACTCAATCTTTGTTGAACATCTGACAGGCTCAAGTGTTTTAAGGATAACTGTGCATTTCCAACATACGCAATCCAAAGTTGTTCAAGCGTAAAGGCCCCCCAACGCATCTTTCCAATTTGATGCGGGAAGCTGAAAGGGTAAAGTTGTTTCCAATGCTCGTCAGAGAAAAAGGTACATTGCGTCATGGCATAAAAGTATGAAGCAAAGGAGTGTTGATTTAAAATGAAGAACTCACAATTGTGATCGCATGAAAAACGGAGGAGCTGCACAACAATTTTCCATCAAAGATTTGGAGCACTTCACAGGGGTGAAGGCGCATACCATTCGGATGTGGGAGCAGCGCTACGAACTCTTAGATCCACAGCGAACTTCGACCAATATTCGGCATTACACAGGCGAAGATTTGAAGAAGCTGCTGAACGTTCGGTTCCTTTTAGATCAAGGTTTGAAGATTTCGAAAATCGCCAAATTGAATCCTGAGGAGTTGATTGGGCAAGTGGATGATTTGCAAACTCGCCAAGGACTGAAGTCAACCATTTATCATTCGCTCAAAATGAGCATGATTCACTATGACGAGGCGTTGTACCGATCTGTCGTAGAGGCATATACGCTCGAGCATGGCTTGGATCGAACCTTCCTAGATGTCTTTTTACCTTTCCTATCGGAAATTGGAGTGCTTTGGTTGACCAATGCAATTTGTCCGGCGCAAGAGCACTTCATCAGCAACTTGATGCGTCAAACTTTGAATGCCGGAGTGCAATCGTTGCCAGCTGCTTCAGGTGAGGATGCTGACGTAGTGGTTTTGTATTTGCCTGAAAGAGAAATTCACGATATCTCATTGCTTTTTCTTCATTACTTGTGCTCGAAGCGCGGACTTCGCTCGATCTTTCTAGGGGCGAGTGTGCCATTTGAGGATCTAATCAACGTAGCGGCTCAATTTCCAGAGGCGCGTTTTGTGT
>JAQCJQ010000076.1 GCA_027593035.1 Bacteroidota bacterium | reverse complement strand
TTGGAGGGATTAAATGGCATTGTTCGGCCGAATAATCCAATCAGGAATCCGGCAAAAGTCACGCCTGCTTGCGTTTCCAACGTGTCTTCAGACAAACAAGACAAGCTCAAAATGAGCAAGAATAAGAGGGCTGCACCGCGTTCAGGCAATCTTTGCGATGTGTAGATGAAGGAAATCAAAACAGCGAGCCACAGGACCAATGCGATCGGTCCGCCCGAAATCAGGAATGTCAAGAATTGGTTGTGAGCCCGAAGTCGATACGGCAGCTGAAGAGGAGAGTCTATGGCTTCGTAGGCAGCGACGAACTCATGGTTCAAATCGCCGGTTCCAACCCCGAGCAATGGATGTGCATGGTAGATGTGTTTGGCGGCGTGCAAAAACTCAAAGCGTTGAATCAGGGAATGCCCGCTGGGGTCACCTCCATCGAGCCAATTCCCAATTTCGAATTGAACGATGTCCCAACGTCTTTGAAGTCCGGTGTGTTCAAATTCCAGCACCGTGGGAATTCCCGATTCAATCTGTTGAATTTCTCGAACGGTCAAAGCACTCACGCCCAGGGCATCCTTCGGCAGCCCTTTGGAAGCGAGGAACCGAATCAACGTCATCTTCAACTCTTGTTGGCGTCCATCAGGACCATTGAAAGGAAGGTCACTCAGCACATTCCAACGGGCTTGCAATTCACCCCAGGCGATGTTGACCCACACGGGCGTGCCATTTTCACGCAGGCACCTTTCTGGATAATGCTGGTATGTTTCGCCCAGGGCGGTCATTTGCTCCATCTCTGAGGGTGAGGGAGTCGTTGGCTTCAAATTCCAAACACCGATACCGATGCCCACTGCGGCCAACAACCCGATGAGACGCAAACCGAAGCGCATCTGAGGGATTTGTGGATGTCGGCCGCCCATTCCAGTCATCCAGAGAACCAAGCCTCCGGAAATAGGGACCATCAAAAGCCCCGTAATCGCAGCGGTTTTCCATATGACCCAGCCGCCGAGGACTGTCAGGGCCACCCAGATCCACCCGGCCTTGCGGTCGCGGGATCGAATGAATCGCCAAAACCACCAAGACCAAGCGAAGGCAATCATGAGACTGAAGCGGATGTGGGAGATAAAAGGGGACCATTCCCTGGGATGAAGGTGGTCATCGTGCTGGTATCCTGTCCACAACACCGCGACACAAGCGGCTCCTATGGCAACGGCGAAAGTGGATCGCACCACTTGAACACCGCGCTCATAATCCCAGCGCCCCGTAATTAACACCAAAGGAAAAGCCAGTAAAGGAAGCTTGATGCGGAGAGCCGTCCATCCTACGGATAAATCGGAGGTCCACAATTGTCCAATTAAAAGCCAAGAGAACAAGGTCATGACTGCCCAAAATGTGAGTTGGGATTGCCAGAAATTCCAGCCGCGATTTCTGAAAATAGGGCCGTTTTTCCATCGGTCCACCGCCCAAGCAAGCACCATCAGAAAGGCGCCTTGGCTCATGAGGAAATTGGAAAACGGGAGCGCGATGACCGTGAGTGCCATAGCGGCATCGTACGTGCGCTGCACAAGAGGATTCGCTGTCCCAACGGATTCGTATCGCCTTGCTTCTCTCATGGCGTTATGGGTTTTGAGGCCCTAACAACAGGCGTTGCCCTTCGCCGGATGACAGCAAGTCAATGGAATGTTGCAGCACGGAATCCTGCGGAATCATCCAGTCGATGACACCGTCTTGCAGGTAAAAACGCAAGATGATTTCCTCTTCCAAGGCGGTTTGAATTTCTGGACGAAAGCGATTCAAGTCCCGTTGGATATCAGGAGCCAACACCCCGGAAAAAGCTTCGAAAGCGGCCCCTTCCTCATCGATGTAGTGCTCGTATTCGGCGGCTTTGAGCAATTCCTCCCAAATCTTCGCGCTTTCCGATTCATAGCTGACGGCTTCTTTTTGTTCAGCAAACGCAACGAATGCATCCCAACCTGCTCCCGGAAGCGCGAATTCGGCGGCGGGAACAATGCTGTCGTGCTCGTAGACCCATTGATTGGCGAAATCAAAGAGGACTCCGTTGAGATACAATCCTTCCAAAACGTAACTCATGTAGGGAATGTCCACGTGAACATCGGGTTGAACCCCTTTTCCGTCCACTACGGGACGGCCATTTTTGGTGTAGAAGATTTGAATCGCCGAATCAGCAACGGCGAGTGCCTGCCCATCTTCTAATCGTTCGCCACCGTAATCCAATCGTTGGATGCAACGTCCGCTGGCCGTGTAATATTTGGCAACGGTGACTTTGAGTCGAGTTCCATAGGCGAGTTGTTTGGTTTGCTGTACAAGGCCTTTCCCAAAACTCTCCTGCCCGACCACCACGGCCCGATCCAAGTCTTGCAAAGTGCCCGCTACAATTTCGGAAGCGGAGGCCGATTGTCCGTCGATGAGCACAGCCAGTGGCAGGTCCGGCGCAACCGGTTCTCCTCGGGTGGTATAGGACTTCATCCACTCGTCGTTTTTCCCCCGGGTGCTAACCACCTCTTGGCCCTTATCGACAAAGAGATTGACGATGCTGATGGACTCCTGCAACAGACCGCCTCCGTTGCCCCTCAAGTCCAGAACCAACTGGTTGATGCCGACGCTGTCTTGGAGATAGCGCAGTGCTTGCCGCACTTCAAAGGAAGAGCCACGAGTAAAGGCCGAGAGAATAATGTAGCCCGTGCTGTCGCGGACGACGGACCGGAAAGGAACGGCGGGGAGTTTGATTTTTTCTCGTGTTAGAACGAGGTCGACCGGTTCTTCCGATCCATAACGTTTGAAGGTCACGCTGACCTCTGATCCACTGGCTCCTTGCAACATTTCAGGAACCACCGCTTCACCCACATCGGCGAGATTGGTCCCGTTGACAGATAACAAAATGTCCCCAATCGTCAATCCGCTTTTGTCTGCAGGAAATCCGGGCAAGACATCGACGATGGTGTGCTGGCCGTTCATGAATTGAATGCTCGCTCCAATGCCGCCATATTCTCCCGTCGTCATGAACCGCAAATCTTCCACGCGTGATTCTGGATAATAGACGGTATACGGGTCCAAGCTGTGGACCATAGCGTCAATTCCAGACTCCATCAATTGACCAGGTTGGAGCTCGTCGACGTAGTAGATATTCAATTCACGAAACAGCGCGGTCATGATCTCCAGCTGCTTGGACATCTCAAAATAATTTTCCCGCAGTGGAGAAGCGGCGAGCATCAACAAAACGACAGGAAGCAACACCCAGACGCGTCGTCTGCGAGCGGAAACTTCCCCCACGCGTTCAGGAATTTCAGGAAGGAGCTTCTTCATTGTTCGGAGAGTCGGAGAGGAGGGGCATCTTTTTTAACGCTGTTTGCACACACAATCGGATGGCTTCAAAGGTGGGCAATTCATTGCCAACAAAGATGAAAACGATCGCGCGTTGTTTTCCTTGTGCATGCAGGGCTTTTTCTACGGGCGTCTTTTCAAGACGCCATGCTTCACGGAGCAACCGTTTGATTCGATTGCGATCAACGGCGCGCTTGAATCTTTTCTTACTCACGCTGACCGCGGCCTGACAGGGCACGGTTTCGGGCAAGGGCGAGTCCAAATAATGCAGCATTACAGGCCAGGCCTTGACTTTTTTCCCGTGCTCAAAGACATTGTTGAGAACGTCCCTTGATTTTAAACGAAAGGGGCGAGCGAATGATTGATTTTCCTGATAGGAAGTGGCCAAGGGCGAATTTATTTGCCCAAAATGTAATGCTCAATCGCCATTGTCATCGAAGGTGCTTTCGGCGTTGGCGCTGCAATGTCCACCCGAAGGTTGGCTTCCTTGGCTGCTTTTGCTGTGGTCGGTCCGAATGTGGCGATGTTGGTGTCCCCTTGTACAAAATTGGGGAAATTCTTAAAAAGGCTCTCAATTCCGCTGGGGCTATAGAAAACCAAGACATCATACTTCACATCACTCAAGTCGCTCAAATCAGAACAGACCGTGCGATACATCATCGCTTTGCTGTAATTGACTCCCGCTTCATCCAGTAATTTCGGAATGGAAGGCTTCATCAAATCACTGCAAGGGAGGATATACGATTCTGATTTGTGCTTTTTGATGTGCTCCATTAAATCTTGGAAGCTTTGCTTGCCAAAGAATATTTTGCGCTTCCGATAGACCACGTATTTCTGCAAATAGAAAGCGGTTGCTTCACTGATGCAGAAATACTTCATCGTGTCAGGAACCTCAAATCGAAGCTCTTCTGCCAGGCGAAAAAAGTGGTCAATGGCATTTCTGCTCGTCAGAATGACGGCGGTATGCTCTGCGAAAGCAACACGTTGCTGACGAAACTCCTGTCCATCGACACCCTCTACATGGATGAAAGGACGAAAGTCGATGGTTAGTTTTTGACGCTCAGCTAGGTCAAAGTAAGGTGACTTCTCGGTCGTAGGACGAGGTTGAGAAATCAGAATGGTCTTGAGCTTTTGCGCCATATCGGTGTCTTGGTTGCTCGAACTTACGAGCCCAAGAATTCAAAGTATAGAATCCAAGTGGGACCGATTTCGAAGGTGCAAATGTACGCAATTCCCCACCCAAAATGAACAGAGGCTCGAACAACGACTTGCAATTGACGAAGCCATTTGAGGACAATCCAAATCCACCAAAGCAACACCATAGCCTGCAGGGGATTGTATTCAAACGTAAACGTAGGATTGCGAATCAGATAAAGAAAGAAAACAATCATGAGGCCCCAAAGTAACCAGTTCCGCATGTGTCGATCGATTTCAAGTCCCCGTTTTACAGCAGTTTCCTCGAGCGTAATCCACCCGCCCAGCCAGGCTCCCAAGGCCCGTGCAATCAGCGCGCCAAGACCCCAAAGCGCTCCAAAAGCACATCCGGCCCAAACGTGTCCGTTGCTCTCAAGTCGCTCAGGATGCTGCGCCACTGCCCAAACTCCACCGCCCAAACTCCAAGCGAGCAATCCCATGGCATGGCTTGTGAGCGTGCCTCCGGTGCGTGCAGATTCATCGGCGAGTCGCTGCCAGACCCGCTTGATCTGAAACGCTGTCCAAAGGGTGAGGTTCCATTCGCGATCGAACCGCACGCGCAACGTCAAAGTCGCGAGCATTCCTAGAGCCCAAGCCAAAAGGACGGGACCGAAAACCTCATGCGAGGGGACCAGGATGGATTGACCTTCAAACACGGTGCGAAGATTGGAAAGAATCCTTGATTTGTGAGGGCTTATTCACAGAATACAATGGTGGAATGGATGGAGTCACCGCGAAGGCGCCATGTGAATGGGAGCGACTTGCAGTCTGCGATGTCCTGTTGCGGCGTTTTCAAAAATCACTTGAAGCAAATAACTTCCGGGAGCCGCCAGAATTCCATGTTCATTTCGACCATCCCACGCGCCGAGCCAAGCGGGCTGTTCAAAGGCCAGCCAAGGTTCGTCTGCAAGGCGCCATAGGATGTGTCCTGAAGCTGAAACAACGGCCACATGCGCCTTCCAAGCCGTCTGCTCTTCTCCCGGGTGCAAGGCGAAAAGGACTGCTCGTGGCATGGGGCTATGGCTGGACCAGGTGCGCTGGATGATTTCGATGAAGGGAAATTGAGCAGGACTGCTGGTCGTCATGGCCTGGCTCCAGCTGTTTCGTTCGCCCGGAGTGCTTCCGCTGGGGTCTGAGCTGGATTGCCATGACGCGTCCTCCTTCTCGTGCATCCGCTCCAGTGATGTCACGTGTCGAACCGCCCAGGGTGCGTCCAGATCCGGGCTCAAGAAAACCGATTCAATCGTTTGTTCAGGCGATTGCAAATGAAGATACTCACGGCCATAGAGACTCGGCAGATCGACGGGCAAGGCACGAGCGGTGCGCAACCGATTCGGGCATGCCGCAAAGGCCCATGGTTCATTCGGAGGCAGCTGCCAATTCACACCGGGCGATAGGGACTTCCAATCGGAGGGAAAGGGAATGGATTCCGTTGAAATCAACCAATTCGACGTGCCCACGAAGTGAGGCTGTGTGTGGGTCACTTCAATGAATGGCTCTCCAAGCGCATCAGTTTCCAAAACTTCATTGAGCCGCATCCCCGTTTCCAACGCTTCTTGATTGAAGGGGATTGACTGAATTTCAATCCATTGCGTTTGTCCATGACCGTCCGTCGCTAGGATAGAATCGGGGATGGTCCTGGTGGAAGGCTGCGCCCATACGCGTTGGGCATCAGCAAACTCAAACCAATCGACGGCTTCTTGTGATCCGACAGGTCGGAAAGCGGAATTTTCGATCCAAACAGGTTGGCTAAAAAGAAAATACGTATCCGTCGCTGTGGCACCATGCATCAAAAATCGCCCCTGGAATGCATCCGATGGCGTGCGTTGGAGCCAAGAACCGAGTGCTTCTGCGGCATCTGATGTGCCAGGACTTGCTCCGAGGGGGTGCCCACTGGATGTCCAGTTCTCGCTGTTCTGTGAGGGGCCTTGGAGGTCCACTCGGATGAGACTGAACCCCGATTCGGCTTGTTTTCGATTGGGATGCCAACACGCCGAATAGCGCACTTCGTCCAGCACTGATCCGGAGGCATTGCGCACGGCAATGGTTCCTTTTTCGTTCGGTAAATTCCCAGGATAAACCACGATTCGCTCACCGGGTTGAAGAAGGTGCCGTTCATTGAAGGTCCAATCTCCACATTGAATACCACCCATCTCAATCGCCATGGATTCATGGGCGTTGCAGAGTTCTACAAACTCACCCCAGTCCGCAGTACTTCCTTGGGGATTGCAAGATATTTCAGCGATAACGAGATCGCCAGGCTCGGGGAATTTGGCTGTTTCTAAATCGACTTTGAAGGTAAACTCTGAGCCGGTAGACCAATCCGAAAGGCACACTTTCAAAGGGGATATTTGGAAGCGAACGGCGGGATCAGGAGCGGCGATCCGTAGATGCCAATGCAAGCGATTAGGATGGATCTCGTCGAGCGTCCAGGTGACGCTTCCATGTGGCGTAATGGTTGCTGTGGACAGCGGATCAATGGCCTCGTTGAAATCGATGAATCCGGTCCACTTGGAGGTTGGAACCAATTGCTCAATGATCAAAGAATTGTTTTCTAAGGGCGTTGATATTTCTTGTTCACTCGGCGTTCCAGGGGTGCAGCCTCCCGCGGCTTGGCTGCGCTGCCAGTTGATGTTGGCTGCACAGGCTCCGGGGTGTATAACCTGCAACGACACCCCGCCATTATCCCCCTCCCACCACGTTTGGCGGTAGTGGATGGCATCCAACAACATGCCGTCGCTTCGAATGAGCCCCAGCCCATCGCCGGCGTCATTGAATGCAGCGGCTCCATCGATGTGAGCTTCAGGGGCCGCTCCATCCAGCACCGCTTCGTCGCAACCTGAAATCAGAACGCGATCCCCGGGGTGGAGAAAGCCATCCCAAGGAGGTCGCGGGACCAGTTGAATGAGCTCGCTCGACCCTTCATCCCACCAATGCCAGAATTGGACATCGAAGTGGCGATTGGAGCGGTTCAATACCTCGGCCCATTCGCAGTCAGGCAAGTCTTCATGCGGTGTGGGATCAGCCATGATTTCCGTTAAAACGATGTCTCCACGTTGTGCCGAGTTGGCGGGTGACCAAATCACATGCACGGCCGTGTCAGCGAGCATGTTTCCCGCCAAATCTGTGAAGTTGACGAGGTTAAACTCTCGAGATGTTCCTGCGATCCAGTGAGGATCGGAAGACATGCGGAGCGTCTTGGTAGAGTTAGGAAATGCAGGGAAAAACGCCACAAGTCCGAGAACCGATTCGATGCTACCGATATGGGAGCGAATCGGTTCATCGAAATGCCAAACCAGAACAGTGTCTCCTTCCCAGGTGGTTTGATGGATGCGCGGAGAAACCGTGTCTGGGATGAATGCCGTCATTTGTTCCAATTGGAATTGTAAGGCTTCGGTATTGGAAGTTGTGAATTGAACGGATAGGCCGATGCAGGTAGGAAGCGGGTGCAAGGCCGTATACACTGGAATGGATGGACCGTCCGCCCCGACCGGCTCCAGAGTCAACGTCGCGATGGAATCGCCGGGCAGTTGGGCCCATTCCAACCAGACGTCCATGCCCTCAGCAAATAAACCAGGCTGCATTTCATGTAAAACGGGGAACGCATCGCCCGCAGCCATGGAGTCAAGAATTTGTCTCCATTCGAGGGGGTCTTGATTCCCCGTGCGGCCTAAATGCAGGAAACTGCCAGGCGCCAATGCGTTGTCGCTTGCCGTCCACCCTGAGATCGGAAATGGAGGAGTCGTGTTGGCCTCACTTTCGGAAAGGGAAAAAAAATGGAGCCGACTGAAGTTGTTGTTGGAACCGGAAAATGAAGGGGCCCATCGCAATCGGACCGATCGTCCCATGGAATCGTTCGTGGATTCGACGTTGTCGAGACATGTGTAGAGCCATGCTTGGCCTGCTTCTGTGGCGTTCAAGTGCCAAGTGGACTCGATTTGCTCCCATTGGCTCATGGAGCCGTGCCAAATGGAGCCGTCATCCGGTTGCGCAACGGCCTCCAGCCCACTCCAACCCAAACACATCAAACACGCGAGTGCTTGGATTTTTTTGCGCTTCCTCATCCCTTCTCGTTCAATGCGACAAATCTCCCGTTTTTGGCGCAAATTTGACGGGTCAGATATGAATTAGAACCCTGCGAAAATCAAATGGATTTGAACGAAAACACGGGACATTCCGCAATCGACGTGGCCATCATCGGTGCCACGGGAATGGTAGGGCGCACGATGCTCAAGGTGCTGGAAGAATTGAATTTCCCCGTGCGCAATCTGTTGCCAGTCGGCAGCGATCGCAGCGTTGGAAAAGAAGTTGTTTTCCGAGGAAAGCTGCACCGCATTCGATCCATTGAAGAGGCGCTGGAAGCGGCCCCGCATGTTGCTTTGTTCAGTGCCGGAGGATCCGTGAGTTTGGAATGGGCCCCGCGTTTCGCAGCGCAGGGTTGCACGGTCATTGACAACAGCAGCGCATGGCGCATGGACACCAACGCTCCACTCGTCGTTCCCGAAGTGAATGGATCCGACATTGCACCGCATCACTTGATCATTGCCAATCCCAATTGCACCACCATGCAACTGGTCATGGCGCTCAAGCCACTTCACGATGCATTTACGATCGAACGGGGCATTGTCAGCACCTACCAAAGCATTACGGGTACAGGTCAGGCAGCCATTGCCCAGTTGGAAGCGGAGCGCTCAGGAAAATCAGGAACAGGCGTGTATCCGCATCCCATCGACATGAATGTCATTCCACATTGCGATGTGTTTGAAGAGAACGGATACACCCGCGAAGAAATGAAGGTATGGAACGAAACCAAGAAAATCTTGGGAGATGACACCGTACACATGTCATGCACGGCGGTGCGGGTGCCGGTGATGGGCGGACACAGCGAAAGTGTTTACCTCGAAATGACCCGCGACTTTGAACTGGATGAGGTGTTCCAATTGTTGCGCGATTTTGACGGTGTTGAAGTGGTGGATGACCCTGCCAACAACGCTTATCCCATGCCGCTGCAAGCCGCTGGAAAAAACGAAGTGTTTGTCGGACGAATTCGTCGAGATCTCGCACACCCTCGTGGCCTCCACCTGTGGATTGTAGCGGACAACTTGCGCAAAGGAGCGGCCACCAATACCGTTCAAATCGCTGAATACCTCTGGAAACAAGGGCGTTGGTCCGGGGCTTCCTGAAATCCGCTTAACTTGCGAGCACCTCGGATTTTCGAGGGAATCGATTGCACCTGATCTCATGACCTCTTCGCACGCTTCATCTTGGTGTTCGCTTGTTTTGATCGCGACCGCTTTTTTCTGCGTTTCCAATGTCCAGGCTCAAACCCAGATTACGGGGAGGGTATTGGACCATTCCACAGGAGAATCCCTGGTTGGAGCTTCGGTGTATTTGGAAGAATTCTCCACCGGAGGCATGACCGACTTTGA
>JAQCJQ010000075.1 GCA_027593035.1 Bacteroidota bacterium | reverse complement strand
AGTGTTGTTTCGCGCTTCACTTTCTCAGAGTGTAGGACGGGATGCCTCTTTTCTCAATTAATTCTTAGTGTTTTTACCCACAGATTCTGGTGAAGACCCAAAAATAAGGGTCCATCCGAATTTCGCATTGATGGTAGCGGTCAAACTGTTCGAGGCGGCGGATGAGGCGGGTGTTGCTCGGATGGAGAAGGACGGCACGTGGCCCGAGGAGACGTTTGAGGTCAAGAGCAGGGGGTGATCGAAGAGTTGTAGAAAGACAATGCAAAATGTGAAATGCAAAGTACAAAATGGGGCATCTCGAAAGGCGGATAGGAAGAATACACTGCGTTCTTGCGCAGCTTTGGCAGGGAATCGGGCTCAGTTTCGGGCGAAGCGGAGTAATGGCACGTTCTCTTTTCTCGCCTTGAGTGAAATTCAAAATTTATGATATGCAGACCATTTTGGCAGTCTTTGCTGCTGATTACCGGGTCCGTAGAATTAATTGTTAGGAGTCTCAAATGCCATCACCACCATCCATCGAATCGCTCATTTCACAACTCAGTGCGCATGGCGTTGTACTTCCGGCAGGGCCCGTCCTCGTAGATGGATACGGCGACTCGCCGGAGCTTTCTGAAGAATTGCTTGGCCTCGTCAAGTCTGGACGCAAGCGCGCGGGAACAGGCCTACTGTGGGCGTACGAAAGCGACGGAGAAGTGGTGGCCAAGGCCGGGGACATTGAGATCGTTCTTGATCATCTGCACAGGCCCGCACTGGTTACAAGGATCGTGAGTTCAGAGGTCATCCCCTTCAATGAAGTCACTGCCGAGTACGCCGCAATTGAGGGTGAAGGGGATGGCTCATTGGAGTACTGGCGCCGAGGACACTGGAACTTTTTCTCCAGGGAGTGCAAGCGCATCGGAAGGCAACCAGTGAAAACCATGCCTGTCATTTGCTGCATTTTTGAGGTATTGCATGTACTGCCAGCGCCAAGCGAAGCATAGCCCCTCACTCAACCGGACCCATTGCGGCACGCGGCAACGGTCCGGTTAGCTCACATGTTAGAGGAATTTAGAAAAACAAAAGAAGAAGACCATTGTCAATGGCGTGCATTGCAATTCAGCGCTTTCAAAGGGTTCGCCGTGAAAGGCGCGCGCCAGCAGCACATAACACAGGGTTGCAGCATCCCACCTTATCCCCAATCCACGCAGGCTTGCCGTGTGATTTCTTTTTTGATCTGCAAAACCTTCCATTTGTTGAGGCTGCAAACCCGTCAGCAACCCCAACCATGATGCAGAACTGGCGCAAAGACGAAACCCCGGGGCAAATAGCGCGCAAAAAACAACAATGAAGTTTCTGAATGTGTGACTCTGGCCTGGTTTTTGTTGTTTGGGTGCTTTTTTTGGTTGGTGTTAGTCGATCTCACAATCTTTCGGTGATCAACCATCGAAGACCTCTCGCCCAAAGAGAGTGGAGCTCTAAATCCACAAGTCATAAATCACACATCAGCACGAGAGAGCCCAGTGAACCTTCGCTTCGCAGATATAAGTAAAGAACACGAATTCGAACTTTCATACCAACACGATACACGGAACAGTATCCGGCCGGTCTCGTCTCTCTTCATATGGTGCATAGGTGATGGATGGAAGGATCTACCGGCTGAAGAATGGAACAAACAACGCCCCCAGCACCTCGTACCAGATTTGCCTTTCTGGGAAATTTACACACAAAAGTATGGCGACCCTGTATTGGATCTTGCCTGTAGAAATGGTCGCTGGCACTGTCAAAAAAAGGCTATGAAATTGTCGGTATTGACATAAACCCAGAATTGATTGAAACAGCAAACAGAGCTGCGACAGCAAATTTGTCACTCCAGTTTATTGTGGGCGACATCGGCGACTTTACCCTCGACAAGGAATTTGGATTTGCGATGTTGCCTGACCGGTCATTCCCAGTCCTTCTAACCCAAGATGACCAGATCAGCTTCCTGCGATCCGTGCATCGCCACCTAAGTCCTGGAGGCGCATTTGCATTCAATATGTTTCAAACCTTCTGGCACCTTTTGAAGGCGCGGCATCATGACAAACACCTAAACCTTATGCACGTGGGCACTGAACCCCCCTACAAAACGTTTGACTCAGTGACTCAACTTAGCAATGATGCGGAGAACACGAAATACCCCAGACCTGTTCGACATTCGACGCTGAGCGAATTAAACCTATTACTCAGGCTCACCGTGTTCAAAATCGTGGAGTTGTTTGGGGACATTGATAAGAGACCGTTCAAGGGACTTGGCGTAAATGCAAAAGAATCGGACGATTACACAATTGTCGCTGAAAAAACAAAAGCAGCGCAGTAAAACTCAAAACCATAAAAAGGCACCCAAATGGCAACTTCGCGAACAGAGAATCAAATATGAAGGACTCACAACGTTATGACCTTAGACACCCTTGCTTCGCTTTCTCCCGAACAAGCCCTGAATGCCTGTCAGGAAACTTCGGACACGGATAACCTCGCTAAGTTCTGGGAAGAATCGCTGTCAGAAGATCCAACCGAACTCTTTTGCATCCTCGAACCTTCTCAATGGCGTGAAGCACGCGAATGGAGTGGCCTTAATCAGGATTTAGACGAAGCCATTACCCGCACGGCGACGAGAATCAAGCAGTCACCTGAGCTCTCCCGATTATTCTGGCACGCTTACTGGCGCACCTATCTCGCGCCTGAACCAGCCCCACTTTCTAAGTGGCCCACTTTCACCCAAATTCTTGGGGACGATGGGGGTATCTTCTATCTTCTCATCTGTCTCGCGTCCATCCCTCTTATTCGGGCGTGGCACGCTAAGATGGGCATTCCGGAAGACATTACCCGTCACACGACAGCCCAAGTACATTGGCGCGTTCATGTTCACCAGGGTATCCACGGTCGCCCCGGAGTTGAAGAAGGACAACTTGGATGGATTCGTCACTACACGCGCGAGCGCTATTTTCGAATTGGTCGATTGGAATATTGGCTTGCTCCTTATAAAAAATGGGCTGAACGGGTTTACAGGAATCGAGAAACAGGCGAGGTCCTAACCTTTGCAGGTGAGGGAACTCGATTCGACGCAAAAGGTCGCATCTTTGCCGATGAGCAAAACTATCAGGGGGGATGGATATCAACCTACAAGCGCACACAGGATTATGTCGAAGGACACGTTATCCACCCCAATGGATACGGGACCCCTAAGCAGGTCAAATGCACGCTAAAGGATTGGGAGTGCCTCCTCGAAGAGGGTGTTATGACACTCCAACTCCACATCCCCTTCGGCGGTGGCATGACCCCGGATGCATGTCGAGAGTCCATCCAGCAAGCAAAAACATTCTTCGAGGCGCACTTCCCGAACGAACCGGCTGTCGCAATTACCTGTGGCTCCTGGATATTTAGTCCTCAACTACAGGAATGCCTTCCCGAAACCTCCAACCTGGTCGCCTTTCAGCGTGAACTCTTCCTGATCCCCAACCCCGCCAACGGCTCAAATGGTCTCTTTTTTGTATTCCTGAAACGGGGTCTCCCTGACTTTAAAACCTGGCCGCGTGAAACAAGCGTGCAAAGGGCCATCCTGGAATACCTTGAAAAGGGACATATCTGGGGTGACGGCCGCATGTTTTTCCTCCTGGCCGACGCCCCGCGCTTTGGTCAGCAAATCTACCGATCCTCCTGGACATCCACAGAACCAAACGCCGAAACAACAAACGGTTGAACGCGTGCTCAATACAGAAAGGATGGTGCTTTGAGTACTGCAGAAGTCCTCATCCTCCACGGCTCGCCCGGCTCGGGCAAGACCACCCTGGCAGGTGGGTTAGCTGAGCTAATGAGACAAGCCGACCAAGCCCATGCCGTCATTGATCTGGATGACTTAAGTCTCATATATCCCTCTCAGGGTCGGCCTTTCTCACACAGGAATTTGAAAGTTATTTGGCCCAACTATACCGCTGTACCCAATCTCAAAGTCATCATCCCCACCGTGATAGCCGACGCCGCCGACTATCAGTTATTACTTGATGCTATTCCCGCCGCCAAGGTCATGATTTGCGAGTTGACCGCGCCCAAAGCCATCCTGATAGATCGTGTGATGGATAGAGAACCGAACGCGTATTGGCAGGAGAGGCTGAGAAAGTGGGTTGACGTCTACTACCAGCGTGATGAGCGTCAAAAATTCGGTGATTTCCTGGTCTCAACGCATGATAAATCAGTCGAAGAAGCCGCAAGGGAGATTATTATAAAAGCTGGTTGGCATTGGAGTTCATAGGGTCAAACACCCTGATTTTTTTGGCCGCTGCTAACTTCTCACCCAGAAACAAGAACCCTTGTCTAAAGAATGCTTTTTTTAATTTCCCCTCTAAGGCCCCGCTCCATTGGGGCGCCTTGCCCGCACCTAACAACACCACATCTGCGCTGCGTGACATGCAGGCGACGCTGGATTGGCGAACCCTCCCCACCTGGATATCGTGTCCAAAAGCATAAACCTCCCCATCAATAGCGATTTTGTATTGAAGTTTCCCCTTTGCGTTTCTTGTGGCCGATATCGGTTGCAATGGGGCGCGACCTTTAGGACGTCGCCTTCACTGCTTGGTCCGGCAAACCCTTTACGAAGTTCACAATTTCTTCAACTCCCGGTACATACCCGTCCGACGTAGAAACACGCAATGTAGGCACATCAAAATGGGGTGCATCGTACGGGCCTCCGTGAGAAAGCTGACCGGTTTCTTTGAACACTGCCACCGTCTTGTCACCGTGGAAGAATTCTCTGTTGGGATCGTTCAGCCCTCTCTCCAGATGCCGCCTCGCGCTCGTCTCTGCATCCAACTCACAGATTACAAGGAATGGTTGTCCGAGCTGCTGTATCTTCGGGACGATCAAGCTCCACAATTTGTGCTGAAATGCCGCTTCGGCAACCAATGAGACATGGCCCTTCAAGAGGTTGAGAATCGTCTCGAAAAAGACTTCATTGACAACGCCATTCGTGTCTCCCGGCAACTCGTTGTGACGCACCCCAAAGGTATTGACATAGCCTTCTTTGACCTCGTCCCGACTCAAGTTCGGAAGATGCAGCCTGCGGCTCAGTTCTCCGGCAAGTGTTGTCTTCCCCGAGCCTGGCCGTCCCGACACGATGACGCACTTTGGTTTCACGTTTATGTCTCTCCTCCCGAAAGGAGCTGACTTCTCGGTTCAATCACAGGCCACAGGTGGTCCCCTAGCAAGCGAACTTGACGAACGTCCAAGAAAAGCGGTGAACTTTGAACCCATCAAGATTTAACGCTTGTGTTGCATTAACTTGTTAAAGTGGCAGTCATGAACGGACGTTCAGCTATCAATTAACGTCAGCATTGAAGATATAGCGATAGAATTTCCACTTGCCATCAATCTTCTTTACCACGAAGATCTCGCGGTTACCTTCACTGCCTTCGGGGGTCTGACCCAGGGGCGCGATAGTGCCATGGGAATGAGTGCGAATAAAGCCAAGGTCGTCGCTCAGTTCAATGTCCAGCACGTCGAACTCAACGTTGAAGTCGAGCTTCGAAAGGAAATCTGAATATAGAGCTACGATGTCGTCAAGGCCGATGGCTGTGGGAAAGGGCTGGCCGATGAAGATCGCATCGGCGGCGTAGACGCACCTGATTAAGTTTACGTTGGCTTCGTTTAGGCCACGTTGATAGGTCTTTATTAAGTCTCGAATTTCTTTGTTCAGTGTTGATTCTCCTCTAGTTGGAGTTGTGTATCCTGAAAGCAAACTGACCGCAATGGCAACCGTCATCACATTCCATGTCTTCATAGGTTTTCTCCGCGTTCTCTTATCCTATTTGTAGGCCACCCGTACGTTTTGGATTCGTCGCAGCGCCGTTCTTGCTAAACAACTCCTCTGTTTGAGTTCTATCTTGTCACAAATTCGGTGTCCAGCTTCGAGCACTCAACGCACCATCAAGCGTTGTTTCGTATCCAGTCGGCAAACGAGGTGAACGACCCGATGGCCACATTCTGTACGCGCTTGATGTTGGGGTCCGAATCTGGCCCCATGTACGTATGTGCTTCAAAATAGCCCAGCATTTCAGCAATTTCTTTTGCACCCTCAAAAAAGGTCGCAAAAGTATCCGCTGGAACCTGCGTGTAGCTGTAGCTCTGCCCCAACGCCGCGTAATCACTCAAGACTTCGTCAAAACTCTTGAGTTCAGCGGAAAATGAAAACGGCCCGCCATCTTCAGATGCCTTGGGTGACAGGAAAAGGCCGGTAACCACTTTGCCGAATTCCGAAATGTCTCCCATGTGAATCACTTTCTTTGCTGGGTCCAGCGGCAACGTCCAACCTGTTGACCCGTCCTCCTTTGGCTGGGGTGCAAGCATCCCGGTGAAGTTCTGATAATAAAAGGGAGGCTGCACGATACTGCTGTATTCAAAACCCGCCTGTTTGACTGCAACATCAACATTGGCCTTTCCCGTAAAATGCGGCACCGTAAACGCGCCGCCACTGATGGCCTCAACGTCGGGAAGTGACGACCAGATAAAATGTTTCACGCCTGCTCTTTTGGCCGCATCAACTGCATTGCGCCCTTGAGTAGCTTCATCGGCACTTTCCCAAAAATTGGTCACCACAAAAACGCCGTATGCTCCATTAAATGCTTCAACCAGTGAGTTATAATCGTTCAAGTCAACCGCTTTAACTTGCTGAGCGGGTCCGTCATACGCGTCAGGGTTTCGCGTTAAGGCTCGCACATCAAACGTGCCGTCCTTGACTAATTGCTCAACAACACCCTTGCCTTGAGCCCCCGTTGATCCAATGACTGCGATTATTTTCTTTTCCATCTTGTGCCTCTCTTGTTTGGCTATTGATTTTCAATTCGAGGGTATCGTGTGGCTATGTCTAGATGGTTACAACAATCTTTCCACCAGCCGTACCGGCATCAAGCAACTCATGCGCTTTTTGTATGTCATCAATACTGAAAGTTGCCGCAACTGTATTAGGCATTTTGCCGACTTCTATCCGCCCCGCAATCCAATCCAGTGGGCAATCCTGTAATGGTAGAGATTCTGTTCCGAGCATACCGCTGCTAAAAAAGCTCAGCTTGACTGTGTTTGGCAGATCATCCATCAAGTCGAACGATTCCAGTATTGGTGGGCCTCCGAGTAATCCGATCACAACCACTTCGCCCCAGTTGCGAACGGCCTTTAGGGTATCTTTGACCGTTGCGGCTCCGACAACTTCCAACGCACCATCGACCCCTTTTGGGTATAGTTTTCGAACCTTATCTGCCACCGCTCCATCGTCAATGATGATATGGGCTGCACCAAATTTCTTGAGTAAATCGGCGCTTTCTTGACGACGTGTGGTCGCTACGACAGTTAACCCTCTGGCATTTGCGTAGGCCACCGCTGCCAGACCCACGGCAGAGGTCGCCCCGCGCACAAGTATCGATTGTCCCTTAGTAATTTTGAGGTTATGATCGAGCGCACCCCATACGGTTAAGTATGATTCGGGTAGTGCTGCAAGTATTCCGTAGTCCAGTTTACTGTCCAGGGTCACCACGTTGGAAGCGTTCACTACAACGAATTCCGAATATCCTCCGTGCCGCTGAAACATCAGCCCACCCATGGCCGTCGCGACTTTACGGCCAGGTTCGTGCTGTCCGGTTGTATCTTCGACGACCTCGCCAACCGCCTCAATGCCTAGGGCTCGATTTGGAACAAATGATCCATAGTTACCACTTCTGTAATAGCTCTCAGCCTTATTCAGGCCGAAGGCCTTGACTCTAATTTTCACTTCCCCTGCCGCCAGTGTCGGTTCATCGACTTCAGCGATTTGCAAAGCTTCGGGACCACCTGGACTTTGGGCGACTACTGCTTTCATTTTTTTGCTCCTAGGTTTTAGGTATTGTTGCAAAGTTAATCGTCTCAACGAACGTAAATCAGAGCTGTGCGAACATGGGTATCGGTCCACACATCGACACCCGCCAGTTTACCTACCCAGCGCGCTTCGATTTCGGCAGTCGCCTGTACAACGATTTTATCGAGAAACGCTTTAAAAAGAAGATATTTATTATCCCAACCACCCGCGGCCTCAGCCGTTTCAGCCATGACCGTCATCATATTCGTGTCGTCATGAATGCGTTTAACGGTCTTATAAACATCGGTTGTATACGCTTCTGTCATCTTAACGTCCTCACGCGTACCAAGCCCGGTGAGATGTCCACCAACAAATACATCAAAATCATACGCGAGAATGTCAGCAAAAATCTTTCGGTATTCATGAAAGTTCGAGGTCAAATCAAATCCAGAGAAAGGCACATAGCCCGGCGCGAGTGTATCAACCGCCATTAGAAATTTTGCGGCGGGGACATAGATGAACAGATCCCCCTCATTGGAATGATAATTGCGCTGCTGCGCAAGCTCGATGGTTTTTCCGCCAAGGCGTATGGTTGTTTTATTTTTAAATGTTACCGTCGGAACGAGGTGATTGGGATCCTGTTTCTCTTTTAGAAAATGCGCAACGCCTTCGAGAGCGATGACTTCCAAATTCTCAATGTCGCCAATTGCCGCTGATCCGCCGATATGATCTTTATGTGCATGGGAATAAATCAGCATTTTAATGGGTTGGTCTGTCACTTTTGCTATTGCTTGTCTAATTTTTGGCGCATATGATTCTGGCGCATCGATAACGACGACCCCGTCCTCGGTCACTACAAATGCTGACTGCCAGATACCATCACTCACGACATGGACACCATGATTGATTTCCCGCACATAGATTCCTGTTTCTGGATTGATGGGCAGTGCGTCCTCTAGAACATGCTTGAGCACAGGTGCATAATCAGAAAAGGCCCGAGCCTCTGCACTGGCTAAGTACGGTACCATCAAAAAAGTGAATATGCCTATCTTAAAGATCATCGATTTCACGTCATTCTCCTTTGGCGAAGTTGGTTTCTTTACTCGTTGTTAACAATATAGAATATTTGTATATATAGCATTAGTGGTCAATGTTAAAAAACATTATCCCATATTTGGAAATAAGATGCCCGACCTCAATGCATTAATGATCTTTGCCAAGGTAGTTGAGGCCACGAGTTTTACGGAAGCTGCACGGCGTTTGGCCATGCCTATTTCTACGGTAAGCCGAAAAGTCGCCGAATTGGAAAACCAACAGGGAATCAGGCTCCTTGAGCGATCAACCAGGCAGTTGCGTCTAACTGACATTGGAATGGAAGTGTTCGCACAGGCCCAGAAAAGCGTCGAAGTAAGCGAAGCCATCGAAAGCGTTGTTTCAAATCAGCTTGCAGAAGTGAAAGAGACCCTTCGTCTCTCAGCACCACCCAGCATCTCTGACAGTTTGCTCACGCCTTTGGTTATGGCCTTTCAGGCGTCCTATCCACAAGTACATGTGCGTATTCTGGTGACAGAACGGTCTGTCGATCATATCGTTGAAGGAATTGATCTGGAGTTTTGCGTGGGCTCGCTGCCAGACTCAAGTCTCATGAAAAAAGGTATTACGTTATCGCCATCAGCTGGTCACCAGCCCAGGATATCTGGCATCCATTAAGCCTCCTCAAAACCCCCAGGACTTGCTTGAACACCGGCTTTTAGCTTTCTCGCACTGGACCCCGCAAGACACCTGGACTTTTGGGAAAGGCCAACGCAAGGAAACCATTACATTTTATCCACATCTGGCAATGAATGACTATTCAGGTCTGGCAAAAGCTCTGGAGTCTGGTGCGGGTATTGGCGACTTGCCTCCCATCGTCCGCCCTGAATTATTAAAAGAAGGGAAGCTTGTTGTGGTCATGCCAAATTGGCACTTTGCCACCGTGGATTTGTCGATTGTTCACTTGAGTAACAGACATATTCCACGAGTCGTACGTTTGTTCAGCGATTTTACAGCACAGTTTGTTCCACGTCTATTTGATCACCTACCGGACTAATTTTGAGGGGAAATGCTTCGTGGTTTTAGATCATGAAGTTCCTATCAAATCACGGTGAAGCAGATTCTTTCAA